>CAZKKN010000121.1:0-1654 GCA_964553375.1 uncultured Eggerthellaceae bacterium | reverse complement strand
GGTCAACAACTTCATGAAGGAGCTCGACGACGAGCTGTGGAAGCTGGGCGTGCCGGCGAAGACCAAGCACAATGAGGTGGCTCCGGCCCAACACGAGCTGGCGCCCATATTCGAGAGCGCTAATCGCGCCATCGACCACAACCTGCTCACCATGGAGAAGATGCGCCTGCTGGCCAGCCATCACGGGCTGGTGTGCCTGCTGCACGAGAAGCCCTTCGACGGCATTAACGGGTCCGGCAAGCACGACAACTGGTCCCTCTCCGCCAATGGCAAGAATCTTCTCGAGCCTGGCGACAATCCCATTGAGAACCTGCGGTTCCTGGTGTTCTTGACCTGCGTGGTGGAGGCGGTGGACGAATACCAGGACCTGCTGCGCCTGTCCGTGGCTTCGGCGGGCAACGACCATCGCCTGGGTGCCAACGAGGCACCCCCGGCCATCATGTCCATTTTCCTGGGCGACGAGCTTTCCGCTATCGTGGATGCCCTGGTAAACGACCACGAATCCGAGTACATGAGCGCCCATAAAGTGGCCATGGACCTGGGGGTTTCGGTACTACCGAACTTCCTGAAGGACAACACCGACCGCAATCGCACGTCGCCGTTCGCCTTTACGGGCAACAAGTTCGAGTTCCGCATGCCCGGCTCGTCCCAGAATCTCTCCGAGACCAATATCATGTTGGACGCGGCTGTGGCCAAGAGTCTGAAGGACTTCGCCGATGCCATGGAGGGCCTCACCGGCGAAGAGTTCGAGAAGGCGGCGCTTGCCCACATCAAGCAGCTGTTGCGTGACCATTCGCGCATCATCTTCGACGGCGACGGCTACGGTGACGAATGGGCACGCGAGGCCGAGCGCCGCGGGTTGTCCAACTTCCGCACCACGGCCGATGCCATGCCGGCGCTCATCGAGCAGAAGAGCATCGAGCTGCTGGAAGAGTTCAACATTCTCACCGAGGCGGAGATTCGCAGTCGCTATGAGGTGAAACTGGAGAAATACAACAAGCTGATCAACATTGAGGCTCGCACCATGAAGCGCATGGTGCGCCAGCTTTACCTGCCGGCCATCAGCAAGTACGCCTCGGAGATTGCGCGCAACATCTATCAGATCGAGTCTGTGGCGTCCGGCGACCTCTCCGAGCATCGGACCGTGCTGGACAAGCTGGTCACCGGCATGCATGCCATCGCTCAGCTGTTGGATAAGCTGGATGAGGCACATCACCGGGTGCGCGCCATCGCCGACCAGCAAGAGTGCGCGAACAAGAATGCTTATGAGGTCATCCCGCTCATGGAGGCGCTTCGCGCCGAGGTGGACAACCTGGAGATCCTGGTGAGCGCCGAATATTGGCCGGTACCGTCCTACAACGATCTGCTCTTCTACGCATAGACCCCAGTACTAGGTTACGGCGAAAGTGGTCCTGTGCGAGGGGTCCGTGGTCAAATACCCCCTCCAGTCTGAGCATTCGAGCGCCAGAAGCGGGCCTATTGGTGACCCTCGCTAGCGAAACCCCAGGTCGCGATTTTCTGTGTGGGGCAAAGCGGCAGAAAACCCGGCGAAAAAGTCAGACTCGAAGGGGTATTTGACCATCGGGTGCGAAAATGGGAGCCCAGCATGTCTGGGGAGTTTTATGTCAGGGGGCGGGGATGTTTTATGTCAGGG
>CAZKKN010000120.1:0-1687 GCA_964553375.1 uncultured Eggerthellaceae bacterium | reverse complement strand
TGTTGATTCCCTTGCTGGTATAGCCATAGACCGAACCCGAAACCGGGAACGCCTTAGAGAGCGCCGAATAGGAAAATGCGGTGAATATCATCGCGATCATGCCAACGAGATACACCAGAGAGGGCATGCCACCCGAATCTGAGAAGACGCCACCATAGATGCCGAATGGCGCGATCGGCACCATGAAGATCAATCCGTAGACCAGCATGTCTGGAACCGAAAGCGCACGCTTCAACTCCTGCTTGTACCCCATCGCCTCGAGTGCTGCCTCGGAGGCCTCGCTCATGCCTGGTTCAGGCTTAGCGTTCAGCTGAGCTTCATTGCGCTCAGCGTCGAACAATTTCTCCTTCTCCACCTTTCATTCCTCTCCTCTTGGGCCGCGCCGCGTCGTATGCGGCATCGTTCAACCCAAAACTCACCACGACCTCAACGGTTCGCACCCGCGCTCCGTCTTATCGCCTACGTCCCCTGATGGCGCCGCTTAATACGGCCAATCAAACCCAATGGCCTTGAGCACATACTTCGGAACCATGAAACGCACCGTTTTCTGTGGGTCGACCATCTGGCAAACCTGAACATCGCCAACAAGCGACAGGAGCATGACCGCATCGGGCGCAGACGTGCTTGAGTGCTCGGCAATGAGGTCGACCATCCGATGCACCGCACGATCGGCAGCCGCATCAAGGCTGTCAGCCGATGCGATGATGCCGAAGCTCTCTGAGTTCTCGATCACAGGATCGACCAGTGTCAACTCGGGAAGCGCTGTGAGCGTGACCGTGGCCCATCCAGGTGCCTCAGCGCCCGAAACGCTCACTTCGCCATCACCCATCGCAGCATGCATATCGCCCAATCCGAAGAGCGCTCCGTCCACTGCGACTGGGAAGTACAGCGTTGCACCTGTGGTGATCGCCGTGTTGTCCATGTTGCCGCCATGGCTCCCTGGCGTGCCACAGTTGACAGCCTCTCCTGTCGGCGCAACGCCGATGACGCCGATCATGGGATTGAGCGGAATCCGCAGCGCATCATTCCATACGAGTTCTCCATCCTCGATCTGACAGAAGTGCGTGCTCCATCCGTTGAGCTTATCGCCATAGACACCCTCGTCCTTGCCGGTGCAGCAAGCGGCATGACCGTCGAACTCAATGTCCTCGATCGTGACCTTCAGCGCACCACCTGCCGTGGCACTTTCGACGAAAATAGGGCCTGTAGCAGGATTGATCGCGTCCCAATCGATCTCGTCAAGCTCATCCTCTGGGCCAGAGAGCTGATTGCCAAAACAATCTTTCGTGCGAATGCGAACGGTCTGCCCTGAAGGGATGGTGAGCACTGGATCCATGTCGGACGAGAAGGCGTAGATGACCTTGTCGTCACCCAATTCGATCATGATGTTCCTTTCAACGAAGGTATGATTCATTGATGGCATATAAGAATACCGCAATATGCGGCGCTTTTAAGGAAAAATGGGATGAGTGAAGGAGTCTGAAGAGCGCTTGCCCCTCCCGAGCTCTAGCGGTTGAGGCGTTCCCCTGCACAGGAGATGGTGACCACTTCCAGAGGAATAGGTCATCAAGTGCCTACGGCAATGATGTCACCAGGTCATCGCAACGTGCGAAGATGGTCTTTCAGCTCGTCTGGCACGCGAAGGCTCTCGATGGCCTTCTGGATGGCCTTCCTGCGGGTCCATTCG
>CAZKKN010000119.1:0-1712 GCA_964553375.1 uncultured Eggerthellaceae bacterium | reverse complement strand
TACCGCACCATGGCCGGCAAGGCCGACTGGTTCGTTCCCGTCCACCCCGCAACCGATGGCGCGCTCGCACTCGGCGCCGTCCATGAGATATTCGAGCAAGGCTGGGAGGACACGGAGTTCCTCCGCAAGTGCACAGAGGCTCCTTTCCTGGTGAAGGACGACGGCAAATTCCTGCGCATGAGCGAACTGGGCGTTGCGCCTACGACCGCCAAGAATGCCCAGGGCCAAGAGGTGACTGTGGATCCGCAGGTCGTTTGGGACGAGGAAACTCAGAGCGCTGTGTCATACAAGAACGCGACCAAGCCCGCCTTGGGGAACGTGCCTGATATCAACGGCGTTCACGTACGCACCGAGCTGGAATTGATCCGTGAGAGCGTTGAGCCTTGGACCGTAGAGCATGCCTCCGAGGTGACCGGCACAAGCGTCGAGGACATCAAACGCCTCGCCCGGATGTACACCCAAGAGGGCAACGTGCTGACGGACACGAAATACGGCCTGAATCATTACAACAACGGCATGTACAGCTCCAAGTGCGTCGATGTGCTGCTGCTGGTGTCCGGCCAGATAGGCGCTCCCGGCAGGGGGCTCTACACCGGCGAGCCCAACTTCGGTGAAGGCAACATCCAAGCCGCCATCATGATGCCGAGCGCCACAGGCCAGGTTCCGCCGGGTGTCGGCGCCAAGCTCAACTGGACCGACTTCTGCGGCATCGTGCAGACGGGCAAGAAGATGGGCAAGGATTTCCCGGTCAAGTCCCTCTACGCCTCATGCACCAACATCGTCTCGAATCAGACGGAGCAAAACGAGACCATTAAGGCGCTTGATGCAATCGACTTCATCGTCATCCAGGATATGACGATGAACGACACCTCGCTCTACGCTGATATCCTGCTTCCCGCCTGCCATTGGTTCGAGACCGATGACTTGCGCGTTCGCTATTACATGAACCCCTACCTGCTCTGGAACAAGAAGGCGATCGAGCCGCTCTACGAGAGCAAGCCCGATGCCGAGATCTACCGTCTCATCGCCGATGCCATGGGTTATGGTGACTTCTTCCAGTTCACCGACGACGAGTACCTCAACGTTTTGCTCGGCACCCCGTGGGGCAAGGCGCATGGCGTCACCATCGACAAGGTGCGCGAGAAGAACTACCTGCGTTGTGAGCTCTCTGGGCCCGTTGCCCATGAGGGCGGCACGTTCGGCACGGCATCCGGGAGAGCCGCGTTCTATCGCGAGGACCCCAAGCCCGACTACATGATGGGCCAGCAGCTCGATATCGAGAAGGAGAAATTGGCCAGCTTCTGGGAGCCGGCGCGCGAGGCCGACCTGGATAATCCCATTCGCGAGCAGTATCCCTTCACCATATGCTGCGAGCACATGCGTACCCGCACCCACACTCAATGGTACGACGTTGATTACATGAAGGAGTTCGAGAAGCAGCCGGTCTGCCGCATCAACCCGGAGGACGCCGCTGAGCTGGGCATCAAGGAAGGCGACACCGTGCGACTGTACAACGACCGCGGATCGGTGACGCTGCTTGCCACCCTCAATCCCGGTCAGCAGCGCAAGGCGCTCCATTGCCCGCGCAGCTTCCTCACCCGCGAGCATATCGATGGCGACCTCGCTCGCACCACATTCAACGACTACAACCAGGCATGCCGCAACCAGTCCTATTTCGACTGCGCCGTGGCCATCGAGAAGCTCTAAGGAGG
>CAZKKN010000118.1:0-1838 GCA_964553375.1 uncultured Eggerthellaceae bacterium | reverse complement strand
CATCACCGACGGTCAGATCTTCCTGTCTACGGACCTGTTCTTCCAAGGTCAGCGTCCGGCTGTCAACGTGGGCCTTTCCGTGTCCCGCGTAGGCGGCTCCGCTCAGACCAAGGCTATGAAGTCCGTAGCCGGTACCCTGCGTCTGGACTTGGCCTCCTATCGCGAGCTGCAGGCATTCACGCAGTTCGGCAGCGACCTGGACAAGGCCACCCAAGACCAGCTGAACCGCGGCGCCCACATGACCGAGCTGCTGAAGCAGGGTCGCTACAAGACCATGCCCATGCAGGAAGAGGTCGTGGCCATCTTCTCCGGCGCTAAGGGCTATCTGGACGACATCCCCGTGGAGGACACCGTGCGTTTCCGCACCGAGCTCTTGGATTACCTGCGCGCCCAAAAGCCGCAGATCCTGGACGATCTGGTGCGTGAGAAGAAGCTTACCGACGAGATATCCGACGCCTTGGGTAAGGCCATCGAGGCTTTCAAGCAGTCGTTTGCCCCCTCGGCGTAAGGTAGGTAGACCATGCCCAACCTTCACGACATAGAAAGACGCATCAACTCCGTCACGTCCACGAAGCAGATCACCCGCACCATGGAGATGGTGGCGGCTGCGAAGATTCGCCGGGCGACCGAGCGCATGGAGCGGTCCTTGCCGTGGTCCATCGCGCTTTCGGACATGCTCATCTCTACGGCGAAGTACGCGCAGCTCTCGGATGATCCGCTGCTGAACGCCCATGACGAAGTGAAGCGCTGCCTCATCGTGGTGGTTACGTCCGACCGAGGTCTGGCTGGCGGCTTCAACAGCAATGCCCTGCGTGCAGCAGAGCGGCTGATGAATCAGAAGCGCGCCGAGGGCAAGGAAGTGGATATCATCGCTTGCGGGAAGAAGGCCTGCGGTTACTTCGAGTACCGCGGCATAACCCCCGTGCTGGAGATCAAGGATCGCTCCGCCGATCCCACCTATAACGAAGCATCGCTGATCGCCGAGTATTGCCGCCAGCAATACGAAGAGGGCAACCTGGACGAGGCTTCCATGATCTTCAACCATGCGGTGAACGCCGGCGAGCAGCGCCTCGTGTGCAAGCTGCTGCTGCCCATCCCCACGGCCAGTTTCGCCGAGCAGATCGGCATCAAGCCGCGCGAGGAGGACATCTACTTCGACTTCCGCGAGCATATCGATGACTACCATGAAGGCGACATCGATTTCGAACCGGATACGCGCCATTGCCTGGATTACTTGGAGGAGGCCTACCTGCGCACCGACGTGTACTTCGCGCTGGTGGATTCGGCTGCGGCCGAGCAGGGGGCACGCCGTACGGCCATGAAGTCGGCTACGGATAACGCAACCGAGATGATCGCAACGCTAACGAGGTTATACAACCGTGAACGTCAAAGCGCCATCACCACCGAGATCTCCGAGATCGTTGGCGGCGCTGCGGCTTTGGAGGATTAAATGAGTCAGACAATTTTCACAAAGGAGGAGCTAGAGGCCACAAAAGGCGCCACCGGTCGCATCGTGCGTATCGTGGGCCCCGTTGTAGACGTGGAATTCCCGGCTGATGCCATTCCCGCCATCTACAACGCCCTCACCGTGGACGCTGAGACGCCTGCCGGCAAGATCCACCTCGTCCTTGAGGTGGAGACCGAGCTGCCGGGCAACCTGGTCCGCTCCGTTTCCATGAGCTCCACCGACGGCCTTGTCCGCGGTTTGGAGGCTCAAGACACGGGTCATCCCATCATGATGCCCGTTGGCCCGGGTACCCTGGGCCGCATTTGGAATGTGGTTGGCGAGCCGGTGGACGAGAAGCCCATGCCCACCGACCTGGCTGGCTACATGCCCA
>CAZKKN010000117.1:0-1889 GCA_964553375.1 uncultured Eggerthellaceae bacterium | reverse complement strand
CCCTGACATAAACCTGAAGCACGCTTCATGCCATCATCCCCGTCCCCTGACATAAACCCCCCCGGTCAGGAAGCCCAAGACGTCAGATAGGGACACCCTAGCGGCGGCCCCAAGCGGGACCACGGCCACTGCGACCGCGCCCTTCCTTGCGCTCCTTCTCAACATAGAGCGGGATGTGGATGGTGAAGCATGCGCCTTCGCCCTTGCGCCCTTCCACCTGGACCCAGCCGTTATGGCGCTCCACGATCTCCTTCACCACGGTAAGCCCCACGCCAAGGCCACCGTTCTCGCGGTCGCGGCCTGCATCGGCGCGCCAGAAACGATCGAACACCATCTGAGCCTCCTCGGGGGTGAGGCCTATGCCGGTATCGCGCACGGAGATGGAAGCCATGGTCTTGCCCTTGCGCACGCGCACATAGATGCCGCCGCCTTCATCGGTATACCGCACCGCATTGGAGATGAGATTCGCGGTGGCCTGCCGGATCAGGTCCGGGTCACCCAGCACGTAAACGCCCGGGTCTGCACGATAAGCCATCATAAGGCCCGACTCATTCACATAGGCCTCGTGGGTGGCGATGATGTCCGACACCACCTCGCCCACATCCACGACCACTTTCTTCGTAGGATTGGAGCGGTTCTCCAACCGCGAGAGCTTAAGCAGGGAATCCACCAACCGCGAGAGCCGCATGACCTCGGAATCAACCGTCATGAGGCGCTCCTCATCCACGGGCAGCACCCCATCCACCATGGCCTCCACGGTGGATTGGATGGCCATGAGCGGAGTGCGCAGCTCATGGGCAACATCGGTGGTGAGGCGGCGCTCCAGCTTGCGGTCGCGCTCCACGGAGCTCACCATGGAGTCGAAAGTCTGCCCCAGCTGGGATATCTCGTCGTCGCCCTGGAGGTTGGTGCGCACGGTGAGGTCGCCTTCCTTCACCGCCACAGCGGCATCGGTGATGCGGTTGATGGGGCGCACCACGCGACGGGCGTAGAAGTAGCCGAAGACCGAGGCCAAGATGATAGCCACCACGGCAGCCATGGCCATGGCAACGTAAGATTTGTCGCGGAACTCCTGATCGCCCACGCGCAACAGCTGATTGGAGCCATAGACCCAAACGCGCACAAGCCCCACCGAGCGGCCATCCACCATGATGGGCGCCTCTGCCACGTTCTCGCCGTTCTGCAGCGGCGCCACCGAGGGCGCATCGAAGTTGCCCAGCTGCGAGCGAGTGGTGGAATCGTAGAGCACGGTGCCTTCACTGTCCATGACCTGCATGCCCACCCCTTTGATCAGCGCCACGGTGTTGCTCGCGGGCTCCAAGGCACCGCCTTCGAAGGTATTGGCGTGGGCGTAGGATTCGGCGATCTGCTCGGCGGTTATCTCAGTGAGCGCCTGCATGTTCTCCTGGGTGTAAGCGCGGAAATACTGCTCCCATACCACCGAGACCACGGCGATGGCCACCACAGCGGTCATGAGCGCGATGAAGGAGAAGGCCAAGGTGACGCGCGTCTTGAATGTGAGCGACTTCAGGAAAGAAGGCCGCGGCTCTTCCTCTTCGCTTTCGTCGTCTTGGTCTTCGCCGAAGCCCTCAGGGAGCTGCTTGCGAGGCGGTTCAGCAGCGGCCGGCTCCTCGGCTTTAGGGGCCTCCGCACCCGGCAGCGGGATCTTATCCTGCGCCGCCTGCTCCTCGGTGACTTCTACGCACAGGTCATCCTCGGGGAGCGAGGGAAGGCTTTTCGGACGTGGCGGTTCGCTGGTCTTCTTGGATTCCATAGCGCTCGAACCCTATGGGAAGCCTTAGGCTTTCGTGGGGTCTTCGAAGCGATAGCCCACACCATGGACCGTATGGAGCCACTTGGGATTGCGCGGGTTGTCGCCGATCTTGGCG
>CAZKKN010000116.1:0-1938 GCA_964553375.1 uncultured Eggerthellaceae bacterium | reverse complement strand
CGTTACATGCCGGAGCTCATCAACCGCGGCTACATATATATCGCTTGTCCGCCCATCTTCGGTTTGAAGAAGAAGAACTCCCGGTCCACCAAGGTGGAGCGCTACATCTATGACGAGAAGGCGCTTTCGGCCACCCTGGCGGAATACGACAACCCCGATAAATTCGACGTGCAGCGCTATAAGGGCTTGGGTGAGATGGACCCCGATCAGCTGTGGGAAACCACCATGGAGCCAGCCAGCCGCACGCTTCTGCAGGTGAACATCGATGACGCGGCCGAGGCCGAGCGCGCCGTGAGCGACCTCATGGGCGACAAGGTTGAGCCCCGTCGCGACTTCATCCAATCCCATGCCCGCGACGTCCGCTTCCTGGACATTTAATAGGAGACGATAGATGGCAGATCAGTTCAACGAAAACGATCCCTTCGACGAGTTCTTGGACCGCGCCGAAGAGGATGCCCAAGAAGAGGCGAACGACGCCGCCTCCTGGGATGACGAGGATTCTGAGGAGCACGCCGAAGCCGAAAACGCCGCCGCCCAAGCGCTGCTGCGTGCCCAGGTGATGGGCGATGAGGCACCGGCTCCCGGCTCCGCGGTTTCCGAGGAGATGCGCGCCCAGGCGCTCATGGTGGATATGCCGAACGCCCATGGCGAGGTCATCGAAGGTGCGAACGGCGGCGAGGGCACCACGGTGCGCAGCGCCTATTTGGGCAAGGAGATGCAGACGTCGTTCTTGGAATACTCCATGAGCGTCATCGTGTCCCGCGCTCTGCCCGATGTGCGCGACGGCTTGAAGCCGGTGCATCGGCGCATCCTCTACGCCATGAACGAATCGGGCTACACCCCCAATCGCGCCCATATGAAATCCGCCCGTACGGTGGGCGACGTCATTGGTAAGTACCACCCCCATGGCGATAGCGCCGTCTATGACGCCATGGTACGCTTGGCCCAGCCTTTCAGCATGCGGGTGCCGCTGGTGGATGGCCATGGCAACTTCGGCTCCATTGACGGAGACGGTGCCGCCGCCATGCGCTACACCGAGGCACGCTTGGCGAAGTCGGCCATGGAGCTGTTGCGCGACCTGGACAAAGAGACCGTGGACTTCCAGCCCAACTACGACGAGTCCCTGGTGGAGCCCGAGGTGCTTCCTGCCCGCTTCCCTAATCTGCTGGTTAATGGCTCGGCGGGCATCGCCGTGGGCATGGCCACCAACATCCCGCCCCACAATCTGGGCGAGACCATCGATGCCGTGAACCTGATGCTCGATGACCCCGAGTGCACCACCGAAGACCTCATGAAGGTGCTGCCGGGTCCGGATTTCCCCACCGGTGGCGAGATCATGGGCAAGAAGGGCATCATCGATGCTTACGAAACCGGCCGCGGCTCCCTCACCTTGCGGGCGAAGTACCGCATCGAGGAGCAGAAGAACGGCAAGTCGAACATCGTCATCACCGAGATTCCCTATCAGGTGAACCGCCAGCGTTTGCTGGAGAAGCTTGGCGAGCTGGTGCGCGACAAGAAGCTGCCGGAGATTAGCAACATCCACGATGGCGCCGATCGCCATGGCATCGACATCATCATCGAGCTGAAGCAAAACGCCATACCCCAGGTGGTGATCAACAAGCTCTTCAAGCACACCCAACTGCAGGTGGGCTTCGGCGTGATCATGCTGGCCCTGGTCGATGGCGTGCCGCGCACCATGTCCCTCAAAGAGGTGCTGCGCCACTACATCACCCATCAGGAAAACGTCATCGAGCGCCGCACCCGCTACGAGCTGGCGAAAGCTAAGGAGCGCGAGCATATCCTGGAAGGCTACATCGTAGCCCTGGATAACATCGATGAGGTCATCTCCATCATCCGCTCCTCAGAGACCGACAAGGAGGCCAGCGAGCGGCTGACAGAGCGCTTCTGCCTCACCGATAAGCATACCGAAGCCATCCT
>CAZKKN010000115.1:0-1994 GCA_964553375.1 uncultured Eggerthellaceae bacterium | reverse complement strand
CCGAGCTGGGCATCTAGCCGGCTGTTGACCCGCTGGAGTCCACCTCCCGCGCGCTGGATCCCCAGATCGTCGGCGAGGAGCACTACCGCGTGGCTGTGGGTATCCAGGAGCTCCTGCAGAACTACAAGGACCTCCAGGACATCATCGCCATTCTGGGTATGGACGAGCTTTCCGAGGAGCAGAAGCTCACCGTGAACCGCGCTCGTAAGGCGCAGCAGTTCTTCGGCCAGTGCTTCCACGTTGCCGAGCAGTTTACCGGTCTGCCGGGCAAGTACGTGAAGATGGACGATACGGTGCGCTCCTTTGCCGCCATCCTGGATGGCGAGTGCGACGATATCCCCGAGCAGTGCTTCCACCTGAAGGGCGGTATCGAGGACGTGTACGCTGCTTACAAAGAAATGCAGGGTGAATAACCATGGCTGAGAGCTTCCGCTGCGTGGTGGCCACACCTACCCGTGAGCTGTTCGCGGGCGATGTCTACTATGCCAACGTTCCTGGTTTCGCTGGTCATTATGGCGTCTTGAAAGGCCATGAGAGCCTTGTTGCCACCAACCATCAGGGAGGCAAGCTGGTGCTGTGGCTCGATGAGGAGGGCAAGGAGACCAAGACCTTCCTCATCCACATGGGCTGCACCCAGATGCTCCATGACCATCTGTCGGTTCTGGGCCGTTTCGGCTGCGATCCCGATACCATCGACGTGGACGATGTGCGGGGGAAGGCCGATAAGCTGCGTGAGAAGATCGCGGAGTTGAAGACCCAGGAGCAGACCGATGTCATCGAGGCCCAGATAGATGCCGAGGAGATTCACATGAGCTGGTACGACGTGCTGCTTGAGTACGCCGCAACCGGCAAAGAAAGCACCAAGCAGTAGCACCTGTTGGCGTGCTGGCAACCGTTGGCACGTTAGGGTGCAGGCACGGCAGTACCCGCTAGCATGTGAGCGCCCGTCACTACCTGCTAGCACCTGCGTTTGAACGCAAGACACCCTTAAGGCCGCTCGTCTCTGACGGGCGGCCTTCTTGTTGCCCGTAGGCGGGCTGGTTCCTGTAAACCAGGAGGCCTTTTCGTGAGCGTGAACTGCTTGTATCGGGTAAATCCACAGTTCTAGGTCAGAATGCAAAGGGGCTGCGCCCCACTTGTCCAGGCATTTCAAATCTTCTGCCGTAACCACCTCCGTGGTCAAATATCCCCTCCTGTTTGACTTCTGCGCTGAAAAATGGGCGCTATACACAGTCAAAAGCGCTCAAATTGTTTGATTATTGGCCATGGCATCGCATAAAAGGTCAAATCGAGCCCTAGCAAGTCAGACTGAAGGGGGGTTTTGACCACGGACCCTCATTTTGCGAGTCAAGTTCATAAAAGAGCATGAATTGCAATCGTAGTCCATCAAAGCAGCTTGCGGCTAGCGGCGCTGCATTTTGGTCCCTTTTCTCAAGCAAATCTTCTGTTTTTTGCCTTTGCCAATGAGGGCGGCGGGATTCATGTGCATTGGGAAGGGTAAATACTCTTATTCAGGTAGGAGACGGGATGTGAATATCACGGCTGCCTTGTACCTGAAATGCAGAAGCTGAGTGGGCCGATAAGCCGGGTTCTGTCGCGGACGGCCATTTATCTAGGGTGCAGGTCGCCCTGTACCTCAAGCACGCAACCCGGATGCGCGGCGGGCCACCGCATAGCATCCCTATTTGCGCTTGCTCCGGATGGGGTTTACCAAGCCGTCGCATTGCTGCGGCGCTGGTGCGCTCTTACCGCACCGTTTCAGCTTTTCCTCCGCCTGGGGAGCATCAGGCGGGCAGCTGAACGCTCAATCCTCGGTCACGACCGCCTAGGTCGCTCCCTCGTATTTCACGCCCATCTGCTCCGTCTGATGCTCCCCAGTGAGGCTTCCGCAGGGAAGACCTCGCGCGGGTGGGAGTTTTCTTTTCTGTGGCACTTTCCATCGGGTCGCCCCGCCCAGCCGTTAGCTGGCATCCTGCCCTTCGGAGCCCGGACTT
>CAZKKN010000114.1:0-2113 GCA_964553375.1 uncultured Eggerthellaceae bacterium | reverse complement strand
CACAATGCCCAGAGCCATAAGGCGCCCCATCCCACCTTTCAAACCCGTTCGCATCGCACGAAGGCGCATGCTTCGGGTTTTCAAGCCAATCTGAGGCATCACAATGCCCAGAGCCATAAGGCGCCCCATCCCACCTTTCAAACCCGTTCGCATCAAAGGACGCAATCAATCAGCGACTTTATCGCCGCACTCTTCTTGAATCCTTTGTCACGGTATCATAGAGAGGTTAAGCCGAATTAGAGGGATTGCATGGCGAAGAGGGTCAACGGTGCGATTGCAAAAAGATAGCATGTTGCGCGTGATGTGCGGTCGGATGATGACGCTCGCGGCTCTGTGCGCCCTTACGGCGCTCGCCCTAAGCGCGGTGGCATTTCGCGGCACCGCTTGGGCGGCAGCGGATTACAGCTTCGATGAGCTTTCGACGGACCTTCAATTGCAGTCGAACGATACCGCTCAGATCGTGGAGCGGAAGATCGCGACGTTCAGCGGCGAGAACAAGGGTATGGTCTGGTATCTGTATGAGCCATCTGACACGCAGTTTTTGAAGATCCGCACGATGAACGTCGTTCCCGTCGACGATGGCGGTGCCCCGTTGGATAACTGGGTGGCGCTTTCACCGCGGGCACCCCAGCCGCGCCTCCAGGGCATGAACCCGGGGGACTCCGCCTCTTATGACCTGCGACAACCCGATGTGGCACCGTGGTATTCCTATTACAAGAAGGACGGGATGATCCGTTGCTATTTCCCGGTGGAAGAGGATATCTCGCGAACCTATATGATAGAGACGGTGTTCACGGTGGAGAACCTGGCAAGCGTCTATCGTGATGTGGGGGAGCTGTTCTGGACTTACGCATCGGACCGGTTGGCCGTTGATGCGCGCAATGTCTCCTTGCAGATAACCCTGCCGGTGCCCGTGGACACCCCATTCATCCCTGGTGAGGATGTGATGGCATGGGGTCATGGTTCGACCGGAGGCGAGTACACCATCAATCCCAACGGCACTATAATGTATCAAGTTCCGCAGGTGAAGGCGGGAAACTATGCCGATGCCCATGTGATATTCCCCGTAAGTTGGCTCTCCGATGTCGGCGATGCGAACCCGCAGCGCTTCACTGAGCTGCATAAGGAGAACGCAATCCAAAGCGAAGCGGGCTGGGTGGACATCTATGCGCTCGGAGCGCTTTGGGACTACCGTGTGCGCATGCTCTTCTTCGCCCTCGCCGCAGTGGTGCTGGCCGTGGGAGTGGTGTTCGTGGTGCGCGACAGGGCTGGGATGCGCTCGCGGCGCATCCTGCTGCGGACCGCGTGCACGCTGCTGGTCATCGGGCTTTTCGCTCAGCTGTTCTTCTTCGAACCGCTCACCGTTGGTGTCCTTTTGGGCATGGCATTGGTTGTGGCCCTCGTCGCGCTTTTCATCCCTCAGCATAGGACAGACGAGCCTAACGCAGAGCCCTCTGCGCCTGAGGTGGGGGAGAGGGGTGATAGAATCGAAGTTGAGATAATAGAGGACGCTGACGATCTGGAGTCTGGAATAGAGCTGGAGATAGAGGAAGGTTCGGCTCTCCATGACGAGCAGCGCCTGGACGAAGAAGGGAAGCGCAGTGGCGGAGAAGAATAACGTTGTACTCATCGGCATGCCGGCAGCAGGCAAGTCCACCTTGGGCATCGTGCTCGCGAAGATCTTGAACAAGAACTTCATCGATGCCGACCTTCTCATTCAGAACCAGTGTGACCGCACGTTGCAGAAGATCATCGATGCCATGGGTCCTGAGGGCTTCATAGAAGTGGAAAATGAGGTGCTCAGCAACATCACGGCTTCCAACACGGTTATCGCCACCGGTGGCAGCGCCATATACTCCGATGCGGCGATGACGCACCTAGCGCAAATCGGCACCGTGGTTTATCTGGAGATATCCTTCGAATCGCTCAAAGAGCGGCTGAACGACTTGCAAGAGCGCGGTGTGGTGCTGAAAGGTGGCATCTCCATGAGCTTGCGTGAGCTCTATGAGGAGCGTCGGCCCCTCTATGAGCGCTATGCCGAGGTAACGGTGAACGTGGACGACCTCTCCATTACGGCTGCAGCCCGCAAGGTTGCAAGCGCTTTGCAGTAATC
>CAZKKN010000113.1:0-2239 GCA_964553375.1 uncultured Eggerthellaceae bacterium | reverse complement strand
CGCAGGAAGTCGCGTGCGTCGTCTCGCTTGCGCAGCTGCTTCGCGATCTTGCGCAGGGTAGGTGTCCTGACTCCGGCGAACGTCTCTGGGTTCACCGTGGGCATGAGCTTCGACTGGAAGTCCCGGTATCCTTCGTCGATGTTCTCGAAGATCAGCCTATCGACGAATTCAAGGGCGGGCTCTTCGCTGAAGCCCGGAAGCTCCGACGCCAGTGCTTCCTCGAGCGAGCTTTCAGCGGCCATCCCGAGCATGCGCTCCTTGTCGCTTCTTGACAGGCGCTTGAAGCGGGCCTCGGCGCTCATGGCGCGCTCCTTGGAATAGAACCTGGCCTTGGCCAGAAGCCTCACCGGTAGGCGCGCCTTCGTGTACTTGGCCCCCTTGCCTGCCTGGTGGGTGGCCACGCGCCTGTCGACGTCTGTGGCGTAGCCTGCATAAAGGCTTCCGTCCGCGCACTCCAACACATACATATAGTGCTCGAATTGCGGCATGGGCGCGGCCTCCTTGACGACTTGGGTTGCAGCTTTCATCTTAACCCAGCAGCTGGGAGCTAGGAGCAACACTTTGTGTCACGGGGACGGGGGATTATGTCAGGGGACGATTATGTCAGGGGACGGGGATGATGGCATGAAACATGTTTCATGCCATCATCCCCGTCCCCTGACATAATCGTCCCCTGACATAATCCCCCGTCCTGCGTCATCTGTATTAGGTCAAGGGGCTGGTGGCTCCAAGCGGAGCGCGGAGCCAAAAGTGGAAGTGAGACGAGAGATCGTGTGCTCGATCGGCAATAAGACCGTAGTATTGGCATGTATTGACAGGCAAAAAGGTTAGCCGGAATGCCTTGCGGCGAAGTGCGAAGTGGCATCAACTCTTCGGCATGTGTTCGGTACCCCAGATGCAGAGCTGGTCGAGCACTTCCATGAGAGACGTTCCCAGCTCGGAAAGATGATATTCAACCTTAGGGGGAATTTGCGGATACTCGTGGCGCACGATGAGGCCGTCAGATTCGAGCTCCTTCAGATTGCGCGATAGCGTTTTGTCCGTAATCCCATCCAAGTACCGCCGCATCTCGTTGAATCGCACAGGTTGGTATTCCATGAGACAGTAAAGGATAGCCATCTTGTGCTTCCCTTGGATAAGCGACATGGCATAGCTGTACCCCGTATCGCAAAAGCGCGCATCGCTGATATCAGGTGTGTCGTTCATGCTTTCCTTAAAGATAGTACCTGTCATATAAAACAGTACTTATCATTTCTATCTCTTTAGAGCATACTCGTATCAATAGCGAGGAATCAAGTATTATCAAGGAGGATTCGCATGAAGAAGGATCTGGGCAACGCAGGAGAGTTGTTCCCGCAATCGGTTTTCATCGTGGCAAGCTATGATGAGGATGGCATCCCCAATGCTATGAACGTGGCGTGGGGAGGCGAGTGTACGCGTGACTGCATCGCCATCAACATAGGGCCGCACAAGACCACGGACAACATCTTGGCGAAGGGAGCCTTCACTGTAGCGCCGGCAGATGCCGCCCATGTGATGGAAGCGGACTATTTCGGAATGGCGACCGGCAACAAGGTAAACAAGGCTGAGGCATCGAAGATGACCTTCGTGAAGTCCGAGCATGTGGACGCGCCTGTCATCGAGGAGTTCCCGCTCACGATGGAGTGCGAAGTGGTGGAAGTGCAGGATTTCGGCGGCGAAAAACGCTTCATCGGGAAGATCGTCAACACGCGCGTGGACGAGGATATCCTGGACAGCGAGGGGCGCATCGACTTCGATAGGTTCAAGCCCATCTGCTATGACTCCGCAAGGCGCCTCTACCGCGTGATCGGCGAAGAGGTCGGCCAGGCTTGGAGCAGCGGAAAGCCATTGATGTAAGATACGCTCTATGACCGTGTAAGCGTTTGCCAGAAGAGAGCTTTCTTTGCAGCCCAACACGGTCTCTACGCAACCCGGAGGAATGCGACACTTGGAAGAGAAAGATCTAGGCGCTGCGCAGAAAACGCCCGATACCCGGAAGCCTAGAAGAACTCGTTGGGCTTCTTCGGGTCGGCTCCTTCTCGCCTAAGCATGGCCGCGCACCTCTCCGCAAGCCCTTCGGGAAGGCGGCGGGCGCTCTCGGGGCACACCTCTATGCAGCGAAGGCACGATGCGCAGACCTCCTGGTCAAGCGTGTTCGGCGCGTCGAGGGGGATGGCTCCCACCGGGCATTCGTCTGCGCACGTCCCGCACATCGTGC
>CAZKKN010000112.1:0-2259 GCA_964553375.1 uncultured Eggerthellaceae bacterium | reverse complement strand
TCGGTGAAGCTGGACTGCATGAAGAAGCGCTGACGGCCGGTGAACAGCTGGAACGGATACTCGGAGAACTTGCCCAAGTAGTTCGGCTCCAACGGATGGGTCACCGCTAAATCGAAATCCAGCAGGCGCTCGGCATAAAGCTCGATGCGACCGGTTTCGTTTTCCATGACCTCGGCGGGATTCAGATACGGATCGTACTTCGGCTCCGGCGGCGCCATGGTGCGGATCATCTTCTCCTGCTTCAGGCGCTCGTAAGTGACCGGCGGCTGAATGCCCGCCACCAGCGGGAACGGCGTCTGCAGGCGCTTGTCAATCCACTCGCCGTTCGTCTTGTCGAAGAACTGGCCCAAACCCACGCGTTTAGCCAGCTCGGAGCAGAAGAACACGGCGTCGCGGCAACCCGCGGGCGGCTCGATGGCCGGCTCCTGCAAGATGATGTGGTTGTAGCAAGCGCCGGTGATGAGGTCCTCGCGCTCGAAGGGCATGCAATCGGGCAGCACGTAGTCGGAAAGCTCGCCCGTATCGGTCATCCACACGTCGAAGTCCACCACGAGCTCCATCTGAGCCAGTATGTCCAGCCAACGCTGGCGGTCCGGCTGCTGATGCACCGGATTGCCCTGCATCTTGATGAATGCCTTATAGGGGCTGCCCGGCGCTTCGGCGATGTCGAACCAATCGGCCATGCGCACCGACTTCGACTTCACGGAGGTGATGTCGCCTTCCACCGGCCATTGCAGCGCCTGGTCGTTCAGCACCACAGGCCAGCTTTGCAGCTGCAGGCCCTCGATCACGCCGCTACCGGGCACGCCCTGACGACCGGTCAGGATGCCCAGCAAATGCAGGATGCGGTAGGTCTCGTTGGTGTTGGCGTAACGCAGACCGTAGCCGCTGATGATGAAGGCATGCTCAGCACGGGCGAATTCGTCGGCCAGCTTGCGGATCTCGTCTTCGTTCAGACCGACCGTTTCAGCCACCTCGTGAGCGGACCACTTGGCCGCCTCTTCCTTCACCAGTGTGAGCACGGTCTTGCACTTCACGCCGTTCACTTCGTACTCGCCGAACAGTGCGACATCCCCCTCGGGGAAATCGCCGCGCTTGGGCGCAACGAACGCCGGGGCGCCCGCGGTGCCATTCCATACGGCGAAATTGCCCGCGTCGTCGCGATACATCATGCCCGTGTCCTCGCGTACCAGATACGGCGCGGTGGTGCGCATGAGCAGGTAGGCGTTGTCTTGCAGGTCATTCTGCAGCACGTAGTCGATCATAGCCATGGCCAGATGCCCGTCGCTTGCGGGTTTCACACCCACGAACTCGTCGGCGAATCCGGCGGTGCCATCGAAGATGAGGCCGATGTCCACGATCTTCGCGCCATTCTCGCGGGCGCGCACCAGGTTCTGGGCGCAGCGAATCTGATTCTCGATGGGGTTGCATCCCCATACATAGATTAAGTCGGTCGGTGCCTGGCTGATGATGCGCGGGTCGGTGAGCACATGGGTTGCCGTGGTGCCAACGCTGTAGAATTCCGTGTAGAAGGGGCCATTGTCCAAGCCGATGGACTCCATCATGGTGGTCATGCCGAAGGCGTTGGCCAAGCGGTTGCCCATCATTTGGATGAAGCCGTAGGCCGGCGGCGCACCTGCGGGCAAAAGCCACATGCATACGCTTTCGGGCCCGTACTTCTGGGCGATCTCGTTCAGCTTGGCGCCGATCTCGTCCAGGGCCTGATCCCAGCTTATCTCCTCCCATTTGCCCTCGCCGCGCTCGCCGGCGCGCTTGAGCGGCGCGGTCAGACGCTTGGGGTCGTAGGGCTGGCGCCCCGCCAAGCAACCCTTCTGGCAGATGTGCCCATCGGGTTTCTCTGGGTCGGAGTAAATCACCTTCTCCGTGCGCAGAATCTTGCCATCCTTCACGATGGTCTTGAGCGCGCAGTAGTCGTGGTCGCCCCAACCGGGACAAGCGGTATAGACGAAAGACTCCTCACTCATGCCTCTTCACACTCCCCTCTCTTGATCTTCTTTGCGCTTTCTATCGCAAATCGCAACGGCCTGATTCTCCTCCCGCAGAGCATCTACGGATGCAGCATATGCAAACCGTTGACAAACTGAGTTTTTTATACGTTCTGACGGGCCATATGTAAAGGTTGTTTCGTTAACAATGTGAACGATGTATTATATTTACATTGAACTATTTATAGAAGGACGTAAGCAGGATGTCAGGGGATGCTTATGCCAGTGGATGTTTTATGTCAGGGGACGGGGA
>CAZKKN010000111.1:0-2544 GCA_964553375.1 uncultured Eggerthellaceae bacterium | reverse complement strand
AACAGTTTTCAAGACTGCCGCCTTCAACCACTCGGCCACGCCTCCGCTTCGAATGCAAGGGCTCGCAGCGCATCAAGGGCCATGAAGGCGAGGTGCCGTGCGAAACCTGCAAGGGAGATTCTACCTGAAAACCGCTGAGGGGTCAGGTCGCGATGCTTGAAGGCTGGCAGCTTGAAGGTTCGCTGGCAGATAGGCTAAGGAGTGAGGCCCCCGAGGGGGAGCATACGCGGGGAGCGCTGGGACCGATAGGGCAGCGATCCGCTGGGACAAGAGCCCGCTGGGGCAAGATAAAGAAACCGGCCATCAACACTCCCTGGCTCGTCGTAGGCCCATTGCGCCTTTCATCTTATAATACCCTCATGACAGACGAGGATTATATGCGCATGGCCTTGGAAGAGGCCCGATGCGCGGCAGAGCGCGGCGAGGTTCCCATCGGAGCCGTGGTTGTCTATGAGCCCATCGACCCCGGCACTCGACGACCTTTGGCGGCTCCCCGGGTGATCGCTCGGGCGGGAAATCGTCGGGAGGAGCAGAAAAACCCTGCAGGCCATGCTGAGTTCATGGCGATGCTCGACGCCTCCCGGGAGCTGGATGCATGGCGCCTGACGGATTGCACGGTGTATGTCACATTGGAGCCCTGCCTCATGTGTGCTGGTCTCATGCAGCAAGCTCGGGTGAGTCGCTGTGTTTACGGGACGCCCGATCCGAAGGCGGGCGCACTGGGCACGCTCTACCAGGTTAACGCTGATGATCGGCTGAATCACACTTTCGCCGTGGAGGCGGGGGTATTGCAAGAGGAGTGCGCAGCGCTGTTGAAGGATTTCTTCGCTGTCAGGCGAAAGACGCTGTGCGAGCTGCGTGAACAGGGTGAACAGGGTGAGCAGGAATAAGACCGGTGACTGATCTTTCCAACATAACAGCCGATGCCATCGCCATCCAAGAGCGGGATAGCTTCTGTGCTGCAGGGTGGCAGAAGGTCATCGCGCCGGCGAAGGTGAACCTGTTTTTGGCTGTGGGCGGCAAGCTGGAAAACGGCTATCACGAGGTTTCCACGGTGATGCATGTCCTTAACCTGCATGATGTGGTTTATCTGCGTCGCAAAATGCCTTCAGCAGAGACCGCTGGCACCGGTCAGCCGGATGTGACTATGGTCTCAACCGCCGATATAGCTTTGCCTGCGATAGACTCACGCGATAATCTGGTGACCAAGGCGGTCAACGCGTTCTCTGATGCGATGGGTCTGGGGTCATCGGGGCGTGAGGTTGAATTGCGCGTTGAGAAGAACATCCCCTTCCAAGCAGGGCTCGGGGGCGCTTCTGCCGATGCTGCTGCAACCCTTGTGGCTATGGCTCAGCTTCATGGTCAGATGCCGGATGGCGAGCTGTTGCAGGACCTGGCAAGCGGTCTTGGTGCCGATGTGGCCTTCTTCCTCCAAGGTGGTTGCGCTCTCATGGAGGGCGCAGGGGACCGCTTCGTCCATCGTCTTGAGCCAATGAAGAGCCCCGTTGCGCTCATCAAGCCGGATGGCGGCGTGTCTACGGCCCAGGCTTATGAGGCGTTCGATACCATTCCCTCGCAGGTTTACGAACAGCTTATCAATGAGGTTCGGCAGGCAACGGCAGCAGAGGACGTCCCGGTGGTCAACAATCTTTCCGACGCCGCCGAGTCGCTCATGCCCGAGCTTGCAGCAGTGCGCCTGTGGCTTTCCGAGCAGCCCCAAGTGACCCAAAGCCTTCTTTGCGGCAGCGGTGCCTGTACGTTTGCCCTGTGCGAATCGTTTGCCGGCGCCTGTGATGTGGTGGCTGCTGCTCGGCTGCAAGGTTGGTGGGCGCGAGCGACTTCGCTTAGTTCTGTGCGGGCTTTGGCGTTGGGAGGAGGCGTTTAGATGATTCGGTTGTATCGCATATTGCCGCTTCTCATCGTGCTGGCAGTGATTGCGCTGGTGGTTTATCTCATCATGTCGTTTCGCTATTCGTCTGACCGGGCGAAAGCGACGCTCATCAAGGTGTTCTTCTGGCTCAATATCGTGCTTTCTGTGGTCTTCGGGCTTATTACCGCCTATGCGCTCCTTGAGGGGAATGAGCCGGTCATCGAGCTGTTCGGTAGTTGCCTTGCCGTAACGGTGATCGGGTTGGCGGTTACGCTGATCTGCCGTGCGGTCTTCCGCAAGAACCACCCCCGCTACGGCGAGGAGGTTGCTCAAGCGACCATCATAAATGACTCGCTCAGCTCGCGGTTTGCCGAGAATCTCAAGAAGGCGGTCGGCCAAGCGGTGAAGGATACCTTCCGGCCGAATCAACGTAAGTAGGCCTCAGCTTTAAGGCGTGATGGTCTGTTGCCTGGATTTCAGGGTTCTCGTAACAGGCAGTAAGCGATTCTGTGAGGATTGCCCATGCGAGGCGCTCATTTCTTGCTTCGCAGTTGAAAGTCGGGTAACATGCATTTTTGCAGCGGAGGAGTGACCGAGAGGCCGAAGGTGCTCGCCTGCTAAGTGAGTATGCCCCAAAAGGGCATCTAGGGTTCGAATCCCTACTCCTCCGCCAC
>CAZKKN010000110.1:0-2620 GCA_964553375.1 uncultured Eggerthellaceae bacterium | reverse complement strand
GGTTGATAACGCGGCGGTAGAGGTCGTTCAGGTCGGAGGTGGCGAAGCGGCCGCCATCCAGCTGCACCATGGGGCGCAGGTCCGGCGGGATAACCGGGATGACATCCAAGATCATGTCCGTAGGCTTGTTGTCGGACTTCAGGAATGCGTCCACCACCTTCAGGCGCTTGATGGCCTTGGCGCGCTTCTGGCCCTTTCCGTTCTCGATGATCTCCGAGAGCTCAGCGGCCGTGGCCTCCAGGTCGATGGCTTCCAGCAGATCGCGCACCGCCTCTGCGCCCATACCGCCACGGAAGTAGTCGCGGTAGTTCAGGCGCATCTCGCGATAGAGGGCCTCATCGGCCACGAGCTGCTTCTCCTCGATCTTCTGGAAAGCCTCGAAGGCGTCGGCGCGCAGAGCCTTGCGCTCGTTGAACTCCTCGTAGATGTCGGCTATCTCCTCTTCCACCTCTTCGGGCGTGAGGCGCTCCTCATCTTCTATGTCGTCCACGAACTCGTCGTCTTCGGGCACATAGGCGGTGGAGAGCCGGCGGGTGGACTCGATGATCCGGTCGCGCTCGGCATCCAGCTCCTCCAGGTCGGCTGCCAACTCATCGCGCAGCTCGTCCATGTCCTCATCGCGGGCCTCAGTGTCCACCCAGGTGATGATGGAGCTGGCGAAATAGAGCACCTTCTCCAGATCCTTCGGGGAGATGTCAAGCAGGTAGCCCAGGCGCGAGGGAGAACCCTTGAAATACCAGATGTGGCTCACCGGAGCGGCCAGCTCGATGTGGCCCATGCGCTCGCGGCGCACCTTGGCGCGGGTCACTTCCACGCCGCAGCGCTCGCAGACGATGCCCTTGAAGCGGATGCGCTTATACTTACCGCAGGCGCATTCCCAGTCGCGGGTGGGACCGAAGATCTTCTCGCAATACAAGCCGTCCTTTTCGGGCTTGAGCGTACGATAGTTGATGGTCTCGGGCTTCTTCACCTCGCCGCGCGACCAGCTGCGGATATCTTCAGCAGATGCCAGGGAGATACGGATAGCATCGAAATTCGTCACGTCGAAATCTGTTGCCATTAGAGCTCCTCACCCTCTCCAATCAACTCGTTGCCCAGGATGTCATCATCGGTGCCCAGGTCACCCAGAAGGTCGCCGAGGCCGGCAACGATGCTGTCCAGCGTGCTCTCCTCGTCGGATTCGCCTTCCTTGCCGGACTGGCTCGCCATGGCCTGGTACAGCGTGGCATCCTCGGCCTCATCGCTGTCGTTGTCGATGTCAACCGGCTTCAGGTCATGGCCTTCAAGCTCGATGTTCAAGCCCAAAGAGCGCATCTCCTTCACCAGCACCTTGAACGATTCGGGCACCTCGGCCGCAGGGATGTTCTCGCCCTTCACGATGGCCTCGTAGGACTTCACGCGACCGGTGGTGTCGTCGGATTTCACCGTGAGGATCTCCTGCAGCACATTGGAGGCGCCGTAAGCGTAAAGCGCCCACACCTCCATCTCGCCGAAGCGCTGGCCGCCGAACTGGGCTTTGCCGCCCAGCGGCTGCTGCGTGATCAGGCTGTAAGGGCCGGTGGAGCGGGCATGGATCTTATCGTCCACCATGTGACCCAGTTTCAGCATGTAGGTCTGACCCACGGTGATGGGCTCACGGAACTTCTCGCCGGTACGCCCGTCATAGAGCCAGGTCTTGCCCGTACGGGAGAGCTGCGGCACGAACTCGTCGCGCGCCTTGTCGCCGTATTTCTTATGGTTGATGTTGATGAGGTTGCGGTTGGCGCGCTCGATGCAATCGGAGATCTCGTTCTCCTCCGCGCCGTCGAAGACCGGCGTGGCGACGAAGATGGGGCCTTCCACGATCTCGTCGGAGTCGTCCTTGTCGTCCCAACCCCAATTGGCGGCCCAGCCGAGGTGGTTCTCAAGCAGCTGGCCCACGTTCATACGGGAAGGTACGCCTAAGGGGTTCAGGATGACGTCGATGGGCGTACCATCGGCCAGGTAAGGCATGTCCTCCACCGGCAGGACGCGGCTGATGACGCCCTTGTTGCCGTGACGGCCGGAGAGCTTGTCGCCCTGCTGCACCTTGCGTTTCTGGGCCACGTGGATGCGCACGAGCTCGTTTACTCCCGGCGGCAGCTCATCGCCGTTCTCACGGGAGAAGCGCAGCACGTTGATCACACGGCCGCCAGCACCGTGGGGCACCTTAAGCGACGTGTCGCGCACTTCACGCGCCTTCTCGCCGAAGATCGCGCGCAACAGGCGCTCCTCGGCGGTTTGCTCGGTCTCGCCTTTCGGCGTGACCTTGCCTACCAGCACGTCACCGGGGAACACCTCGGCGCCGATGCGGATGATGCCGTCGGCGTCCAGGTCGCTGATCAGGTCTTCAGAGATATTCGGGATCTCGCGGGTGATCTCCTCGGGACCAAGCTTGGTGTCGCGGGCGTCCACTTCGTATTCGGCGATCTGGATGGAGGTCAGGAGGTCTTCTGCCACCACCCGCTCGCTGATCACGATGGCGTCCTCGTAGTTGTAGCCTTCCCAAGGCATGTAGGCGATCATGAGGTTTTGACCCAATGCCAGCTCGCCGTGGTCGCAGCTGGGACCGTCGGCCAGCACATCGCCAGCTTCCACGCGA
>CAZKKN010000109.1:0-2678 GCA_964553375.1 uncultured Eggerthellaceae bacterium | reverse complement strand
CCCGCCTTTGCACCAAGCGTACTTCGGTACGCGCAGTGTGCAAAACAAGGGGCATCTGAAGGTGCCCCGGGAAGTTTATGCGCGGGGTGAGTTACGGCGATCGGCAGATCGCCGTAACCTGGAGCCGTAACCTAGTGAAGGAAGAACTTGATAACGCTCAGCTTCAAGTCATTGAAGGGCGGATTGCGGAAGGGGAGTTCTATCAGATTCGACTTCTTCATCGTGGATTTGTAATGGGTGAAGGCGTCGAACCCGGCTTTACCGTGATAATGCCCGATACCCGAATTCTGCAAGCCTCCGAATGGCAAAGTGGGGCTGGATGCCCATATCACCACGTCGTTTATGACCGCACCGCCACTGGGGATGGCATCGAGGAGCAGCCGCTGGGTCTTCTTGTCGGTTGAGAAGATGTAGCAAGACAGCGGATGTCCGAAATGCTGCGGGACGGCGATAGCCTCATCCAGAGTGCGCCATGTGATAATCGGCAACACGGGACCGAAGATCTCCTGTCCCATAACCGGGTCATCCAACGTTACACCTGTCATGACCGTGGGCTCGATCTGCAACGTCTCCTCCCGACGACCGCCTCCCATGGCCACCTGAACATTGGGATTGCGCTTGTCTATGAGCCCGCACACGCGATCGAATTGCTTCTGGTCAATCATGTGAGGATAATCGGGGCTATTCAGCACATCCTCCCCGTAGTACCGATGGACGGCATTCCGGAATTCGTTCACGAAGGCATCGGCAACGCTCTCGTGAATCAGGATGTAATCCGGACCAACGCAGGTCTGCCCGGAATTAAGGCACTTCCCCCAGGCGATGCGCTCGCCCGCACGGCGCAGGTCGGCATCGGGCGTGATGAACACGGGGCTTTTACCGCCCAGCTCCAGCGTGACGCTCGTCAGATTCTGCGCGGCATGGGCCATGATCTCCCGCCCGACACGGGGGCTGCCTGTGAACATGATCTTATCCAGCGCAACGTCTAGCAGCCAGTCGTTCATTTGATTGCTGCCTTCAAGGCAGAAGATGAAATTCGGGTCGAAGACATCCTGACAAAGCCGGCGGATAAACGCAGAGGTATGACGGGAATGCTGCGAGGGCTTGAGAAGCACGCAGTTCCCAGCGCACACGGCATCCACCAGGGGCAGAAGCGAAAGCTGCAGCGGATAATTCCAGGGGGAGTAGATACCCACCACTCCGAAGGGATAGGGATAAATGGTGGATGTGGTGGGAAAATGCGCAAGTGACGTGGGAACACGCCGCGGACGAGCCCACTGGGGACCATGCTTCAGGCAGAAGCGCAACTCGTCGTAAATCATCCCGAGTTCTGTCGCGTAGGCCTCGGCCTCGCTTTTCCCCAGGTCGGCATGGAGAGCCTCAAGAGCTTCCCGCTCATGGGCGCGCAAGTAGGCTTGCATGCGCTTCAGCTGCAACATGCGAAAATCAACCGGAAGCGTTACGCCGGATTGGAAATAGGCGCTCAGCCGGTCCACGATTTTCTGCACGTCATCGGCAGATTTCGCTGGGTTGTCATAGGAGTTTGAGCGGCCGAAAGCGCCGGAATTGATGGAGTTGCTGGAGTTGCTGTTGCCGGAAGCACTGAAGCTACCGGAGTTGGAGCTGTTAGAATTTTCCACGATCGCACCCACCTTCCCGAATCACACGATTGTATCCGCCCGGCCCTAAAGCCGACGGATCGCCTCCCAACCTGCCATGGTGATGCAGCTGGGAACCACCTTCCCCACCAGGCGCAAGAACAACGCCTGAGGGCTGGCGCAAGCGACGGCGAAATGCGCGCGATTAGCGCAAAGTGCTCGGGACACCACCGTAGAGGGCTCCTGGGCACCGAGCAGATGGCCAACGTCGTGGCCACCGCCGGACTTGCGCGCCACCTTCTCGAAATTCGTCTTCACCCAGGTGGGACAAAGAGCCGTAACGGTAATGCCCTCACCGCGAAGCTCCCAACGAAGGGCGCGGGTGTAGCGCAGCACGAAGGCCTTCGTCGCCGCATAGACATTCATATGAGGAAGCGGCACGAAGGCGGCGGCCGACGCAACCTGGATCACGTGACTGCCGCGCACCATGTAGGGCAAGCAAGCCCTGGTCATGTCCACCAGGCCGCGGCAATTCAGGTCAATCATAGAGTCTACGGCCTCGTCGGAGATGGTTTGCCAATCGCCGAATTTGCCGAAGCCAGCGGCATTCACCAGGAAGATCACCTGAGGTTGCTCGTCGGTGAGGACGCTGCGAATCCTCGCGATGTCCGCCTCTTTCGTGAGATCACCCACAAGCAGGCGCGCCGGTGTGTTGAGCTCGGTCGCCACCGCTTGAAGCGCCTCTTCGCTGCGGGCGTTGAGCCACAGCTCATCAGCCTGTTGCAGCAAGTCGATTTGGCGGGCGAATTCGCGACCGAGTCCCGAAGATGCGCCGGTGATGATTGCAACGCGCTTGCGGCTAGCGGTATTCTCCATGGCCCTCACTCCTTGGAATCGCGATACGTTGCATCCAGCATAGCCGCGAGCAACATCGCAACATCCCAGGACAGCCAATCGTTACGCTTCCGGAACCGAACCATAGCCGGCCGCAAAGGAGTAAGAATTACAACGCTCAGGATGCAAGGGGGTTATGTCAGGGGACGCGTTTTATGTCAGGGGACGGGGATGATGGCAGATTAT
>CAZKKN010000108.1:0-2741 GCA_964553375.1 uncultured Eggerthellaceae bacterium | reverse complement strand
CGAGGATTTATATTAGACGATGCGAAACGCGAGCGCAAGGACTAATTTCAAGTTTTATCCTTCCTGCACAGGTTTCCCAAAGGTTGAGGCGCAGGCCGCCGCTTGGCAACCACTCCCCGGAAAGCCACCGGGCATCTGGCCCGCGAACTGAAAGCCCGAGAGAGCGCAGGGAAAGAAAAACCGGAGCCCGAAGGCTCCGGCGAAAAGACGTGGTGGGCGTTACAAGATTTGAACTTGTGGCCTCTTCCGTGTCAGGGAAGCGCTCTCCCCCTGAGCTAAACGCCCACGGCTTGCCAGCGAGAAAACCGGCAACGCAAGATTCTATCAGATTGGCTCCGTCTGTCAAAAGGAGGCATCGCGCGTATCGTGCGTATCCTTAAGCCTCCTCTGAAGGCGGCGTCCCTTCCCCGGTCGCGCTCCCCTTCTCCCTGCGGGTGGCAAGCCACGCCTCCAGGTTGGCCTTGTAGCGGATCTGCACCAATTCCATGATGACCGAGAACAGCATGGCGAAATACACCATGAGCTTCTCCATGGACATATCCAAGACCTCGATCCCGGAGTGGATGCCCAAAGAATCCAAGACCAGAAGGACGCCGATCATCGCTATGAACGTGAGAGCCAGGATCTTCATCTCTGCATTGCGGTCGATGAAATCCGAGATGGGATCGATGAACACCATCATTATGATCACAGCGACGATAACGGCGATGATCATTATGATGAGGTGCTGGGCCAGGCCCACAGCCGTGATGACCGAATCTATGGAGAACACCACATCCATCAACATGATGGTGCCAACAGCTTGGGGCAATGTGATCACGTGGCCCGTGCCGGTAGCATGGACCTGCTTCAACTCCTTAAGCTGCAACATATCCCGCAGCTCTATGAGGCCCTTGTAGATAAGGTACAGACCGCCGAGCAAGAGGATGAGGTCGCGCACCGACACACCATGGGACCAGAACCCCAAGTCCACGGTGAAAAGCGGGTTGGACAGATGCACGAGAAACGACGCCAAGCACAGAAACGCGATGCGCATCACCAAAGCGCCGGCCAAGCCGAGCTTGCGTCCCAAGTGGCGTTTCTCCTCTGGAAGGCGATTGGAGGTGAGCGAGATGAAGACAATGTTATCCACGCCTAAGATGATCTCCAAGAAAAGCAAGGTGACAAGCGAGATCCACGCCTCAGGGGTGGCGAATATGGAAAAATCGAACATCGGGCCTCCTTATAGCCCCATACTATCAGCGTGGCCGTTTAGGTCAATGCTATAATGCCCAAAGCACATAATCCCGTCAGGAGCTTCTTTATGCTCGATAACGATAAACTGGTCGATCTTCTTCACTACAACGGCACCCGCGAATACACGCGGGAAGACGGCAATGTAGCCTATCTTGACGGAACCCGCCTCGGTCGGCCGCCAGTGATGCCCCAAGCTCAGCGCATAATACTGGGTGTCATCGTAATCGTAGCCATCATCATCGGCATCTTCATCTTGAAGGATACCGTCATAGCCAACATCCAGGAATCCCTCACCCGTGAGCAAACCGTTGCCGCGAACATCGTGCGCGAGGCCTCCCTGGAAACCGTGCCCGATATGGCAACGCTGATCAACATGGATGACGCCTCCATCCAGGCGCTTTTCGCGGAGCAAGGCTACACCTTCTACGATGCCACCGCTCTCACGGAGTCCGGCAACATGATGCTCTTCAAGATCCCCTCGGACATGACCCTGGATGAAGCCGCCGCCTTCTATCTTCGGGGGCTGGGATCTTTGAATGCAAGCGACGCGAGCAAGGTGCTTTGCGGTTCCTGGCTGCTCTCCGTTGACCGCATCAACACCACCAGCATGGTGGTGCGCTACGTGGACTTCTCTACCGGAAACCCCCAGGCCGCCATTCAAAACGCCTTGGCGAAGGAGGGCTTCGATGCGGCATCGCTCACCGACTCGGGGATAGACGACTCCAAGAACACGTTCAGCACGGGCACCTTGGATGCAGCGGGTACGCCTTGCATGTGGCGCATCTCCGCTCTGCCCTTGGAGGAGATGTATTCCATCTCCGGCCTGCCTGAAGACGCCTGCTATGTGGGCATCCGCGTAACCAAGCAATAGCTGTATCTTTGTCGTCGTCCTCCGTGCCCGCCGCTTTCCCCGAAAGCTAAGCGGCCTTCGCTTCGTCTTCCGGTTTCTCATTTGCAACATGCATATCAAGGAAACGATCGCAAAAACGCATCCGAACCAGCCTCTTGGCACACCTGAGATCGTGGCCGTGGTCAAAAATTCCAGTTATTCGCGTTTTGCAGCTTCGTTTTGCATTCCTTGAGATGTCACAGATAACTGCGACCTGGGGTTTTAGCGCTCGAACGAGGATCAGGTGCCCGAATCCGGCGAAAAGGAGAGCGCTAAAACGCGAATAACTGGAATTTTTGACCATTGGGTGCGCGGTGTTGGGAAAAACCCCGGATACACAAGAAAGAAACCGGCGGTCCGATGACCGCCGCGGCGAAAAGCTGGTGTCGGAGGCGGGACTTGAACCCGCATGCCCTTGGTGTGGGCACTAGCACCTCAAGCTAGCGCG
Organism: uncultured Eggerthellaceae bacterium; assembly: GCA_964553375.1. GTDB lineage: Bacteria > Actinomycetota > Coriobacteriia > Coriobacteriales > Eggerthellaceae > UBA9715. Next base: position 168 of record CAZKKN010000108.1, on the reverse strand, counting down.
TCTGCCAATTCCGCCACTCCGACAGGTGCAAAGCAACGTCCGTTATTCTAACCGAACGCCCTGCTTTTGTGAACCGGAATTATCCCTGGGGGTTGATGGTGCCCTGGGGATACACGAACATGAGCGCCACCAGGGTGAGGAAGAAGATGATGGCCAGCACGATGGTGA
>CAZKKN010000107.1:0-3098 GCA_964553375.1 uncultured Eggerthellaceae bacterium | reverse complement strand
CATCCCCCACATATGCCATCATCCCCCTCCCCTGACATAAAGCATCCCCCGGCCTGCGCCATCTTCCACGGCCATGCTATAATGCCAACACCGGTCATTCAGCGGAGCCTTTGGCAAGCGACGCTTCGAGTTAGGTCAGGTTAGATGAAGAACTAGCGATGCCCATCAAGGGCGCCCAAACGACCATTCTGCACATTCGGTCGCGCATTCGCGGGTGCCGCATCGCTTCAGCGTCTTCCTTCAAGCACTTCCAGCAATCCAACGCTTCGCATCCTGCTTCTGCGCGGCCTCCTTCTCAAAGGGGCTCGCCATGCAATTGAATCTCTCTCATGTCACCTATACCTATCCCGGCGCTAAGTCGCCAGCCGTTGCCGACGTCACTGCCACTTTCCCCTCCGGATGGACCGCCCTCATCGGCGACAACGGATGCGGTAAGAGCACGCTCGCCCGAATCGCCGCACGTCTCATAGAACCCGATTCGGGCTCAGTTGGCCCCAAGCTGCTTTCCGCCTACTGCGAGCAAGACTCAAGCCAAATGCCGGACAACATCTTCGACCTTGCGTCTGATTGGAGGCAAGAGGCCGCGCACATTAAATCCTTGCTGCGCCTAGAAGACCAGTGGTTCTGGCGTTTCGACACCCTATCGGGAGGCCAGCAGAAACGGCTGCAAATCGCCTGCGCGCTCTACATGCGCCCCGACGTCCTTATCATGGATGAGCCAACGAACGACCTTGACTTCGAGACGCGCGATATCGTGAGGATGGCGCTCGGGTCATTCGATTGCGTGGGCTTGCTCGTCTCTCACGATAGGGACCTGCTCGACCGAACCGTAAGCCAAAGCCTGATCTGTGAAGGGGGCGCGTGGACCATGCGTCCCGGAGGTTATTCGAAAGCGAGCGATCAGGCGGCAAGCGAGCGCACATCCGCCTTGAAGGATCGCGAAAAGGCGACCCGCGAGGCCAAGCGCTTGAGGGCAGAGGCCCAGCGCAGAAGCGAGGAGGCGGCTCGCCAGAAGGGCAAGCGAAGCAAACGGACGCTGAACAAGAACGACAGCGACGGGCGCGAGAAGATCGGGCGGGCGATAGTCTCGGGCAAAGACGGTGTGGCGGGGAAGCTGTCTTCCGCCATGGGGAAAAGTCTCGATAGGGCGGAGAAGGAGCTTGCGGAAAAGACTATAACGAAGAGATATGACCATCGCATCGGCGAATTTGGAGAGGCTTCCAGGTCAAGCCTCATTGCTCATCTAGAGGAAGCCGAGCTTCAGGCGGGCGAATTCTCCCTCAAGATGCCGGAGCTTTGGATTGCTCCGACAGACCATATTGTGCTCACCGGCGCGAATGGGACGGGCAAGAGCCTGATTGTCCGAAGCATCGTGGATTCGATTCAGAGCCGCATCAAAACCGCTTATGTGCCCCAGGATGTGGAATCCGGCAAACGCGAGCTCGCCTTGTCTATGTTGCGCACGTTGACGCAAGAAGAAAAGGGCCGAGTGCTGTCGGTCGTGGCGCGGTTGAACTCCAATCCCGATAATCTTCTTGACGGGAACGACCTGAGTCCAGGGGAGCTGCGCAAACTCATGCTGGCCGAGCAGCTTGTCCAGAACCCGAACTTCCTCGTGCTCGACGAGCCGACCAATCACCTCGACGTTGGGTCGATTGAGGCGCTTCAAAGGATGCTGGCCGATTTCCCGGGAGCGTTTCTTCTGGTCACCCACGATAGACAGCTGGCGGATGCCGTGGCCCAAACCAGATGGGAAACGAGGCGGGACGAAGAGAACCCTGCTCATGCGTTCTTGACCCTTTGATGTTGGATGGGATTATGTCGGGGGATGTTTTATGTCAGGGGACGGGGATGATGGCATGATCCTGAAGGGATCATGCCATCATCCCCGTCCCCTGACATAAAACATCCCCCGACATAATCCCGCGTCACCCTGCAAGCACGGCCATGGTGGCTATCGCTACAAGCAGCAACCCGAACCGCACAATGCCGCAGCCCATTATGACGAGGGCGACTACCAATGACCTTTTGTAAGTCTGTCCCCGTAGCAGCGGGATATGGCGGCGCAACCATCGCTTGTCCATCAAAGCGTAGGCAACGCCGGTGAAAAAGAGGCCGAACGCGATGGGGTATATCAGAAAGCGCAGCCAAATCGGATATTGCTGAATTGGCTCGGTTGGATTGAGGGTCACAGCGAACAGCACTCCCATGAAAAGCAACCACAGAAGCACCACGATGACATCCCACACGAGCCCCAAAACCTCACTCGGCGTTATCTTCGAAAGGCTTTCGCGCTGCGGGCCTGGGGTTATGTCAGAACGCACGTCAGCGCCCATGTCAGGGGGCGGGGATGATGGCATGGTCCTTCGAATCATGCCATCATCCCCGTCCCCTGACATGGGCGCATCTGGGATGGTCATTTCCTCATTTTCAGTTGGTACCGCTTCGATGGCCTGCGAAAACGCCTGTTTCAGCTCGTTGACGGATTGGTACCGAGCAGCGGGATCGAACGCTGTGGCCTTAGCCACAACCGCCTGCATGGCCGGGAAGTCGGTCAACTCAGGAAAGCCCCGCTCAATGGATTCGCGCTGCGGGATCTGCTCGGCCACAAGAAAGAACAGGATCATCCCCAAGGCGTAGACGTCGCTTTGCTCATCGGTCTGACGGAAGCCGAATTGCTCGGGCGGCGCATACGTGCGCGTGCCGAACGGCGTTGTGTCGCTATCGGCATCGCTTCGATAGGTGCGTGCGATGCCGAAATCGATAATGGTCAGGTTGTCGTTTTGCACCATGATATTGGAGGGCTTCAAATCCCGATGGATCAAAGGAGGGTCCATGCCCTCATGCAGCTCGGTTACACCATCGCACAGTTTCGGGAAAAGAGTCGCGGCCAAAAAGGTGCCGGAATCGTTTTCGCAAACCTCGTCTTGCAGCGTGCGTCCCGCCACGTATTCCATGATCACGATGAGCTTCTCATCACGTTCATGAACATCGTAGATACGCGGCAGATAACGAAACCGCCGACCAGAACGCTGAGCCTCGCAAAGATGCCGGTAGGCATCACCCAAACCTGAAGCGCTATCGATGCGTTTGCGCAC
>CAZKKN010000106.1:0-3126 GCA_964553375.1 uncultured Eggerthellaceae bacterium | reverse complement strand
ACGATCCGGCTACCGATAACATCGTTTCCAATGCTTCCTGCACCACCAACTGCCTCGCGCCCTTCGCCAAGGTGCTCCTGGACAACTTCGGCATCAAGCGCGGCTTCATGAACACCATCCACTCCTACACCAACGACCAGCGCATCCTGGATCTGCCTCACAAGGATCTGCGCCGCGCCCGGGCCGCTGCCCTGTCCATGATCCCCACCACCACCGGTGCTGCCCGCGCCGTGGCCTTGGTGCTGCCGCAACTCGCTGGCAAGCTGGATGGCTTCGCCACCCGCGTTCCCACCCCCGACGGCTCCATGGTGGACCTCACGGTGGAGCTGGAGAAGAACGCTTCCATCGACGAGATCAACGCCGCCATGAAGGAAGCCGCCGAGGGTCCCATGAAGGGCATCCTGGCCTATACCGAAGACCCCATCGTCTCTTCCGACATCATCGGCAATCCGGCATCCTCCATCTTCGACAGCCAGCTCACCATGGTGCTCGGCGGCGAGGGCGACTTCGCCAAGTGCATCTCCTGGTACGACAACGAGTGGGGTTATTCCAACCGTGTGAAGGATCTTGTCAAGATCATGCTCTAAGCAAGCTTACGTTTCGCGGGCCTGGGAGTCATCCTGGGCCCGCTTCATGCCAAGGAGGTTCTCATGGCTGACATCCGCACCATCGATGAACTGGATGGAAAGGGTAAGCGCGTCCTGGTGCGCGTGGATTTCAATGCGCCCGTGAAAGACGGGGTCGTTACCGACGACACCCGCATCCGTGCGGCGCTGCCCACCATTGAGAAGTTGGTGGCCGATGGCGCGCGCGTGGTGCTCATGAGCCATCGGGGCCGTCCCGATGGAACAGGCTTTCAGGAGGAATTCTCTCTTGCCCCTGCTGCCGCGCGCTTATCCGAGCTGCTGGGACTCCCGGTCGCGCTGGCCGGGGATGTGGCGGGGCCGCTTTCCCATGAGGTGGTCTCCTCCCTGGGCGATGGCGATGTGGCGCTGTTGGAGAACCTCCGCTTCGACAAGCGGGAGAAGAAGAACGACCCGGCTTTCTGCGAGGAGCTGGCGGCTTTGGGGGACGTTTACGTGAACGATGCCTTCGGCACGGCTCACCGCGCCCACGCCTCCACGGCGGGTCTGGCCCAGTTGCTCCCGGCCTATGCCGGCTACCTGTTGAACAAGGAGGTCCAAACGCTGGCCTCCATGCTGGATGCCCCGCGGCGCCCCTTCTGCGCCATTTTGGGCGGTTCCAAGGTTTCGGATAAGATCGCTGTGATCGACGCGCTGCTGGACAAGTGCGATACGCTGATCATCGGCGGCGGCATGTGCTTCACCTTCCTTTTGGCCCAGGGCTATGAGGTGGGCACCTCCCTGAAGGAAGACGATTGGGTGGAGCGCGCCCGGGCCATGATGGCCAAAGCCGACCAAAAGGGTGTGAAGCTGCTCTTGCCCGTGGATGTGGTGTGCGCCGACCGCTTCGCCGAGGATGCCTCCACGCTCACAGTGGATGTGGATGCCATCCCTCAAGACATGATGGGCTTGGACATCGGGCCGAAAACGGCCGAGGCATATGGCCAGGCAATCGCCCAGGCCTCGACGGTCTTCTGGAACGGACCCATGGGCGTCTTCGAGATGGATGCCTTCGCCACGGGAACCAAGGCCGTGGCCGAAGCTGTGGCGCGCAATGCCGCAGCCGATACGATCATCGGCGGCGGCGATAGCGTGGCGGCGGTGAATAAGTTCGGTCTGGGCGACCAGATGACCTTCATCTCCACGGGAGGCGGTGCCTCCATGGAGCTGGTGGAAGGCAAAGAGCTCCCGGGTGTGACCGCCTTGGCTTAAAGTTGCAGCACCCGTTTGCGGGAAGAGAAAGGAAACCCTATGCGCAAACCCCTCATGGCAGGCAATTGGAAGATGAACAAGACCATCGGCGAGGCCGTGGTGCTTGCCCAGAATATCTCCAACAACAGCGATGACAGATGGGATGATCTGGTGGATGTGGTGGTCTGCCCGCCCTACGTTGACTTGAAGCCCGTGAAGACCGTCTTCGAATTCGACCGCGTACCTGTGGCCATCGGCGCCCAGAACGTGTTTTGGGAGCCTTCCGGTGCCTATACCGGCGAGATATCCGTCCCCATGTTGGCAGAGATCGGTTGCCGGTTCTGCATCGTGGGCCACTCGGAGCGGCGCACCTATTTCGGCGAGACCAACGAGGATGTGAATAAGAAGGTCCGGGCGCTGCTCGATGCTGGCCTTGAGCCCATCGTGTGCGTAGGGGAGTCGCTGGCGGTGCGCGATGAGGGAACAACCATCGAGTTCGTTTGCGCTCAGGTGCGCGCGGCCTTCGCCGGTGTTTCGGCCGAGGCGGCTCGCAAGGCGGTGGTCGCCTACGAGCCCATCTGGGCTATCGGCACCGGTCGCACAGCCACTCCTGAGCAGGCTCAGGAGGTGTGCAACGCCATCCGTGTGGAGCTGGGGGAGATGTTCGGCCCCGGCGTTGCCCAGGAGATGCGCATCCTCTATGGCGGCTCCATGAATGTGGGGAATGTGGAGATGCTCCTGGCCCAAGAGGATATCGATGGCGGGCTCATCGGCGGGGCTTCGTTGGAGGCCGGCTCCTTCGTGGCGCTTGTGGATGCTGCCTGCGCCTAAAGGGGGCTTTCTTCCCGAAGATTTATGGAAAGAGATTAAAGGGCTTGGTATACAGCGCGAGTTTGGCTATACTTAGCTATTTGTGAGAACGAACATACCATGGGAGAGTGAAACGTGACACCGCTTCTGATATTCTTACTGATCTTGCTGGGCATCTCTGGCACCGGTCTTATCATCTTCATCCTTCTCCATTCCGGGAAGGGCACCGGTGTGTCGGATATGATCCAAAGCTCATTCTATTCATCCCAGGGCGGCACCAGCATCGTGGAGAAGAACCTCGATCGCATCACCATCGTTTGCGCTATCGTTTTCATGGTGTCGCTGCTGGTGCTCATGATCATCTATCCTCACGGAACCATCAGCTCGAATTAGTTTTTTCGGTTGCATGTGAGATTCAATCTGATAAAATCTCACGTCGCACGCACTATGTGTCGGAGTGGTGGAACGGCAGACACGCTAGCTTGAGGTGCTAGTGCCCACA
>CAZKKN010000105.1:0-3143 GCA_964553375.1 uncultured Eggerthellaceae bacterium | reverse complement strand
ACCGCCGTACTGGCAGCTGGCCACCTGGGCGATGATCTGGGTGGCGATATTGCACGCCGTGGAGAAGCTATGGGGCTTCTCGATGAGCGTACCGCTGATCACCGTGCCGTTTTGCAGCATGTCCTCCAGATTCACGAGGTCGCAGTTATGCATATGCTGGGCGAAGTAATCGGCGTCATGGAAGTGGATGATGCCCTCCTGATGGGCGTCCACCACCTCTTGGGGCAGCAGGGTGCGCATTGCCAAGTCTTTGGAGACCTCGCCGGCCATGTAGTCGCGCTGTACCGAGACCACCGTGGGGTTCTTATTGGAATTCTCCTGCTTGACCTCCTCGTTGTTCGCCTCGATGAGCGAGAGGATCTGGTCGTCGGTGGTGTTCTTCTGGCGCTTCTGGTTCTGCAGGTAGCGATAGATGATGTATTTGCGGGCCACCTCGAAGCAGTCGAGACGCATGATCTCGTCCTCAACGAGGTCCTGCACCTCCTCCACCGACACCGTGTGGCCGCAGGCCTCGCACTGGTCGGCCACATTGGCCGAAGCGTACATGATCTGACGCTCGGTCAGGCGAGCATCCTCAGGCACTTCGCCATTGGCCTTAGCGATGGCGGCAGAGATCTTGTTGATGTCGAAAGGAACTTCCGAGCCGTTGCGTTTGATAATCTTCATCGTGCATCCCCTAATTTTGCTCTGTGCGTGGTCCGTATCCATGCTTCCGTATCGAACGCCCGCAGCTATTCGTTGCGGGCGTCTGTGTGTCTGTATAATACGATAATCCGGCAGCAAAAGGGACGAGAAAACACAATATATTGTGGATTTTTAATCTCCCGTCGCCAATCTGTAGTGTTTATGCAGGTCAATCCCCTTGATGGGAATTCTGTGGATTCGGGGGGAATCCGGATGACTTTCGGCGAGCGGCGAAGAAGAGGCGCCCATGCGCTCGACGCACTTGCGCTGGGACTTCAACGGCCTTCCAACAGCCGCCGATACCCATATCCAGATCCGGCAAAGAACACTACACTGAAGCAGTACGCAAGAAACGGATCGATAGATTCCGAAGAACCGAAGGGAAGCCATCATGAATGAAAGAGCAGACGTAGCGATCATCGGCGCCGGTCCCGCTGGACTCACGGCCGGGCTCTATGCAGCGCGCGGAGGCCTTTCCGCCATCGCCATCGAACGGGTCGCCGCCGGTGGCCAGCTGGCCCAAACCCATCTCATAGAGAACTACCCGGGCTTTCCCGAAGGGGCTGAGGGCTGGAAGCTCGCCTACGACATGCAGAAGCAAGCCGAATCCTATGGCATGCGGCTTGCCTCCGACGACATCGTATCGGTGGACTTCACAAGCACCCCGAAGAGGATCACGGCCGCTTCCGGCAACACCTATGAGGCCCGGGCGGTGATCATCGCCTCGGGAGCCAAACCCCGACACCTCGGGGTGCCCGGTGAGGAGGAGCTTGCAGGCCGCGGCGTTTCTTACTGCGCCACCTGCGATGGCAACTTCTTCAAAGGCAAGACCGTAGCGGTCGTGGGCGGCGGCAACACCGCGGCCGGCGATGCGCTTTACCTGGCAAGGCTCTGCGAGAAGGTCTATCTCATCCATCGCCGCGACTCCCTGCGCGCCACTAAGATCTACCACGACCACCTGCAGGAGACCCCCAATGTCGAGTTCGTCTGGAACTCCGTGACCGAGCGCATCGTGGAGGGTGCTGGCGGCACCGTGGAGGCCATCGAGGTCTTGGACCGACTGACCAACGAGAAAAGGACCATCCCGTGCTCGGCGGTTTTCGTTGCCGTGGGCCTGGTGCCGAATACGGAATTCCTCTACGGGGCTGTGGACCTCGACGAAGGCGGATACGTGAAAGCCGATGACCATGGCCGTACATCCGTGGCCGGCGTCTTCGCAGCTGGGGACGTGCGTTCCAAATATCTTCGCCAGGTGGTGACGGCCGTGGCAGACGGCGCCCAGTGCGCCGAGACGGCTGCAGAATACCTTGCAATCTGATAGAATTTCGCCTGCGAATCCATACGTGAACGACCAGCGGAAACGTTTCCGCAGCATCGCTTTGCCCCGAAAGGAACCAGCCATGGCTGAAACCGATATGCGTGAGAAGCTCGAGAAGATAATAGAGGCCTACGAGGACCTTCAGCGGAAGATGGGCGACCCCGACGTCATCGCCGACCAAAAGGAGTACAACCGGCTCGCCAAGGAATATGCGGACCAGGGTCCCCTGGTCAAGCAGGCCCGCGCCTACGTGCAAGCCGAAGACGACCTGGCCGAGGCCAAAGAGATGCTCTCCGATGCCGACATGAAGGACTTCGCGCAAGAGGAGATAGCCCGAATCGAGGCGGAGCTTCCCGCCATCGAAGAGGAGATAAAGCTCATGCTGATTCCCGTGGACCCGGCCGATGAGAAGGACATCATCGTGGAGATCCGCGGCGGCGCGGGCGGCGATGAGGCGAAGATCTTCGCCGGCGACCTCTATAAGATGTATGAGCGTTTCGCCTCTGACCATAAATGGAAGATAGAGCCTTTGGACGTCTCCCCCTCCGAAGCCGGCGGCTATAACGAGATCCAGTTCAAGGTCAAAGGCGACAAGGTTTATTCGTTCATGAAATTCGAATCCGGCGTCCACCGGGTCCAGCGCGTTCCCAAGACCGAATCCCAAGGCCGCATCCATACCTCCACCGCCACCGTGGCCGTGCTTCCCGAAGCCGACGAGGTGGAAGTGGAGATAAAGAACGAGGACCTGCGCATCGACGTGTATCGAGCGGGCGGTCCGGGTGGCCAGTGCGTGAACACCACGGACTCCGCAGTGCGCATCACCCATATCCCCACGGGCCTGGTGGTGCAATCCCAAGACCAAAAATCGCAGCTGCAGAACAAGATCGCCGCCATGGCGGTGCTGCGAGCGCGGCTCTATGAGAAGATGCTCGCCGAGCAGCGCGAGGCCGAAGGAGCCGAACGGCGGGCCCAGGTGGGCACCGGCGACCGCTCCGAGAAGATCCGCACCTACAACGGCCCCCAAGACCGCGTGACCGACCATCGCATCGGCTATAACGGCACCTATAACGGCGTGCTGTTGGGCACGGGCGGCGCGGGTTTGGCAGAGCTCATCACCGCCCTGCAAGCAGCCGAGCGTGCA
>CAZKKN010000104.1:0-3185 GCA_964553375.1 uncultured Eggerthellaceae bacterium | reverse complement strand
TCATGCCATCATCCCCGTCCCCTGACATGCGCTGCACCCCGTCCCCTGACATATGGCCGTCCCCCGGCATCCGTCCCGACATGCGAAAAATCGGCCCGAACAAAGCATGCCGACCTCATCATCGCAGCCCTAGCGCTTTTCATGGTCGTCGCGGCAACAGTTTCGCTCCTGCTAGGTCGCTATCCTATTGACCCAGCTCAAGCCGTTGGGATGATTGCATCGACCTTCCTCCCGATCGACCAATCCTGGACCGACCAGCAAGCCACGATGTTCTTCAACGTGCGGCTGCCTCGCATACTGCTAGCCCTCATGGTGGGCTGCTGCCTTTCCGTTGCCGGCGCCGCTTACCAGGGAACCTTCCAAAACCCGCTGGTCTCCCCAGACATCCTGGGTGCTAGCCAAGGTGCCGCCTTCGGAGCCGCAGTCGGGATCCTTCTGGGCCTCGCTTCCGCTGGCGTTTCAGCCGTCGCATTCGCAATGGCGCTGTTCACCGTGTTCCTCGTGCTGCTGATCAGCTCGCGGGCAAAAGGGAACCACATGATGGTAGTGGTGCTGGCCGGCGTGATGGTGAGCTCGCTTTTCCAGGCGGGGGTTTCGTACGCAAAGCTGGTAGCCGACCCCACCGACGAGCTGGCCGACATCACATACTGGCTCATGGGAAGCCTCACTGGAGCGAAGATGTCCCAGGTGGCAGCCGTCTTCCCCATCATGCTCATTGGCTGCGTGGTGCTTTTCGGCCTGCGTTGGCGCATCAACATACTCACCATGGGCGACGACGAAGCCTCCACCATGGGGGTGAATGCGCGGCTCATCCGCGTGATCGTGATCATCGCCGCCACGCTTATCACCGCCGCTTGCGTTTCCGTCACGGGCATGATCGGTTGGGTGGGACTGGTCATCCCCCATCTGTGCCGCATGCTCGTCGGCGCAGACTACAAGAAACTCATTCCGGCCTCCATGCTCATGGGAGCAGGATTCCTCCTGGTAGTAGACGACGTCGCACGCCTTGCCACTACGGCAGAAATCCCCATCGGCATCCTCACCGCATTCGTGGGCGCGCCTTTCTTCCTTTACCTCATCACGCGGAAGAAGAAGCTATGAGCATATCCGTCGAACACCTCAGCTTCGCGTACGGTTCGCACGAAGTGCTGCACGACCTCACCTTCGACATCCCCGATGGATGCTTGGTGAACGTCCTGGGTCCCAATGGCGTAGGTAAGTCCACGCTGTTCCGATGCATCCTGGGGCTGAATCAGCAATATCGCGGAACCATTCGCGTGAACGGCAAGGACATCAAAACGCTCTCCATCAAGGAGCGGGCGCGGGAGATCTCCTACATCCCGCAGTCCCACGCGCCGGTTTATGACTACGAGGTGCTGGACGTGGTGCTCATGGCCACGGGAAGCGACCTCAAGATGCTGTCGAATCCAGGTTGCAACCAGCGCAAGCGGGCGATGGAAGCCCTGGAGCGCATCGGCATCGCGCAGTTCGCCCACCGCACCTACACGCAAATCTCCGGCGGCGAGCAGCAGCTGGTGCTCATCGCGCGGGCCATCGCGCAAAACGCACGCACAATCGTGATGGACGAACCTACGAGTGCGCTGGATTACGGCAACACCGTGCGCGTGCTCTCCTGCGTGCGGCAACTAGCACGCGAGGGGCTTTCCATCGTGCAATCCACCCACAACCCCGACCACGCGTTCCTCTACTCCGATCGCACGCTGGTGCTGCGCAATGGCCGCGTCGACGCCTTCGGCGATCCGCACGAGGTCATCACATCGGAGCTGATCAGCGGCTTGTATAGCGTGGATGTGGAAGTGAATTCCCTATACGGCGACAAGGTGCGCGTATGCGTTCCCGTCAACGAAGTGGAGCAGTAGATCTTGGGTTTTAGGCTGGCGAAACGTCAGCTGCAATCAAGGAAAGGAAGGATACAAGCTATGTTTGGGAAAAAGATGCTCATGAAAGCGAAGGGATCCAAGATGCAGGCTATGTTAGGGCATATGTCAGGGGACGGGGATGATGGCATGAAACATGTTTCATGCCATCATCCCCGTCCCCTGACATATGCCCTCGCGAGAACGAGGGGGTCCAGTGGAATCCTGTCCGCCTTCGCCTTGGTCCTGGTTTTGGCTTTAGGGACCATGATTCTGGCGGGCTGTTCGGGTAACCAGGCAGCTTCGTCCGGAAGCAGCTCCTCCAGCGCCGCCAGCGCCAGCGCGGAAACGCGCATCTTCACCGACTCTTTGGGCCGCGAGGTGGAAGTGCCCGCGAACATTGACAAAATATGTCCTTCGGGCTTCACCGCCCAGCAGGTCTTGCTCACCATGGCTCCGGACAAAATGGTGGGCCTGGCCCAAAAACTCACCGATGACCAGCTGAAGATCTTCGGGCAGCAGTTCGCTGACTATCCCGTTTTCGGGGCAGTGCTGGGAGCCAAAGACGACCTGAACCGTGAAGCCGTTGCCGCCGCCGAACCGCAGATCATCATCGACACCGGCGAGGCGAAAAAAGGCACCAAGGAAGACCTGGAAGCACTGCAGGAACAGTTGAACATCCCCGTGGTGTTCATTGAAGCGAAGCTTTCCGACTACGGTGCAGCCTATGAAGCGCTTGGCGAGCTTCTGGGGATGGAGGAGCGCGGTAGCGAGCTTTCCACCTATTGCACATCCATCTATGACGAAGTGAACCAGGTCATGGCGGGCATCCCTGAGGCAGAGCGCGTGAACATGGCCTACCTGCTGGGCGAAAACGGCCTGAATGCCATCGCAAAAACATCGTTCCAGGGACAGGTCATCGACATGGTTGCCAACAACGTGGTAGTGGTGGATGACGTGTCTGGCAAAGGCAACGGCAACGAGATAAGCCTGGAGCAAATCGCTCTGTGGAACCCCGAGCTCATCATCTTCCAGAAGGGATCCATCTACAATACCGTAGGCGATGATCCCGCGTGGCAAGGCATCGCCGCCATCAGCAACGATAACTATTACGAGGTACCGAACGATCCCTGGTGCTGGATGAACAATCCGCCCACGGTGAACCAACTGCTGGGCATGCAGTGGCTCCCGCGCCTGCTGTATCCCGATGCTTTCAACGACTCCATCCAGGATGCAACCCGCGCCTACTTCAGCACTATGTACAACTACGATTTGACTGACGCCGAATTAGACGAGCTCCTGCAAGGC
>CAZKKN010000103.1:0-3447 GCA_964553375.1 uncultured Eggerthellaceae bacterium | reverse complement strand
ATCATCCCCGTCCCCCGACATAAACCTGCCATCATCCCCGTCCCCCGACATAATCCAAGAAGACATCGTACAAAGCATCGGAGGCATCGAGTTCAGGATGGAAGCAACAGCCGATCTGGTTGCCGAAGCGCACCGCAACCGGCTCGTCATCGAGCGCAACGAGTGTTTCCACACCGGGACCCACGCTTAAGATGCGCGGTGCTCGGATGAAGGTGAGCGGAATCTGCCGTACGGTTCCCTCAAGGCTCAGCGGTGCCAAAGCGGCAAAGCTCCCCAGCTGGCGACCATAGCCATTGCGCCGTACCACCACGGGCAACGTGCGAAAGCCCTCGACCGGAGTCGCGTAGCCAGCACTTGCGGCGGCTTCGACGGCTACGGCACTTGCAGCGCTTGCGGCACCTTCGCCCGCATCGCGCCCATCTCCCGTGTTCTCCACGGTTTCCGCCAGCAAGATCAGCCCGGCACAGGTGCCAAGAGTCGGCATTCCTTCTCGGATGGCTTGCCGCAGCGGCTCCTTCATGCGCAGGTCGTCCAGCAGCTTCGCCTGGGCAGTGGACTCGCCCCCAGGAAGCACCAAACCATCAAACGGGCGCAGCGTATCGGCCCGCTGGCGAAGCTCAAGCACCTCGCATCCCATCTGACGCAATCGCGCCGCATGCTCGGCGAAGGCACCCTGCACCGCCAACACGCCGATGCAACGGCTACACACCGCGCGCCTCCATGATCAAATCGATCTCCTGCGCATTGATGCCCACCATGGCTTCGCCCAGGTTCTCGGAGAGTGCAGCCAGCATCGATGCATCCTGGTAATTCGCGACAGCAGCCACGACGGCCGCAGCGCGCTTGGCGGGGTCGCCCGACTTGAAGATGCCGCTTCCCACGAAGACACCCTCCGCGCCCAGCTGCATCATCAGCGCTGCATCGGCAGGCGTCGCTATGCCGCCGGCAGCGAAGTTGACCACCGGCAGCCGACCGCTGCGATGCACCTCCAGCAGCAGGTCGTAGGACACGCCAAGCTCCTTCGCAAGGTCGAACAGTTCGTCTTCACGCGTGGCTACAACCCGGGCGATCTGATCGTTCATCTTGCGCATGTGGCTCACCGCCTGCACCACGTCGCCCGTGCCCGGCTCACCCTTCGTACGAATCATCGTGGCGCCTTCCTGTATGCGCCGCAGCGCCTCGCCGAGGTCGCGCGCGCCACACACGAACGGCACCGCGAACTGGGTCTTGTCGATGTGATGGGCGTCATCGGCCGGGGAGAGCACCTCCGACTCGTCGATGTAGTCGATCTCGATGGCCTGCAGGATCTGCGCTTCGGCAAAGTGGCCGATGCGGCATTTCGCCATCACGGGAATGGTTACCGCGCTCTGTATGCCCTTGATCATGGCCGGGTCGCTCATGCGCGAAACGCCGCCGGCCGCGCGAATGTCGGCGGGGATGCGCTCGAGCGCCATGACGGCGCATGCCCCGGCAGCCTCGGCGATGCGCGCCTGCTCCGGCGTGGTCACGTCCATTATCACGCCGCCTTTGAGCATCTGCGCAAGCTGCCGGTTGAGCGCCACTCGCTGGGGCCTGGCGTCGCTTTGCTGGTCCTGCTGCTGAATCGGATGCTGAATTGGCTGCTGATCGTTTTCGTTTTTCATGATCTGCCCTTCCTTAGTATTTTGTGTCATCATCCCCGTCCCCTGACAGGAATATGCCATCATCCCCGTCCCCTGACATGGACATGCGTCGACCCTGACATGCTAAGAATCTTCTGATATGGTTGTAATATCCAATTTGGTGTATTTTTATCAGGTCAGCTGGCATTGGATTCTGCTGACTCGCAAAGAATGAACCAGGTCAGACGAACAGGCGAAAGTGGTCGAAGATGCTCGCGTACACACTTGAGAAGAAGCCCGGATGCACGCTGCATGAGTCGCTCTACCGCCAGATGAGGCGCGATATCGAAAGCGGCGCGATCGCTCCCGGGCAACTCTTGCCCTCGAAGCGCGAGTTCTCTCGCGCTTTGGGAGTGAGCGTGGCAACGATTGAAAGCGCGTATCTGCAGCTAACAGCCGAAGGGTATATCAAATCGCGCCCGCGCCGGGGATTCTTCGCCTGTAGCCTACCCGCGAATGCAAAGGCCATCGCCGAGACGCACAGCAAGATGAAGGCATCGAGCGCTTTGGGCGACACCCCTCACACGGGGCTATCAACCAACGCAACCACCCGTTTCGACCTCACCGGAGCAACCCATGCCCGACGATTCTTCCCTGCCAGGGAATGGAGCCGCCTGCTGCGCGAGGTACTCGCAGGCGAGCAAGAGCACACCACCGGGCGCTTGCCCGTATGCGGATCGAAGGGCCTGCGAAACGCCATCGCGCGTCACATTAGGCTCTCGCGCGGAATAGAAGCAGCGCCCGAGCAAGTCGTCATCGGTGCCGGAGCGCAGCAGCTCTACCAGATGTGCGCCCTCATGTTCAGCGGCTTCACCTTCGCCGTGGAAGACCCGGGATACCCGAGCATCACGCGAATGTATGCATCGCTTGGGCGTTCGGTCGTGCCCGTGCCGGTTGACGGCGGCGGCATGTCAGTCGAAGCCCTCAGGCGCACCGACGCCAGCGCGAGCATCGCACACGTTTCTCCCTCGCACCACTTCCCCACCGGCGCGGTCATGCCTGCAGCACGGAGGTTCGAGCTGCTCGCATGGGCTTACGAGCGCTTCGAACGCTTCATCGTGGAAGACGATTACGACTGCGAGTTCAGGCTGGCCGGACGCCCCATCCCCGCGCTTGCCGGCGTGGACGTGGAAGGGCGCGTCATCTATATGAACACCTTTACGAAGAGCATGGCGGGGGCGCTGCGCATGGCATACATGGTGCTTCCGCGGGCGCTGCTGACGCGCTTCGAGGAAACGTGCGGGCACCTGAGCTGCGCGGCATCACCCATCGAGCAGGAGGCGATGGCGCGCTTCATCAACGACGGCGGCTTCGACAAACACGTCAATCGCACCTGCAAACGCTATAGGGACTGTCGAAACATCCTGGTAGACGGGCTGAAGGATGCCTGCGAGCGCGCATCGGCGCGCATCTCCCATGAGGAAGCAGGCACCTTCTTCCTCGTGGAGTTCGCCGAGCGCATCGACGAGACGGCTTTCCTTGAGAGGCTCGCGAAAAAGGGTGTGGCGGCTGCTTTCGTGCCAGCGGGCAGCGCGGCAGCTGGGGCGGATGGCCTGCAGCCAGCCAGCAAGCTGGTCGTGGATTACAGCACGCTCGCTCCTGAAGAGGCCGTCGAAGCCGCGAGCATCCTCGCCGAAACGCTCCAAGCGCACTAACGCGAAGCGGTTATGTCAGGGGACGGGGATTGGCAGGTTTATGTCAGGGGTCGGGGATGATGGCATGATCCTTTCGTATGTCAGGGGACGGGGATGATGGCATGATCCTTTCGGATCATGCCATCATCCCC
>CAZKKN010000102.1:0-3544 GCA_964553375.1 uncultured Eggerthellaceae bacterium | reverse complement strand
ATTCGAAGAATCATGCCATCATCCCCGTCCCCTGACATAAAACATCCCCGTCCCCCGGCATAATCCTGACAAGTGAAACTCTTTCGCAGGAAGCGAGAAGGCTAATGACGACAGTATCAACATATGGCCAGCGCACACCACGCGAAGCGGCGATGCACGTGCGCCCGCGCAGAGAAGACCTCACGGTGAGTCGCCGCTTAACGGGCACGCGCGGTGTCATAGCCGCGGCAGCGCGCAAGCTCTTCGAGCGCAACGGCGTGCGAACCACCACGGTAACAGCCATCGCTAAAGAGGCAAACGTGACCCGTGAGCTGGTGTATTACCATTTCGGCAACAAGAACGGAGTGATAGAGGCTGTCCTGGACGACTACGTAGAGGATCTAGTGGAAAGCGTAATCGCCTGGAACGAGGAGCGGGTGTTCGGCGACACGGCAGGATCGCTGAAGAAATGCATCCGCGCCTTCCGCTATGCGCTCTACGATGCCGACGGGAACCCCCGGCCGATGATCCGCGTCCTGGAGGAGCTCGGCGTGCGCGATACCTTCGATGTGAGGGCCACGCAGGAAACCGTAGACTGTTTCAATGATCACATCGTCACCGAATACGCCGCCTACCATCAGATAGAGATAGATCTGGTCTACGAGATGTTCTGCGTTGCCATCTTCGGCCTGGTGGGGTTGGTGAAGGTTAAGCCCACCATCAGCGACGAGGACCTCATGAAAGTGGTAGAGCAAACGCTGCGTTTGGACATGGTGCCCCTGTAGAGTCGGGATACGGCAGAGGCGACGCGGTTTCGCGGTTTAACGGGCTGGGAGGTGCCACCTCACCGATAGGCTGCCTGGTCGTCGGCGATAGCCTCCTCCAGCATGGAAACGAAGCGCTGCGTGCATTTATCCACATGATCGGCCATGCCTTCTTCAACATAGCGGGGCCGCCACTGCTCCTGGGCCTGAGGGTTATCCAGCCACCAGTCGATGAGCTCGGCTAGGCGCTTGTCATCTCCAGCGGGGAAGAGGCTTTCCGGGCAAAGGGCGAACTGCGACGGCGCGCTCATTTCCGCCTCAGCCACGATGGGGACGCAGCCGCAGGCCAGCGCCTCAATGACGCTGATTGCCTCGATGTCCGCCACCGATGCATGGATGTAGAGCGAGCACGAGCGCTCCAGCGCGATCAAGTCGCTTTGGGAGCGATACTCGATGATCGGCGGATGGGGGAGGTGCGCGCTTTCCCAGCGGATCTGCCGGAGAAGCGGCCCCTCGCCGCAGATGTGCAGCTGGATGCGGTCGCTGTGCTTCGAACGAGCGATGGCGCGGATGACCGTAGCCTGATCCTTCTCGGGCGCAAGGCGCCCCACCGTGACCAGATGTATGAGGTCGTCGTTGAAAACCTCTCCTTCACCTGGGCAAAACTCCTTCGGAACGCCGTTGGATATCACGTGGAGCTTTGCCTTGTAATGGTGCTTGCGCAGCTGACGGGCGATCATCTGGCTGGGGCAATGGATGTGGCGGATGTCGTCGTAGAGCCACTTCCGGAAGAGCTCGTAGATCGCGTCGCACACGAGCGGGGCCGCCCCCAGGTCCGCGTTGTAGGTTACGTTTTCGGGTTGCAGGTGAAAAGCGGCCGTGACCGGCACTTTATGAGCGCGCCCCCAATCGCGCGCCGCCTGCCCCAAAGCGAACGGCAAAAAGATGTGAATCACATCCACCCCCGCAAACGCTTCATCGAACACGCTTGTATCGGGTTGAGCGAAGTGGAAATCGAACCCCTCCGCCACCGGCGTGACGATGGGGATGTGATGCTCGGGCACATTGAAGCCGTCCGGCCCCGAAGCGCCGAAAGCGACGCAAATCACCTCGTGTCCCTGCTCGCGTAGAGCCGCTGCATAGCGCTCGGCCGTAGCCGACGTGCCGTTGCTGTGTTCGGACATGTCGTCCATGACGAATGCGATCCTCATGGTGCCCCCTTCGCCATCGTGCAGATTGCGGTTCGCGCCGCCTTTCGGGCTGCTTTACCGCCTAAGCCAAGCCGCCTTTCAGGCTGCTCCGCCCTTCGGGTTGGCCCTGCCGTGATCCGCATCGCCTTGCGGACCGCTTCTCCACCTAGGCCGTTTCGCCCTCCTCTTCTTCTGCATTGTGGCACAGCTCGCCCGCGCGGTTGGGCGTGCGCGCGCGTTGTTTATGGGCAGTTACCAGGGGTTCGGGTATTACTCGTCGTTGCTGAAACCCTTGATGAGCAGGGCGGCGATTCCGCAAAGCAAACCACCGATGGGCCACGGTAGCCAGAAGAATCTGTTCACCGCATCCGCGTCGCCGCCTTGCGCCAAGGGGACGAACAAAAGCATGAGTCCGATGATGGTCGCGCAAATCATGATGCATCCGCAAACAGCGCCTACGCGTTTGCTCGTTCTCTGCCGGTTGAGCAAATCGCGCTTCTGATCAGGAGAAATATCTGCTTGATTAATCTCGCTGGGTTCCATCACCTCGCCGGCCGCCATGTTGTAATTCGCCACGTTGGTGCGCGAAAGCGTCATGGCGCCATGGATGATGAATCGCACGCCCACCGCAATGCAGCCAAGCATAAGCGAGACACCCAAACTATCTTCGTAAACGGTGCCGTCGAGGAATATCACGATGCAAACACCCAGGAAAATGGCACAGATGCCGCCGATGAGCTCCATGGCAAAAGCGCTGCGCGCCTGAGCTTTGTCGTCTTCGTTGTAAAAGTCTTCGATGTAAGGGTGCGAGCGTACGAAGTGGGAGTGATTCAGGCCCGCAGGGATGATGAGGGAAAGGCCAATGGCAACACCGCAGAACACGCAAAGGATGCCGAGGGCCGCCGCGATGTTCTCGGGAAAGACCAGGAAGCTTCGGGTGGTGGGGTCGCCTGCACTGAAAAGACAGATGGACAAGGCAACGCCCAAAATAATCGCCATCACGCCATTGGCTATCTTGGAGGCGAACCGCCGCATATGCTCGTCGTACCCGAACACATCCACCGGCGCCATTCCCGCGGCCATTGCAACCGCCGGATCCGAAACACGGCCGGTGAGATCCCCTTGCACAAGATCATCCAGTGTGCAGTCGAAGACCTGGCACATGTTCAGCAGCTTATCCATTTCGGGGTAGGATTTCTCCGATTCCCATTTCGTGACCGACTGGCGGCTGACGCCAAGCAGCATGGCCAGCTGCTCTTGAGTCATATTGCGCGATGCGCGCAGGTGGATGAGGTTGTCGCGGAAGCTCATGACGGATACCTTTCGTTTGAGGGTTCGATTCTACCGCTTTGGGGTTAAGCGCATGGCCTAGATTAGGCTCTAGCGTAGTTGCACACCACCAACTTTTGGCAGCAATTTGGGTTTTTTCTTGGCGCCCTGCGGTTGCAATCCGCAGGTCACAAGCTGTTGATACGAATGCAGCCGGAGTTCGGTGTCAGGGGACGGGGATGTTTTATGTCAGGGGACGGGGATGTTTTATGTCAGGGGACGGGGATGATTATGTCAGGGGACGGGGATGATGGCATATGTCAGGGGACGGGGATGATGGCA
>CAZKKN010000101.1:0-3806 GCA_964553375.1 uncultured Eggerthellaceae bacterium | reverse complement strand
TCCTCGGAGATGAGGAAGTACTCCTGCTCGCAGCCGATGGTCACGTTGACCTGCTGCTTCTCCTCGCCGAAGAGGGCGAGCACCCGGTTCGCCTGCTCGGCGATGGCATCCAGGCTGCGCAGGAGCGGCGTCTTCTCATCCAGTGCCTCGCCGGTGTAGCTGCAAAACGCCGTGGGGATGCAAAGCACTTCGTCCTTGATGAAGGCGTAGCTGGTGGGGTCCCAGGCAGTGTAGCCACGAGCCTCGAAAGTGGCGCGCAAGCCGCCATTGGGAAACGACGAGGCGTCCGGCTCGCCCTGGATGAGCTCCTTGCCCGAGAAGCGCATGAGCGCACGGCCGTCCGAGATGGGATCGATGAAACCGTCGTGTTTTTCGGACGTGATGCCGGTGAGCGGCTGGAACCAGTGGGTGTAGTGCGTGGCGCCTTGCTCTATGGCCCATTCTTTCATAGCATGGGCAACCACGTTGGCAACTTCGATGTCCAAAGGCTCGCCATCTTGAATGGTGCGGATGAGCGCCTTGTAGGTCACCGAAGGCAGCCGCTCGGCCATGACATGCTCGTTGAAAACCATGGTACCGTAGATGTCTGAGACGTTTTCTGCCATGAAAGCTCCTAAGCCTTAGATTGCCGGTGCTGCCATGATACCAGCACCTTAGGGCAAAGGGGCGGGCAGCGCGGGGAAGGCGGCGAGTTTTCACAAGCCGCAGGGCGGGGCTGAAACGACAGGGCTGAAGCGGCCAAGCGGCTAACATGGCAGGCGTGGCAAACGTGAATGCGGAGGCGTAAGATGCGCCCTTGAAGGAGGGACTGCGCGATGTCGGCTTTGGAGCCGGGGATATACAAGGCCATCCTCGCCGTGAAACCAGCGCGGGCATTCGATGCCGGCGGCTTGTTGATGCGCCTTTACTACTATATGTCCAATGTGGGCGTGATCACCATGCTCACGCTTTCGGGCTACTCGTTCTTCCTGTCGGGACTCGTGTCATCCACTATCGCCTTGGCTGTCTTCCTCGTCTCGCCGCGCATCGCCAAACTGATCGACGAGCGCGGACAAAGGGCCGTGGTGCCCAAAGCCGCCTGCCTACCGGTGCTGGGCACAGCGGGAATGCTTGCCTGCGTGCTTCTGCACGGACCAGACTTCGCGTTGTTCCCGTTGGCGGTGCTGATGGGCAGCGGACCTGCGCCCCAGGCGTTGGTACGGGCGCGCTGGACCTACCTAGTGCGGACCGGGAAGCTGGGGAAGACGGCTCCCTCGCTCCATGGCGTATTCTCGTACGAAGCGGTGCTTGACGACGTGGGATTCATGTTCTCGCCTGCGCTTTCGATCTTCTTGGCGTCGTCCATCACCCCTGTGGCCGGCATGGCTTTCGGAGCCGCCGCCTACGCCTTGGGAGCCGCGCTGCTCACCCTTTCGCGCTCCACCGAGCCCATCCCGGGCTGGACGGCTGCCGATTCAGAAGAAGACGAGGGCGCCGAAAGGGACGGGATAACCCAAGCCGCTGCTTCGGAGGGCACTGCCGCGGAAGGTGCCGCCGGCCCGCGCACCGCTGCGCCGCACACGAAGAGCATCTTCCGCACATCGCCGGTCGTGCGCATCCTGTTCGCCATGATGTTCTTCCTGGGAGCCTTTTTCGGGGCGTTGGACACCAATACCGTCGCTTTCGCCGAAGAGGCCGGCGAACCCAACATCGCAAGCGCCGGCTTGATGTTGCAGGCGCTGATGTCGGTCATCATGGGTTTCATCTTCGGGATGATCCGGCTGCCGCTGCGTCAATCGACTCAGCTGGTGCTTACGGCCGTGCTTTTCGGTTGCGCCTGGGCCTGCAGCGCTTTCGTGCATTCCGTGCCGTCGTTTTTCCTGATCACCATTCCGGCGTCGATCTTCTATGCGCCGTTTCTCATAACCGTGAACGCCACCTGCGAGGGAGCCGTGCCGGGAAGCCGCTTCACCGAAGCTATAACCTGGGTGAATGCCGGAACCACCTGCGGAATGACGCTGGGACCCTCCTTAGCCGGCGCCATCGTGGACAGCTTGGGCACCCTGGCCTCTTTCAAGGTAGCGGGCGTGATCGCGGCCATGACGGCTGTGGTGGCGCTTGTCTTCCGGCGCACGCTGCACAGGAACGTGCACTGACGACCAGCAAACATTGATTCTGTACATTTTTATGTATATAATTCAGTAATCAATTCATCTTTCTCAATGCATTGGAGGATCTATGGCGACCACCGCTTCTCCCCTCCCGATCATCCGGCCTATAACCGACCTTCGCACGCACTTGAATGATGTGTGCAGCCAAGCCACCGACACCCAAGAACCTGTTGTTCTCACGAAAAACGGAGTGGGCGCTTACGTTCTCATGGACAGCAATGCCTACGATGCCATGCGCAGGACCGATCGCTATAATCTGGCGCTTCGTGAGGCGGAGATCGAACAACGCTATAGCCCTGAGCCCATCTCAGCCAAAGAAGCAGACAAGCGCATGAAGGATATCTTCCAGCTCTGGGGCATCGACTATGCTTGATCTGCGTTGGCGTCCCCGCGCTCAACTGGATAGGGAATCGATCGCGCTTTATCTGGGGGTGGAGCAAGGGCAGCCCCAAGCGGCCTTAAACGTGATAGCGGCAATCGATAGGGCGATTCAGCATGTACGCGAATTCCCCGATAGTGGCGGCCATTACTCGGCGGATATGCTGCAAAACGAGTATCGCACCATCCATGCTGGAAGCTATACCATCTTCTATCGGTATGACGCTAGGACCGTTACCGTCTGGCGCATCCTTCATCAACGCCAGGATATCGGCATCCTCACCATGGTGGATTTCTAAGCTCGCTCTTAACGCCACACTTCGAAGCCATAGGGCACTTATCAGCTATCCGATGTGCGAGCCAATTATCCGGCGCTGTTCAACTACTCAGCTCGCGATTTCGCTATCCAGCATACGGCTCAACCACCCGCGTGCGGCTCCGCTATCCAGCTCGCGATTTCGCTATCCAAAAAAGGGGCTGATAACATCGGCTTTTCGCCTCGAGAGTATGGTTGCGATTGAGAAATCCGTACTTTCGACCTCCAAAGTATAGGTTAGTAGCAAAATGGCGCTGACAAATCATACTTTCGAAGCCAAAACTCAATGTAGTCTTACGGAGAAATGGATAGAGGCATTCAAAATGCTCTGGAGTTGCAGGTTAGCGCTAGCATGTAGCGGAATGATCATGCGATTGCAGGTTGGCGCTAGCATGTAGCGGAATGATCATGGAGTTGCAGGTTAGCGCTAGCATGTAGCGGAGAAGCTTTGAGGTGTGCATAGGTCGTATGAAAGAAGGTGTCCATTGGCCTTGGGGCCATGGGCACCTTCTTGAATGCGAGATATGCGTGCCTCGGAGCTTCTCCGAGGACGAGCAGTTTCGGCGGCTGATAAGCCGTCGAAACCTTAACGCTTGCTGAACTGCGGACGCTTGCGGGCCTTCTTCAGACCGTACTTCTTGCGCTCCACCATACGGGGGTCGCGCGTGAGGAAACCGGCCTTCTTCAGCTCGGGGCGATACTCGCCAGCCTCAAGCAGAGCACGGGAGATGCCGTGGCGCAAAGCGCCAGCTTGACCGGAGATGCCGCCGCCGTTCAGGCGGGCGATCACATCGAAGTGACCCTCAGTGTCGGTCACCTTGAACGGGGCCTTCGCCTCGTCCACAAGAGCCTCGCGGCCGAAGTAGTCCAGAGCCTCGCGGCCGGTCACCGTGAGCTTGCCGGTGCCGGGCAACAAGCGCACGCGCGCGTTTGCGTTCTTCGTGCGGCAGGTGCCGTACTAG
>CAZKKN010000100.1:0-3843 GCA_964553375.1 uncultured Eggerthellaceae bacterium | reverse complement strand
ATCCCCGTCCCCTGACATAATCGAAAGCCGACCGACGCGTACTTTTGTACGCGAGGGAGGCTAGCAGGGGCAAATGGGCGTGCGCTGGGGCTTTTATGCGCGGAGTAGATTACGGCGGCTGGCAAGCCGCCGTAATCTAAAAGGGCGTGTAGACGCAAGCGAGGAATTTCGCATTCTGCCCATCATGGGCACGAACCTGATGAGGCACAATGGAGTCGTAATAGATGGATTCACCCGGGTGCAGCACGAATGTCTCGTTGCCGTACTCGATCTCAATCGCACCTTCCAGACCATAGAGCCACTCTTCACCCTCGTGGCTATCCAACTTATGAGTCGTCTCACCAGTGGGAGTCACGGTGATCACGAAAGGATCCATGTGGCGGGAAGGCCGCCCGGCCGCCAGGCTGAAATAGCTCAGGTCACCAGCGTCTTTCGCGGTCTGCAGCGACTTCACACGCTCAACTTCCTCCATCTGATCCGCATCGATATAGGCCGGTCCGAAGGACTCGTCGTCGTCCATCAGTGTGCCAAGGCGTACGCCGAGCGCGCGAGTGAGCTTGATGAGCGGCGCCAACGAGGGGGGCACCTCACCTGCTTCCAGCTGCTCAATCATCGCAACGTCGCAGCTGCAGCGATCCGCCAGATCCTGAGCGCTCAGGTGATGGGCCTCGCGCAGGGTGGTGATCTTCTTTCCGAGCTTGTTGTCTTTTTCCTCCGCCATGGTTCCTCCTCAAGTTCGCATGCGTTTGAAAGCCATGGTACACGACTGTGTCCGCGCCGCAGCGGACGCGGCTGGGTTACCGTTTTAACGGCCGGTAACAGGGGCGAGGCGCAGCGAAACCAAAAGTTGCTGCGACTTCAAACTAGAAGCGGTCGTGCAACCGGCTGATTTCACCTAGGCTTTTGAAGCGGCGATTGTGAAGCGATGAATTGCGCAGGTGCTAATTACGCGGATGCCCTATGATGAAAACACTAGAAAGGTGAATTATGAACGTGGACATGGCAAAACGATTGGCGGACCGCAGACGGCAGGCGGGGCTTACTCAAGAAGGGCTCGCGGAAAAGCTGAATGTCACGCGGCAGGCGGTATCCAAATGGGAGCGCTCTGAGTCATCGCCGGACACAGACAACCTGATTGCTTTGGCGGAGCTCTACGGCGTATCACTTGATGACCTGCTATATCAGGATGTGGCTTTGAATAAAGGTGCCGAAAGCGGCGGAGGCGTTGAAGGCAACGAAAATTACGGCCGGGAAGGCGAAGTCGAATTCGTGGAGGCCGTGCTCATCGAGGAAGACTCCGAACCGGCTGCATCAGGCGCGGCGGCCGCGACCGGCAACAACGCGACCAACAACAATGCCAGCAACGCCACCAACACCGGCACCACCGGCGACGGCGCATCCGGCAACCGCTCAACCAGCTCGGAGAACCCTGGACCTGAAGGCGCCCATTTCCACACCAATGATGGCAACGTACACATCGGACCCGACGGCATCCACGTGGAGGACGGCAAGGACTACGTGCACATCAACTGGCGCGACGGCGTGAATGTGGTTGATGGCAAGAAAGGCGACAAAGTGCACGTGGGCTGGGATGGCATCCACGTGAACGATCGCGAGTTCGACAACCTGCAAGATGCCAACGACTTTTTGGGCACAAGCGCCGCCAGCAAGAACTCGTCTGCTTTCGTGCGCAATTGGATGCGCTTTCCCTTCCCGCTGCTTGTGATCATCGCCTATATATTAGTAGGCGTGTTTCAGGGTGCGTGGGGGCTGGGGCTTTTCCTGTTCGCCACCATACCGCTTTACTATATGATAGGCCGGCTGATGGCAAGCAAACGCCTTGGTCCATTTTTCGGCGGCCTCTACCCGCTGGCCTCGGTCTGTTGGTTCTGCTTCATGGCCTTTGTGCGCAATGAACCTCACCCTGCTTGGGTCATCTTCCTCACAATCCCGCTGGTAGAGTGGTTCATCGTTGCATTCACGCACTGGTGGCGCCGCCGTAAGAAAGGCAACGAAACTCAAAGCGGAAATCGCACCAAGTAAGGAGCGCACCGGGAACGGAAGCACTCGGCGAACGCCTCCAGGTAGTCTAAGGATTGCAGCGGCACATCCGCATCATCCCGATAGGCGAACCCCATGACGAATCGCGAAGCGCCCTCTATGGGAGCGTAGGCCACCCTGTCATCGGGCTCGGATAGGAAGGCACTCAAAGAATCGCTGAACGAGACCGCTTTCCCCTGCTCAATGAATTGCGAGATGCGCGAAAGCGACGACGCGTGGGTGAGCACGTTCTCAAGGGGCTGGTCTTGGAACATCTCGCAGATTATCACGTTGAGCAGCGAATCGTTGTAGTAAACCACGGGAAGCTTCGCTATTTTCTCACGGCTGAACGGCCCCTTATCGGCATGGACGAATTGCGACGAGCCAACGAGCATGATCTCCGTCACGAACAACGGCCGAAACACCACATGAGGCGTAGCGCTGAGCACCGGCACATCACGCTCGAGAAGGCAAAGCCCGTAGAGCGCCGGAACGGAACCTTCTTCAAGCTCGCGCATGATCTCGCCATAAGAATGCTCGATGACATGCACGTCATGAAGGCCAGCCCGTTTAAGCTCGTCTTCCAGGAGCGAGAAAAGCGAATCGGAAACGAAGGCCATGGCATGAAGCGTTGTCTTCTGCTCCTCGGCCTCCCTGCGACGGGGCGACGCCATACGCCCGAACGGCTCCATGGCCTCGCGAAGCATCTCCACATCGCGCAAGCATTGACGCGCATAAGGCACCAGCATATGACCAGCACTCGTGAGACGCAGTTGCGACCCATCACGATGGAACAGCCGGCAACCCAGATCCTTCTCCAGCGATTTGATGGATTTGCTTAATCCTTGTTGGGAGACATAGAGCTTTTTCGCAGCTTGAGTAAACGAGCCGCATTCCGCAATCTTTAGGAAGTATGCCAACGACTGTGATCGCATAAGCCCTCTTCGCCGCTTTTCGCCAGCGTTTGCGCATCAGCGTCATATTCGATAATAGCGTTCCGATGCTTTTAGCGCCAGCAACAGCTTCCCTACAACCTTCGGTTGTGGATCTGAAACTTCTTTCTGTTTGCATTTTCCCACCATGACCGGCAACAATGTAATCAAGGAATGCGCCGACGCTGACGAGCGTCGGACGCAGCGGGCCGGAAGGCCACAAGGGAGCGCCTCGGTTCGCAGCCTGGCATCTCGCCAAAAGAGTGAGATGCCTTCCATGAGAAGCCGATTTGCGGCTTCGCGGAATCACTTTGAGAGGAGTGATACCATGCCCATCAAGAAGACCCGAACCGTATGCACCACCTGTCACGCCCGATGCGGAGTGATCGTTTACTCCGATGGCGATGAGATCGTCAAGATTGAAGGTGACCCGGACAATCCTAAGTCCTTCGGCGTAATTTGCGGCGCCGGCATGTCCGAACGCGAGATCCACAACAACACTGAAGGGCGCCTGCTCTACCCCATGAAGCGCGTTGGGCCGCGCGGCAGCGGGGAGTGGGAGCGCATCACCTGGGACGAGGCGCTTGATACCATCGCCAGCGAGTCCAAGCGGATCATCGAGGAATACGGCCCCGAGGCCATCATCACCGGCCAGGGCACCGGCCGCACCACCAACCACTGGCATTGCCGCCTGAACTCCACGCTGGGCCAGGAGGGCTGGTGTTTGGTGCCTACCCATGTGTGCCTCATGCCGCACATCCTGCCCAACGCCATATCGCTGGGCATCTTCAGCCCCGCCGACGGCGACCTGGCGAACTCCGGCACCATGGTGCTGTGGGGCCAAAACCCCGCCATGGAGCGCGGCATCATG
>CAZKKN010000099.1:0-3914 GCA_964553375.1 uncultured Eggerthellaceae bacterium | reverse complement strand
CATGATCCTGAAAGGATCATGCCATCATCCCCGTCCCCTGACATAAAACATCCCCTGACATATGCCCTCATAAGTAACAAAAAAGCCCTGGATGCGGCCAGGGCTTTTATACGCGGAGTATGTTTCGGCGACTGATCAGCCACCGGAACTTTCTTAGTCGATGTCGAACACGAAGTCGTCTTCGGTGTCGCCGTAGCCGGAGAAGTCCTTCTCCACCACACCACCGGCCGGAGCGGGAGACTGAGCCGGGGCGGCGGCCACCGCTGCAGCGGAACCGGCAGCGACAGCGGACACAGCGTATTCAGCCTGGGCCTCTGCGCGAGCCTGAGCAGCCATGGCAGAGCGACGGGAATCACCATCGATCTCGGCCAGCTTGCGCTGGGCATCAGCCATGAAGCTCGCGAGCATCTCGCGATATTCCGCCCGCACGTCGGAGCGATCGTTCTCGAGGGCGCGAATGGACTCGGCGATCTTAACGCGGTCGGATTCGGCCTTGCCGATGATGCGATCGGCTTCCTCGTCTGCATCCTTGATGATGTTGGAGGCCTCGGCACGGGCATTGGTGACGATATCGTCGGCGGAGCGCTGAGCCACGATGAGGGCTTGGGAGATGGCATTGTCGTTGGCGGTCTTTTCGGCCAGCTGCGCCTCAAGCTCCTCAAGCTGCCGCTCCAAGTCCGCCACCTGGGCGCTCTTGGCGGCGATCTCTGCGTCGTCGACCTCCACGTCGTCGTAGGTCACATTGGTCACAGCCACGGCAGGAAGGTTGCGCGCCTCTTCCAGCTGGTCTTCCAGATCCATGATGTGCTGGTTCATGGCCGCAACTTCTTCGGCAACGCGCTCCAAGAAGACGTCAACCTCATCTACGTCGTAGCCTTTGCGGTCGATGGAGAAACTGACGTTTTGAATGTCCTCTGCCGTAATTGCCATTTGACTGCCCTTTCAACGCTTGTCGGCCAAGCTCAAACTAACCATATTCAATCAGTATAGATGAATCACAGTATCGACACTATGAAACGTACAAGGAATTGTAATACAAGCAGAGCCACAATGGGGGAAATGTCCACCATCCCTCCAATTGGAGGGATGAATCTCTTGAAAATATTAAGGAACGGGTCGCATAACTTACCCAAGACGCGGTAGATATCCCCTACCAAACCGGGGCCATGCACATTGGGAAGCCATGACATGATGACATAGACGAAGATCACCGTGGTGTAGACGTCGGCCAGAGAAACGATGAGGCTCTTCACTGCGTACACTGGGAAAGCTCCTTAGAACGCTTGATCGCCGCTTCAATGCCGGCGGCGAACACGTCATCGAACCCGCGGTCATCCATGGCAGCCAAAGCGGCCAGGGTGGTGCCGCCCGGAGAGCACACGGCGATGCGCGCCTGCTCAGGGGTCACGCCGGTGCGCTGGATCTGCAAGGCCGTACCGAGAACCGTCTGCAAAGCCAGCCGCTCGCTGAGGTCCGGGTCAAGCCCTTGGGCGGTGGCCGCCTTGGTGAGGGCCTCGATCATAGCCGCCACATAGGCCGGCCCCGAGCCGCTCAGAGCGCCCACCACGTCCATGAGCTCCTCGTCCACGGTAACGGCGTCACCCAAGCGCGCGAAAAGGCCGCGCACGAACTCCACCTGCTGGGGGCTTGCCGTGGAACTGCCGCAAACCCCGGTAGCTCCCTCTCCCACGGAAAGGGGCGTATTGGGCATCGCGCGCACCACCGGCGCGCCCGGCGGAAGTGCGGAGATGAGGCTATCGGTGGTAAGGCCGGCAGCGATGGAAACGAAAAGCGGGCCGGCCGCGCCGCCTTGGAAAGCCCCAAGACCGCGAATGGCGTCCAAGACATCGAACATCACCTGGGGCTTGACCGCAAGTATCACCGTGGATGCCCTCGGAGCTTGGGAGACATCGGCCACGCAGGTCACGCCGTAGCGGGAACTCAGATAATCACGCCGGTCTTGACCGGGATTGACCACGACGAAATCCGCAGCCTCGTAGGTGCATTCCCCGTCACCGGCAGGGCGCAGCAATCCCGAGAGGATGGCCTCGCCCATCTTGCCGCCCCCGACAAGAAGGAAGCGCAGCGGCTCCATTTACAGCACGCCTTGGCTCTGCAGGCGGGATTTCTCAGCTTCGGTGAGCGGGTTGCCGCAGACGATGGCGTAGACCTTCTCTGCCGGGCATTCAACAGCCCCCTCCAAAGCGCTTGCGACACCGAAGGAGAAATCCAGGATGCGAGTGAAGAGCTCCGTAGGCGTTTGGGTCATGACGAGCACAACGGCATCGCCCGCCTTCAGCGCCCGGGCCACACCTTCCACATCGTTGTATGTAACGGGTTTGAGCACCGTGAGCCCGCGCTCGCTGGCAATGGCAGAAGTGGCCGCATAGCGATCCTGGCGCGGAGAGGTGGATTCGAACAGCGAGTTAAGACCCTCAGAACGGGAGCTGCTCTCGCGCTGGGCGGCCGTATAGGCAGGAGACGAAGGAGCGGGGCTGCCGGATTCTATGAGACTGCGGCCGGCAGCGGTGCGCCGCCCGGCCAACCCGTTGCGCCGCGCCTGCTCATAGGTACCGCGCGAAGAGCTGCCTATGCGTGCGCTGTGTTCGCGCACGTCATCGATGGACACCAGGTTCGGCGTGGAATCCGGACGTCCGAAGCGACTCGAATGAGTGGTAACCGCCTTGAACCCGCCGGTGGAAGCGACATCCACCTCTTCGACGTCGCGGGTACTGTATCCGTCGTAGTCGTCGTAATCTCTGGCGTAATCGCTCTCGTAGTCGTCATCGAAGTCGTCGTATTCATCGAAATCCGCATCGTATTGCGAGAACTCCTCGTCCTCATCTTCGCTATGGGAGAACCCCAACCGGCTCTTCAGGCCGCTGAGCATCTCCCCCGCCGACTTCCCCGACTTGTTAAACGCCATTTCATCCCCCTCTTTACCTAGGGCTGGAACAGTGGATCGATATTGCTTTATATAGTACCCGATAGAACAACCAATCGGCCTATGAAGTACCGAATTGGTAGTAAATCCGATGATAAGTTTACCGTCCCGTTTATCGAAGGGCTTCTAAGGCGAAAGGCTCTGGGCTAGAACCCCTCTTGGAAGATGGCGCGACCGATGCGCACCAACGTAGCCCCCTCCTGAATGGCGAGGGGCCAGTCCTCGCTCATGCCCATGGAGAGCTCGCAGAATTCCTGGGCACGCGGGGCGGGAAGGGTGGCCCGAAGCTGGTCGCGCAGGCTGGCCAGGCCGCGAAACGCCGCCCGGGCTGCCGCCTGATCCCCCTGGGGAGCCATGGTCATGAGACCGCAAACGCGCAGATGGGACATGTTCTCGCAAGACTCAAGCATGGACGCGGCATCCTGAGGGGCCAGACCGGCTTTGGACGCCTCGCCTGAGACGTTCACCTCCAAAAGCACGTCTTGGACCAAACCCCGCTCCGCTGCTATCTGGTCGATGCGCTGGGCATGGCGCTCCTCGAAAAGCGAGTGGATCAAAGCTGCACGACCTACGATATCCTTGATGCGCCGGCTTTGGATGTTGCCGATGAAATGCCAGCGGGCTTGGGGGAAGCGGTCGGCTTTCTCCATGAGCTGGTCGGGGCGGTTCTCGCCGAAATCCGTGGCGCCGGCACCCAGGGCCTCCTCCACCTCGCGGAGCCCCACGGTCTTGGATACGGCCACAAGACGCACCTCACCTGGCCGACCGGCCGCCTGGGCTGCCTGCTCCACTGCTTCTCGCTCCGCCTTGTACTGTGCCGCCACGCCCATTGCCTGCTCCTTACCTCTCCGGTTCCTTGAGCCGTGTTCTCTCGAAACCATCTTACCGTTTCCCCTCCCCTTCGTCAGGGATGGTGGCATGTCAGGGGACGGGGATGATGGCATGAGGGGGGCATGTCTGGGGACGTGTT
>CAZKKN010000098.1:698-3934 GCA_964553375.1 uncultured Eggerthellaceae bacterium | reverse complement strand
TCAGCTGCATGATGATGGATGCGGTGATGTAGGGCATGATGCCCAGCGAGAATACCGAGAAATTGGAGAGGGCGCCGCCGGTGAGCAGGTCCAGCATCGTCATAGAGGCTGCGCCCACACCGCTTTGGGTCTCATCCATGAAAGCATTGGCAAACTCGTGGAACGGGATACCGGGCACGGGAAGATAGGCACCCACGCGATAGATCGCCAGGATGGCCAGCGTGAAGAGAATCTTCTTGCGCAGCTCCGGTACCTTGAATGCGTCAACGATTGAACTTAGCAAGGCTCTTCAACCTTTCCGCCAGCAGCTTCAATCTTCTCTTTCGCCGTCTTGGAGACCTTGTCCACCTTCACGGTGAGGGCTTTGGTGAGCTCACCATCGCCGAGCACCTTCACCAAGGGCTCGTAGGACTTGACGAGGTTCTTGGCGATCAGGGCATCGCGGTCCACCACGTCGCCGGCTTCGAAGCGCTCTTCCAGCGTCTTCACATTTACCGGCACGTACTCCACGCGGTTGATGTTGCGGAAACCGGGGAGCTTCGGCAGACGACGGGCCAAGGGGGTCTGTCCGCCCTCGAAGCCGGCGCGCTTGCCGCCACCAGCGCGGGAAAGCTGACCGTTCATACCACGACCAGCGGTCTTGCCCGTGCCGCTTGCGGGGCCACGGCCCACGCGCTTGCGGGGGCGACGGGATCCTTCAGCCGGTTTGAGATCTTTAAGTTCCATGCTCTGTTACTCCTTTTGCGCTGAACGGAGCTGGTGCTCCGTGCTGGCAGCTCGCTCGCCAGCAAACTCTCTAATTATACTCCAAACGGTATATTTCAAACAGCCTTAAAGCTCTTCGACCTCGATGAGATGCTTCACCTTGAAGATCATACCGCGGACGGATTCGTTATCGGGAAGGTCCTTGGTCTTGCCGATGCGGCCCAAACCCATGGACTTCAGCGTTTGCTCCTGGTCGTATTTACGACCGATCTGGCTTTTGATCTGCGTCACGCGCAGCTTCTTCTCGCCTGCCATTATTCGGCCTCCTCGGTTTCACTCGTTTCGGTCACATCCACAGCGGCGGCCTTGTTCTCCTTGCGTCCCCAAAGGTAATCCACGGTAACGCCGCGGCGCTCGGCCACCTGCTGGGGGCTTTGCATGGAGCGCAGGCCCTCGGCTGTGGCCTTCACGATGTTCATGGCATTGTTGGTACCCAAGGACTTGGTGATGACGTCGGTCACGCCCGCAAGCTCCATGACGGCACGCACCGGGCCGCCGGCCTTAACGCCGGTACCGCGGATGGCCGGCTTGATCAGCACGCGACCGGCACCGAACTCGCCCATGATCTCGTGGGGCACGGTGCCCTCCTCGGTGATGGGCACCTTGAACATATTCTTCTTGGCGTCTTCCACGCCCTTGGAGATGGCGGTGGGCACTTCCTTGGATTTGCCCAGGCCCACACCCACGTTGCCCTGGCCGTCACCGACCACCACGAGGGCGGTGAGCTGCATGCGGCGGCCGCCCTTGACGGTCTTGGCCACGCGCTTGATGGTTACCACGCGCTCCTGAAGCTCGGGAGCACCGGATTCTGTCTGTTGCTGTTTACGAGCCATGCCTTCTCCCTTTCTAGAACTTCAGTCCAGCTTCACGGGCGGCATCCGCCACAGCCTTCACGCGGCCATGGTAGAGGTTGCCTCCGCGGTCGAATACGATCTCCGTGATACCGGCGTCCACGGCCTTCTTGCCGATGATCTGGCCGAGGGCCTCGGCGCCTTCCACGGTGCCCGCCTTCTTGCCAGTGGCCTTGAAGTCGGCACCCAGGGTGGATGCACCGACGATGGTCTTGTGGGCCACGTCATCGATGACCTGGACGTACATATTATTGTTAGAGCGGGTCACGCACATACGGGGGCGCTGGGCGGTGCCGGACACCTTACCGCGAACGCGGCGGTGACGGCGGACCAGGCCTGCTTCCCGCTTCCTTGCATTCAAAGTCTTCATCTCAAATCCCTTCGATCAGCCTGGTTGTTATTCGGACTTGGCAGCTTTGCCCAGCTTGCGGCGGATGTACTCGCCCTCGTAGCGGATGCCCTTGCCCTTGTAGGGCTCGGGTTTACGCCACTTGCGGATGTCCGCTGCCACCTGGCCCACCTGCTCTTTGCTGGGGCCGGAAACGATGATCTCGGTCGGCTGAGGGCATTCGAAGGTGATGCCGTCGGGGCAATCCACCAGAACGGGGTGGGAATAGCCCAGCTGCATCTCGAGATTCTTGCCCTTCAGGGCGGCGCGGTAACCCACGCCTACGAGCTCCAGCTTCTTGCTGAAGCCGGTGGAGACGCCCTCCACCATGTTGGCGACCAAGGAGCGCACCAAACCCCATTGGGAGTTGGCTTCGCGGGTCTCCTCGTCAATGGTGCAATGGATCGTGTCGCCCTCCTGGCTCACAGTGACCAGGGGCAGGAAGGTGCGCGTAAGCTCGCCTTTGGGGCCCTTGGCCGTTACCGTGGAGCCGTCGATGGTCACGGTTACGCCGGAAGGAACGGTGATGGGCATTTTGCCGATACGTGACATAGCAGTGTGCTCCTTTCCTACCAGACGTACGCGATGACCTCGCCGCCAACGCCCGCCTTGCGAGCATCGCGGTCGCACATCACGCCCTTGCTTGTGGATACGATTGCCGTGCCCAGGCCGCCCAGCACGCGGGGCAGCTCGTCTTTGCCGGCATAGATGCGAAGACCGGGCTTGGAGATCCGCTTGATGCCGCGGATGGTCTTAGCGCGCTTGTCTCCGTATTTCAACGTGATCTCCAGGGTGGCCCGGGGATCGCCATCGATGATCTCGTAGCGGGTGATGTAGCCTTCCTCGGCCATCACTCGGGCGATCTCGATGAGCTTCTTGCTGGACGGCATGGAGACCGTCTCTTTGCCCACCATGTTCGCATTGCGGATGCGGGTGAGCATATCTGCAATGGGGTCGCTCAAAGTCATTTGTTTCTCCTTTGGTCCTTGATGAACCTAGCCGCTCGGTTCAGCTGCGCCCGTAGCGCCGCCGCCTGATGCGGAGGTACACCCGTCGTTTCCGTTTCCTACCAGGAAGCCTTCGTCACGCCGGGAAGTTCGCCTTTGTTGGCAAGCTCACGCAAGCAGATGCGGCACAGGCCGAACTTGCGGTAGTAAGCGTGGGGGCGGCCACAGCGGTGGCAACGGTTGTGCTGCCGCGTGGAGTACTTCGGCTCACGCTTAGCCTTGGCG
>CAZKKN010000098.1:0-688 GCA_964553375.1 uncultured Eggerthellaceae bacterium | reverse complement strand
TTTCTTAGCCATGTAGTTCCTTCTTTCTCATTCTCTGCCGTTTCAACCGGCAGTTTTCACCGATACAGGTTCTTCGCTTGAAGCTAATCGCGCTCTTTGAACGGGAAGCCCAGGGCCTTCAGCAGAGCCAGGCCCTGCTCGTTATCCTGAGCGGAGGTCACCACGGTGATGTCCATACCGCGGGTGCGATCGATCTTGTCGTAGTCCACCTCGGGGAAGATGAGCTGCTCGGTGATGCCCAGCGAGTAATTGCCGCGACCATCGAAGCTCTTCGGCGAGATGCCGCGGAAGTCGCGCACGCGGGGAAGGGCGGTGGAGAGCAGGCGGTCCATGAACTCCCACATGCGGTCGCCGCGCAGAGTGACCATGCAGCCGATGGGCATGCCCTCACGGATGTGGAAGCCGGCGATGGATTTCTTGGCACGGCAGACCTTGGGCTGCTGGCCGGTGATCACACGCAGGTCGGAGATGGCGCCGTCCAGGGCCTTGGAGTCGGCCGCAGCCTCGCCCACGCCCATGTTCACGACGATCTTCTCCACCTTGGGAACCTGGTTCACATTGACGATGCCCAGTTCCTTCTCGAGCTGGCTCACAACTTCTTTGTTGTAGCGTTCCTTCAAACGAGGAGTCATTTTCTGTTCCTTTCCGATAGATTAAACCCTGGCTATCCGACCACAGTAAACCGATT
>CAZKKN010000097.1:0-4070 GCA_964553375.1 uncultured Eggerthellaceae bacterium | reverse complement strand
CATCTACGTGAGCGCCACGCCGGGCGATTACGAGCAGAACGTGAGCCAAGCAATCGTGGAGCAGATCATCCGCCCCACCGGCCTGCTTGACCCGGAAATCGTGGTGCGCCCCATCGTGTCCCAGATAGACGACGTGATTGACGAGGCGCAGCTGCGCACCGAACGCGGCGAGCGCACGCTGATCACCACATTGACGAAGAGGATGGCGGAAGACCTCACCGACCACCTGCTGGACCGCGGCGTGAAGGCACGTTACATGCACTCGGACATCGCCACGCTGGACCGCGTGGATATCCTGCGTGACCTGCGACTGGGGAAATTCGACGTGCTGGTGGGTATCAACCTGCTGCGTGAGGGCCTTGACCTACCCGAAGTGTCGCTTGTGGCCATCTTGGACGCGGACAAGGAGGGGTTTCTGCGCAATCATCGCTCGCTCATCCAAACCATCGGGCGTGCCGCACGCAATGTATCGGGCCAGGTCATCATGTATGCCGACAAGCTGACCGACTCCATGCGCACGGCCATCGAGGAGACGCAGCGACGGCGCAAGCTCCAGATGGAGTTCAACGAAGCGCACGGCATCGAGCCCCAGACGATCCGCAAAGCCATCAACGATGTTTTGAGCTTCGTCACTGAAGACGCCCGGGGCATGACCGCCGAGCAGGTGAACAAGGAGCTGGCGGCGCTCTCACGCGAGGAGGTGCTGCGCATCATATCCTCCATGGAAGATGAGATGGCGTTAGCTTCACGCAACATGGACTTCGAGCAGGCAGCCAACTTGCGCGACCAGGTGGTGAAGCTGAAAGCCGAAGTGGAAGGCACGTCGGAAGAAGATGTCTTGGCCGGATTGAAGAAGCAGGCGCGCAAGGGAAGCGCCTACGGGAACCGCAAACATGCCGCCTATGGGAGCTCACGGCGAAGCTGATCGGCGGCACTTCTGTAAGGCTTCTGACTTTTCCCTGTTGGAACCCAGGGGATAACCGAGGCGTTATTCGTTAGACTTCCAGGACAGTGGCACGTCTAGAACTGTAAGCATGGGTCGGTTTAGGATAGGCCCATGAAGCTATTCATCTCACATATGAGTGCAATGCGGTTTTGGAGCACCTGCACTGCCGCTTCTGACTTGGAAATACCATCTACGACGTGCGTTCTCGATCATTGCGTGCATAACCTATCGCAGCTGAAGGAGCACAGCTTATCCCATCAGGCCATATGCGCAATCGATTCGCCTCTTCATGTACTCGTAAACGGACCAGCCAAAAGAAGGGCAACTGGCGAGATGGTCTGCCACAGCCGCTCATCTGCTCTTCCTGCTGGATCGCTTGTGGAGCTCGCACCCGACGCTTTCGTCGTTTCCCCAGAGATGTGCTTCCTGGAAATGGCCACTGTTCTTCCCTTCGCCATACTTATCGAGTTTGGCTGCTTACTCTGCGGGACCTACCGTTCAGCACCGCGAGGAACCTTGCCCGCAGTGCCCATCTATGACCTTCAGCCCCTTTGCACTAAACGCAAGCTGGAGGGCTTTCTTAAACGCGCTACCTGCGAGAACGGCGTTGCAATCGCTCGAAAAGCCCTACCGTATATTTGCGAGGGATCAGCTTCTCCTTACGAAACGAAATTATTCTTAATGCTCTGTTTGCCACGTCATTATGGAGGTTATGGATTCGCACCTGCGCAGCTAAATCATCGGATCTCGTTCAATGAAAGGGAACAGATGCTCTACAGGCGCTCTTTTGTGGTGCTCGATCTGTTCTGGTCCCAACATGGATTCGCCATTGAATACGATGGGGCTCTGCACCACAGCCGGGAGGCCGACGTGGTGCGCGACCGGCAAAAGGACAGTGAGCTTCGTTGCCGAGGCATCACCGTCATCCGTGTGGACAAGTATCAGCTGAGCAGCTTGGACAGCATGTATGTAGTGGCAAAGAAGGTTGCCAAACTTACAGGTATGCGTCTCAGGAAATCAACAGAGGCGCAGCTTCGAAAGCGCGAAGAGCTGTATCGACTCCTATTTCGCAACCGTCTTCGGTGATATACCCCAAAAGATTCGCCCTATCGGCTAGCATCAAGCATCCGTCGTCTTTGCCATCAATGCACCTGAAAGAGAACACCTTCTCCCAACCGGAATGACTGAGACGGGTCGATTCTTCTTGCAACCGGAATGACTGGAGCAGGTCGATTCTTCTCGCACTCAGAGATCACATTCCGAGAAGGGCGCAATGACCAATGTGACAAGAATTTCCAGGTGCATCTTCTTGCAAATGAGGCGCTTATTACATGAAGGACAACTCCATGTAACCGAGAGATTCGCAATAAGAGGGCATTCAGGGAGGCATTTCTCGCATCCGAAGCACCCAGAGCTGGAAACCACATTTTTTTGCAAGCAGTGCACTTAGGTCGAAAAAACTGGCAAATTGTATCTCTGGGCACGGGTTTTTGTCAGAAAACTCGAGTAAAGTGAAGTTTCTCACCCTTTTTGCCGCCCAAAAACCCTTTTCCAAATAAGTTTTCCCAGGTCATAAGAAAGTTATCCTCTTCTAACTGACAACTTACTCAAGATTATTGGCAAAAAGGTCGAAGAAGGCAACAGGAAGGAGGTGAATAGGTGGATGGCTAAGAAGTTAGCCATCCGTAGACAGTCATTGAGTTAACGTAACGGCCGGGGTTTAACGCAGCTACCGGGATTGCCACCAAGCGAGAACTTCGTTGTAAAGCTCCTCTTTGGTGCCATCGTTGTTGAAAACAACGTCGGCTTCCTCGATGCGTTCGGCATCGGTGATCTGCTGGGCGATGCGACGGCGCACGTCGGCCTCGTCGAATCCCGAAGCAACCGCGCGTTCGATGCGCATATCAAGGGGTGCCAGCACGGCAATGACCACGTCGGCCATATAGGCCACCGACATGGCACGGGACTTGAAGACGGAATACTCCACCACCACGGCTTCGCAGCCCTGAGCTTCCAGCTCGTCAAGTTTCGTGGTGAAGGCGTCTTCGATGCGAGGCATGGTGATGCGATTGAGCTTGCGGGTATTAGCGGGATTGGAAAACGCGATCTTCGCCAGAGCAGGGCGGTTCACATTGCCCTCTTCATCGAGGACCTCCGGGCCAAAGGCGTCAACCAGGTCGTCTTTGACGATCTGCCACTGATGGATCTCGTGGCCGATCTTATCCAGGTCCAGATACGCAAGCCCCTGGTCAACCAATGCTTTTCGGGCCGTGGATTTACCTGCGCCCATACCGCCGATGATGAATATCTTTTCCATGACCGCCTCCCGCGGATGCACCCTGTCAGAACCGCTTTCTCAATGATACACGGAGTTGCTCCTTGCGGCGGCGGCAATCCAAGAATTTGAGCAACTGAAGCCAGGGCAAAGGCCAAAAGAAGAGAGAAGGCCGCCCCGAAAGGCGGCCTTCGAAACGCTTGATCGCAGGATGCGAACGCAAAGCGAAATGCGAAACTATTCCTCCGCGTCGTTCACATCGGGAACAGCCTCGGCCTCGGCTTCGGCAGCAGGCTCCTCGCCCTTCTCGGCCTCAGCGATCTCGGCGGCCTCCTGCGGGGGCTCCTCCTCGCTTTCCAGACCCTCGCTCCCACCGCCTTGCATGGGCTGATCGCCGATAGGAGCATCGATCTCCTCTTCGATTTCAGCAGCGGCCACCTTATCCTCGAACTCAGGGGCATCGGACTCGTCGGCATGCTTGCGCGGCGCGCTCTCCTCCGCTACCACGGAGTCGTCGATCTCGATATCGAATCCGAGCTCTGCAGCAGCCGCCTTCATGGACAGGCTGATGCGACGGCGCTCGGGATTGATCTCCATAACCTTGACCTTCACATCATCGCCCACATGGACGACCTGGGCCGGAGCCTCGATGTGACGCGGCGCCATCTCGGAGATGTGCACCAGGCCCTCGGTGGCCTCACCCAGCTGCACGAAGGCGCCGAAGGGCACGATCTTGGTCACGGTGCCATCCACGATGGTGCCGACCGGATAGGATTCCACCAGCTTGATCCACGGATCGGGCTGGGTCTGCTTCAGACCCAGGGAGATGCGCTCGCGGTCCAGATCCAC
>CAZKKN010000096.1:0-4076 GCA_964553375.1 uncultured Eggerthellaceae bacterium | reverse complement strand
CGGTCTTCCACCTCGCCCTTGGCCGTGAGCATGATGATGGGCACATCGGAGTTATCGCGGATGGCGCGGCAGACACGCTCGCCCGGCACGCGGGGCAGCATGAGGTCCAAGATAACGAGATCGAAGTGGTGCTTCGAGAACTCATCCAGGGCGTCCTGGCCATCGCCGATGGCAGTGACCCAATAATTCTCACGCTCGAGATAAGCGGTCACTGCATCGCGGATGGCCTTCTCGTCTTCAACCAGAAGAATGCGGCGTGTCTCGTTTCCCATGGGACGTCTCCTTAGTGCCGTTGTTGTATATGCCCGTGCCAGCTTGGAACGATTGGGTCTATTGTACCGCCCCCGTGAAGAGGTTATCGCGGCAGTGAGCTTTAATTATAGCTTTTGTGGGTAAGGGGTAATCTTAATGCCAAGAGGATGACATAATATAGCCCATGACCCAGCACGAACATCATAGGAGCATCCCAAACGCCCGCAGCTACGCGAAAAGGAACGCGAAGACGAAGCGTCCCGCCCCCCGCAAACGCCGCCCTCACGGAACGGCTCACGATGCGGCCCTGATGGCGAAGGCGAGCGGCGCCCGTAGCGATGGCTTCGGCGCGGGCGCAGCAGGCAGGGCAGGCAAATCAGGCGCCCCGGGTGGCCCAGGCAGCTCAGGCGACGCCGGCGGGCTGAAGGAGCGCGCGGCAACGCTGCTCTCACGCCGAGCCTTTCTCTATGGAGCTGCCGGCACCTGCGCCGTAGCCGCCCTGGGAGCAGGCGCCTGCGCCTTGGGTGTTTTCAACGGCGGAGATGACGCGCCTATCAGCTACCTGGAGGTGCCCAAAGACGCCCTCATCCCCCACACGGACTTCGAGGCCCTTGAGTCTTACGAGGGATCGGTGTCGCTGGTCAACACCTTCGACATCCCCTACGGCAGCCTGCTATGGGCCAACGACGACTCCGTGGCGGCCTGCCTGCTTCCCACTGAGAGCGGCTCGCCTTTGGCCCAGATAGCCCTGCTGTACCTCGGAAGCGGCCAGCTGGCCAAAGTGGTGGAGAATTCCGTGGGAAAGGCTGACGGTTTCGAGATCTACGACGCCCGGGCAACCGCAGATGGCGTGATTTGGACCGAGGCGAACATCATGGAGGGCAATTGGCGCATCTACTGCGCGCCTCTGGAAAGCGGCACGCTTGGCAAGGCCCAGGAGGTGGACAGCGGCGATCGAACCTACGAGACGCCCACGTTGGCAGCTGTGGGTGCCTGCGCCCTTTGGCAGAAGATCCCCAAGGACGTTAAGGACCTGGATAACCCTTCTGTGCTCATGGCCTGCGATTTTTCCGGCAGCAACCCGCGGCAGCTCTATGAGAGCCGCCGCCGCAACGCCACTCCGATCTACGCCGACCGCGATAGCGTGGTGATCACCCCACGGGTGGACTCCCCCACGGTGTACCACACGCTCACCCGCATCATGGTGCCTTCGGGCGAAGTGGCTGAGACCCTCACGTTGCCAGCCGCGATGCATCCGCTGGAAGCCGGGTTCGGCAACACCGGTTTCATGTTCTCGTTCGCCGATATCTACGATTACGGCGATGGCATCTCCAACCTGGGGACATATGTGCCGTTCCAACTGCCCATGGATGGCAACTACAACGGTGCCGCTTGGTTCGGTTTCGCCCGCACGCCCAGCGCCGCACCGGCTTGGGCGGGCAACCTGCTCATCGTGAAATCCACCTACTCCGTTTGCGGCGTTGACCTGGCTGCCGGCACCTATTTCGCTTTGGATGTGGAAAACGGCGCCGACACTTACGGCGAGTACCTGGCATCATCGGGGATCGGGGATATGTTCGTGACCTACACCAACGTTGATCACACCCCGGTGGGAGAAGACCCCGTCCACACCTGCCGCGTGAAGGTGTGGACACCCGTTTCTGCATGATATCGCCCGTTTTGGGGTTGGAGCATTGTCTGCGCAGGAGCGGATAATTCCGCTTGCATTTCTCGCTTCGCTTCAGAGGCTGCGCGCTTCGATGCCCCCGACCTTTTCCTTCCTTAACCTGCACGCAAAAACAGACTTGGCGAGGGTAAAGGTGGGCACGTGGTATTCTTGGGGATGATATCCAAAAGAGAGGGGATCTGCCATGATCGAGCGCTACACCCGGCCGAAGATGGGCGAAATCTGGGAGCTGGAGAACAAATTCCGCATCTGGCGGGAGATCGAGGTTCTAGCCTGCGAAGCCCAGGCCGAACTGGGGCGTGCGGGAATCACCAAGGAGGAAGCCGCGTGGATTCGCGATCACGCGGATTTCACGGTGGAGCGCATCGACGAGATCGAACGCGAGACCAACCACGATGTGATCGCCTTTCTGACCAACATGGCCGAATACATAGACGTTGACCTGCCCGAAGGCGCCGAGCCGCCCAGCCGTTGGGTTCACTATGGCATGACCAGCAGCGACCTCGGCGACATGGCGCTTTGCTATCAGATCACCCAGGCTTGCGACATCATCATCGACGACATCAAGCGGCTGGGAGCCATTTGCAAAGCCCGCGCCTTCGAGTTCCGCGACACGCTTTGCGTGGGACGAACCCACGGCATCCACGCCGAGCCCATGACCTTCGGCATGAAATTCGGCAGTTGGGCCTGGATGCTCAAGCGAGATTTGGAGCGTATGGAGCAAGCCCGGGCGATGATCGCCACCGGGGCCATCTCCGGAGCGGTGGGGTCTTACTCGTCCATCGACCCCTTCGTGGAGGAATACGTCTGCGAGCGGTTGGGCCTCACTCCCGACCCCTTGTCAACCCAGGTGATTGCGCGTGATCGCCACGCCCAGGTCATGGTTGCCCTGGCCACGGTGGCATCCACTTTGGAGGCTATCGCCACCCAGGTACGGCTCCTGCAACAGAGCGACGTCATTGAGGCCGAGGAGCCGTTCAAGCGGGGCCAGAAGGGATCCAGCGCCATGCCCCACAAGCGCAACCCCATCACCGTGGAGCGGGTTTGCGGCCTGGCGCGCGTGGTGAAGGCAAACGCGCAGGTGGCACTTGACGACGTGGCGCTGTGGTACGAGCGCGACATCAGCCACTCGGGCGCCGAGCGCGTGGCCCTGGCCGATAGCTTCATCGCGCTGGACTACATGTTCGGCAAGATGGAGCCGCTGATCGAGGGGCTTTTCACTTATCCGGCGAAGATGGAGCACAATCTGTGGCGCACCCGAGGGCTCATTTTCTCATCGAAGGTGCTGCTTGCCCTTGTGCAGACGGGCATCACCCGCGAGGAAGCCTACGCGATTGTGCAGCGCAACGCCATGGCGGTGTGGGAAGACATCCAAAACGCCGTGGAGGGGCCGACCTACCGGGAGCGCCTGGAAGCGGATCCCGAGGTTACCTTGACCGCTGAGCAACTTGACGAGATCTTCGACCCTTGGGCGTTTTTGACGCGCATCGATGTGATCTTCGAGCGCTTGGAGGGCTTGGAGTTCTAGGTCGCCTCGCTCCGGGTGCGTCGGCTCTTATCGCCGTCTCAATCGCACAGAGGCTCGACTTTGCCTGATCGCCCCAACGTCGCGACCGGGCCTATGGCACATCCTCCCGGCGCCTTCCCTTCATGACGGATGCATCTAGGTTGGGAAACCTGGCACCGGGGGCCTTTGCGGATGCGCTTAGGTCGGAAAAACTGGCACCGGGGGCCTTCCGGGCGCGGTTTCTGCCAGAAATCTCGAGCAAAGTGCGTTTTCGGGCGCCTTTTCCGCTCTCGGAGACCCTCTTCAGGGGCGTTTCCCCAGGTCGCGGAAATATTAGCCCTGTCTAACTGACTACTTGCTCGAGATTTCTGGCAGAAAACCGGGATTTGGGTCGGTCCCGGGCGGAAGCGAGGGGACGCGCGGTCATGGGGCCATGGGTAGAGGCAGAGCGCCTAGAGCGGAAAGCGGGCCGCCCATGGCGGGCAGCGGAGGGCTCCCGCAGTTCGCGGCATGGCGCCTTAGGCGGCCGGCGGAGGGTTTCTACGAATCTATTAGGGCGAATGAGTGGCAAAGACCTGCATGTCAGGGGACGTGGCAGATTATGTCAGGGGACGGGGATTATGTCAGGGG
>CAZKKN010000095.1:0-4152 GCA_964553375.1 uncultured Eggerthellaceae bacterium | reverse complement strand
GCTGCCAATCCCCCCATATGCCATCATCCCCGTCCCCTGACATAAGCTCTGACATAAGCTGAAAGCTCAGGGTGTGTACGAGGAAGCCTTAGAGGTCGATGTGATCGCGCGGGTCGCGCAAGTCGTTGGGGGCTACGCGGACCTGGCCGATGCCCAATTCCTCAAAGGCCTGGTAGGTACGCCACGGCGGAC
The DNA here is from genome assembly GCA_964553375.1 of uncultured Eggerthellaceae bacterium. Taxonomy (GTDB): domain Bacteria; phylum Actinomycetota; class Coriobacteriia; order Coriobacteriales; family Eggerthellaceae; genus UBA9715. The sequence goes on along the minus strand of CAZKKN010000095.1, from coordinate 3,960 downwards.
AGATATCATCAAAGGCAGCGCAATAGTTCAAAGCTTCCACCAGCGTGATGTTATGAGCCAGGTCAGCCATGGTATCCACATCCGGAATGGGCGGCAGCCACAGCGCTGGCAGGTCTTGACGCGCGGCCTTCTGGATATAGGCGGGCAGCACCGTAAGACCATCCTGGCAGTAGTAGACTCCGCTATGATCGAAGTCCGTCTGACGCGTCCACCCCACAGCGGACACTCCCATCTCCTGGTCCGGGGCAAGCACAATACCGCCCCGGGGGAAGGCCGATGCATCACTCAGGCGGCGAAGCTGCTCGAAACCGAAGATGACATCGCGTTTGGTAAGGGCCGGCATATCCGCTCCCATGGAGAGAATGCACTGGCTGCCACTATCCCAGCATTGCTGGAACGCGTGGTTATAGTGCTCATCGAAGCTAGCGCCCTCATCGGCGATGAACCGAATGGGCCAGGGCCACTCCCCGGCGTCAGCGAACAGGGCCTCCATAGCGGGGACGTTCTCTGCGGGAGCTGTGGAGATGACCAGCTCGTAGGTTTCTTCTTCGCCTGCCTCCTGAGTTGCGGCGGTCAAGTCTGCCAAGGCGGAGCTTATGATCTCCACCACGTCGAATAGCATGCAGTGGTAGAGATAGCTGGCGGTCTCGGGCGGGAACATGCCATCTTTCAGCGTGCTGAGGCGCGTCTTCACGAGCCCTGGTTGGGGCAGCTTCGAGAAGAGCAGCAGCGTATTCTTGCCTCTCGTCATGCAGGACCTCCTTCATCGCAAGCCATCCTACCACGAACCACTTCCCACCGGGAGCATCGCTCTCCCGCTATCCCGCATCCTGAGTTGCTGCACCGGCACCCCCGACCCGTCCTGCACTGACACACCTCCCATAACCGCTGTTTTTCGCCCTGGCAATGCTCCGATGGTCAATAATTCCAGTTATTCGCTTTTTTTTCGCGCAGCTTTATGCAGCAGAAAGTTCTTTTCTGGGAAAACCCCAGGTCGGCTTTGCTGGAAACACTCCTAGTGATTTAAAACCCTCATCAAATCGCGAATAACTGGAATTTTTGACCACAGCCCGGATGCGGGAAAATGCGACCGGGCATTTTCCAACCGGCTCTGCCTAGCAAGCAGCCTCGCAGAGCCATATCGGCCACGCCCATTCCGCCACACGTCGCTTCCTTACGTTGCACGTCCCGCCACGCGCTCCGCCCCCGCGCGAGGTGGGAAAAATCGCTTCCAACCGGCCAACCCTCTGGAAATGAAAGCCAATTTGCGCTACATTTTACTTATGCGATGACGCGACAGCGTTTTCAACGCAATCGATGGGAAACCCCGCGCCATCGCAAGAGCGGAAGGATCCACCAGATGGCTGCAGCGCTTTTCGGAAACTCGCAGAACTCAGGCGACGAAGGCGGCCTGAACGCCATTGCCGCGGAACGCGCGAAACTCGCCGCTTTCACCGACCGAAAAGGTTTGGGGAAACGCGGAAGGCTCACCATCGGGCTCATATGCTCCCTGAGCTCCTATGGGTATCTCCCCCTTTGGCATACGCTTTTCACCACCTTGGGCTACTCGGTGGCGGTGCCGCATCTGGATCGTTTGAGCGCCTTCACCGCCCAAGCGGTGGAGACCATCACCTCCGAGCACCTCTGCAGCCCGGCAAAATCCGCCCACGGGCGCATCTTTGAGATGCAGGACCGCGGCGTGGATGCACTCTTCGCGCCGAAATACAATCCAGCCGCCCTTTGCGCGGTGCTGTGCAATTACTCGCAGGTCATCAAGAACAACATCCCGTCGGTCATCGACGGCAGCGTAGGGCTTATCGCTCCATCCTTGGAAGACGTGAAGTTGAGGGAATTCTATGACGATCCCACCAAGTTCATGCCTGCGCTGGATGCGATCCGCAGCTTCGATACGACCACCAGCCCCAACGAAGACGAATTCCGGAAGGCGCTGGACCGGGCGCTGGAAGTCCAGCGCCGTTTCGATGACGAGGTTGTGGAACTGCACCGCAAAACGGTTGACCGCATGTTCCATGAGGAAAACGCCCATGCCGTCATCTTGGCGGGCCGCCCCTATCAGCTAGCCGACGACCTGCTGAGGGGTGTGGACAAGAAATTCGCTGACCACGGATACCTCGTGTTATCGCCTTTGGCCACGAGGATATCGCTGCGTCAGATTCCGCCATCCTCTGGGGAAGACCCCACCTACAACCAGGGGACCCTTTTGCGTTGGATTGCGAACAACTCCATCGACGAAAGCTCTATCAATGTTGTATTCCTGCAAACGGCCGAATGCGGCTATGATGCGGCAAACATCGCCGAGGCCGAACGGATCTTGATCGATGGCAACCGCCGCTGCGCCGTGGTGAACCTCGATAGCACGCCAGAGGAGATAACCCAGCAGGTCGAAGATGCCATAAAGGAGTTCAAAGCCGAGCACACCCGCCGGGAGATGGAAGAAAGCGAGACCTTGAGCCCATCCCAGGCTATCGAATTCCTCATGGATTCTTACAAGGAGGAGAGCCTGCGAATCGACGCCCAGAAGCGCTTCTCGGATCTACCCGAGTCCCTTTGCAACACGGTGACCGCCCTCTTCAGGGATTCCCTGGACTCCTTCGCGGGCGACCCCGACCTGGAGGAGGTGCACCTCCCCGCCGTGTGCAAAGGCTGCTTGGTGGAGATGCTTCCTTCGCTGCTTTCCCGCAATCTCGATCGCGATGTGAAGGTGATCTGGGAGGATCGCTGGATTGAAACGCCCGACGTTCTGAGCACCGGCCAGGTGCGTTTGGCCGCTTTCTCGGACTTGGAGCAAACCGCCTTTCAGGACGAGGCCTCGGAGATGTTCCAGCGCCCAAGCGATTTCTCGCCCGTTATTGGCTTGGCCGGAAACCCGCTGCTGTGCTTCAACGATTCCGTTGTATCCACTTTGAAGGCGCTGGTGGAGAAAAGCGGGGCGAGCCTGCTATTGCCCGACCCGGTGAACTTCCACCCTGAAGACGGCTATAGCGAGCAGCTGGAAGCCTACGGGCAGAAAGGGGTGGACGGCGTGCTCTGCCTCCAGGATGCCCACTGCCTGAAAGAGCACGTGAGCATACGAGGGTCGCTTGCGGGCTTGCAGCGCCGCTTCCCCTCCATGCAGCTCATAGCCATAGAGGTAAGCGACGATGTGTCGCCGGCGGTATTGGAGAACCGCGTGGTCTTGGCCGTATACCGCATCATGGACAAGAAAAACGCCCAAGCCCGAAGCGGCTCAGAGCAACCGGTCGCCTAAGGTCCTGCTTGGGTTGCTGCTTAGGTTGCTGTATGGGTTGCTGCTTATGCGCTCCTGCCCAGGTTGCACCTTGACCTTGGGTTCTCGCAGTCACCGCCTAAGTTCCGTTTAGGCTTCCCCTAAGTCCCCGCCTAAGCCCCACTTGGGGTCCCGCCTGAGTTCCCTTAAGCGTAATACATACCAGATTATCCAGCGATCACCCAGTGAAGCCCCTACCCAATCACCTAGCGAAACCCCGAGCCGCCCCTCTTATCATCGCAACCCGCCTACAACGAACCCCGGGCAAGGAATCCCACTCTGACCCGTTGACCGCCCTAGGTTACTCTGAGTTGTTGCGATTTGTGCGAGAAAGTCACCTTCCCGCTGCCTTCCCTTCATGACGGATGCGCTTAGGTCGGAAAAATTGGCACCGGGGGTCTTCCGGGCGCGGTTTCTGCCAATAATCTCGAGCAAAGTGCGATTTCGCGTGCCTTTCCCGCTCTCGGAGACCCTCTTCGGAAGCGTTTCCCCAGGTCGCGAAAATATTAACCGCATCTAACTGACTACTTGCTCGAGATTTCTGGCAGAAAACCGGGATTTGGGTCGACGGCAAGGCGGGACGTATGTCAGGGGACGGGGATGATGGCATATGTCTGTATGTCAGGGGACGGGGATGTTTTATGTCAGGGGACGGGGATGTTTTATGTCAGGGG
>CAZKKN010000094.1:0-4331 GCA_964553375.1 uncultured Eggerthellaceae bacterium | reverse complement strand
CACCGCCGCCGGCACCCACGATGGTATGCAGCTCGTCAATGAACAGGATGATGCGCCCGTCGGCATCCTTCACCTCGCGCAGCACGGCCTTCAAGCGGTCCTCGAACTCGCCGCGGTACTTCGCGCCAGCGAGCATGGATGAGATGTCCAGCGTGATGATGTCGCGATCCATCAGGGAATTGGGCACGTCTCCCGCCACGATGCGCTGGGCAAGGCCCTCCACGATGGCGGTCTTGCCGGTGCCGGGCTCGCCGATGAGCACCGGGTTGTTCTTCGTGCGCCGCGACAGCACCTGAATGGTGCGGCGGATCTCCTCGGACCGGCCGATGACCGGGTCAAGTTTGCCTTCCCGAGCCTCCTGGGTCAGGTTCACGCCATATTGGTTCAGCGCATCCAGCTCCAGCTGGCTCGTTTGGTCGGTTACGCGCGCATCGCCGCGCAGTTGGCTATATGCCTCTTCCACCGTCTTCTCAGTGACGCCCATGCCATTCAGAATGCGCCCGGCTTCGTCCTTGCTTCCCGCCAGGGCGATGAGCAGATGCTCGGTGGTCGCGTAGCTATCGCCCATCTTCTCGGCGATCTTCACTGCGTTATCCATGACTTTCAGCAGGTCGTTTCCGGGGATAGCCATAGGCATGCCGCCGCCTTCCACCTTGGGCTTGGCGGCGATGGCCTCGTCCACCGCCCGGCGCAGCGCCGCCGGGTCGCAGCCGATGCGCTTCAGGATGGCGTTCAAGTTGTTCTCGGATCCGTCCAGCACCGCGGCCAGAAGATGGATGGGCTCGATCACGCTCGCGCCAGCATCGCCGGCAACGCCCATCGCGGCCTGGAACGCCTCCTGAGCGGATAAGCTTAGTTTGTCCAGTCTCATATTCTTCCTATCTCTTGCGGATGGCCAGCGAAGTGGTGGTGGCCACGATGCCGGCTATGTTCTCGCGGGTTTCCAATTCGTGCACACGATCGGCCAAGCGGCGCACCCGGTGATGCAGGGAATCGATCACCTCATCACGGGCGTCCAGCCTGTGCTGCAGATCCAAGATGCGAATCACCCCTGCCAGGTTTATTCCCTCATTGGTGAGCTCGTTGATCAGCGCCAAGCGCTCGATGTCTGCCTGGGAATACATACGCGTGTTCCCGCGGGTGCGCTTGGGGGTCACAAGGCCCTTCTGCTCATAGGACCGCAGCGTCTGCGGGTGCATCCCCGCCAGTTCCGCCGCCACGCCTATCATGTACAGAGGTCGGTTGCGATCAGCTTCAGTCATGCGGATCCCCTTCCTCTTCTATCGTCTTATGCCTCGTCAAAGGCCACTTTATGCTTTATCTGAAGTTGCGCTTGAAGCTGCCTTCGAAGCGCCCGCGGCATCTTTCGAAGCCGCATGCGAGCCCTTAGCAGCCTTCGCAGCTGCGCTCGAGCTGCTCGAAGCATCCGAACCGCCCTCCGAGGCGGCACGGAAGTCCTCGAGCGCCTTGCGCTGACCCTCGTTCAGATTCTTCGGAATGGGGATATCCAGCGTGATCTTCAAGTCGCCGCTGCCTGCCCCCTTGCCCTTCAACTTAGGTGCGCCCTTGCCTTTCACAGACAGCACCGCGCCGTTCTGGGTTCCGGCAGGCACGCGCACGCGCACCTTGCCGCCCTGGGGCGTGGGAACGGTGATCTTACCGCCCAATGCCGCCGTTGCGATATCAACCTGCGCAGTCAGACAAACATCGGCGCCTTTGCGGCTGAAAGTCTCATGGGGCATGATGCGGGTCACGATGAGCAAGTCGCCGTTCTCGCCGCCGTTCACGCCAGGCGTGCCCTTGCCTTTGAAGCGCAGCCGCCCGCCGTCCATGGCCCCTGCGGGCACTTTCACGTCGAAGGTGTCGGCCTCGGCCTTGCCGGGGATGCGCACCGTCACGCGCTTTGTCGTGCCGTTCAAGGCCTCGTCGAAGGTGACCTGCAGATCCACTGTGGAATCCTGACCCTTCGCCGGTCGCGGCGCATAGCCTCCGCCGAAACCGCCGAACCCTCCGAATCCGCCTCCGCCGCCGTTGCCGCCGACGAAATCCCAATCGGAGCCCATGACGCCTTCGCCACGCAGCACCTGGTTCAGGATATCCTGCCAGCTACCGTAGTCGTCGAAGTTCACGGTTGTCCCACCGGCTCCACCGGCCCCGCCGCCCCAATTGTAGGGGATCTCGTGCTCATTGGCGGTACCGTACTGGTCGTACAGCTGGCGCTTCTTTTCGTCGGAAAGCACTTCGTAGGCTTCGTTGATCTCTTTGAATTTATCCTCGTCGCCGCCAGCATCGGGATGGTTCGTCCGCGCCAGCTTGCGGAATGCTTTCTTTATCTCGTCGGCAGTGGCGTTTTTCGACACGCCGAGCGTCTTGTAGTAATCAGGCTTGTTCGCCATGCCTTCACACCACCTTTCTCTTCTCGGAAGGCCGCAGCCCTCCCCGTCATTCGCCCTCTATCTCCGGCACACCAGGCATTTCGGGTATGCCAGCACCAGGTTATTCCTGGTCGGGCTGCTCTTCATCCTTCGGTCGCTGAGGGCCGCCGGTAGTCACGGTGACCATAGCCGGGCGAATCACCTTATTGCCCAGCTTGTACCCTTTCTGGTACACCTCTTTAACGGTCTCATCGTAGGCTTCCGTGTCGGAAACAGTGCCTACCGCCTGGGCTTCCAGGGCGTTGTAGGCCTCGCCCACCGGGTCGATCACCTCAAGCCCGCTTTTCACCAGGGTGTCGACCAGCTTGGTCTCCACCGCTTTCACGCCATCCAGCAGACCGGATGAACCGTTCTGCTCGGCGTAGTCGATGGAACGCTGGAAGTCATCGAGCACCGGGAGCAGGTCTTCCATGAGCTTCTCAGTGGCGCGCTTCTTCTCCTGAGCCTGCTGCTCGGTGGTGCGCCGGCGATAGGTATCCCACTCGGCGTGGAGCCGCATGTAGCGGTCCTGCCAATCCGCGGCTTCCTTCTTCGCCGCTTCAAGCTCGTCGCCTTCTTTGGCGACGTCTTCGATAACAGCCTCTGCCTCGGCCACGATGTCGGCATCTGCGGCGGCCTGTTCGGCCGCAGCCACCTCATCGTTGGGAGAGGCCGACGTTTCCGCGCCGGCCTCCTTTCCCAGAATCTCCTCTTCTTCGCCCTTCACCGGGTCGATGCGGCTTGCCTGCGGCTTGGGCGCACCGCCCCGGGTGGGTTGGAAACCTCCTCTGGCAGCGCCGTAATTCATACGCTGTGCCATATCAGCTCTCCTTCGAAACCAGACCTGGCAGGTCGGCTATTTCTGATCCTCTTCGTCGTCCACCAGCTCGTACTCTGCCTCGATGGTGGCGTCCTCCTCCGCAGCCTCGGCTGCAGCAGCCTGAGCCGCACCGGCGGCGTCGCCATCGGCAGTGCTGTGGGAATAGGCGATCTCGGCCAGTTTGTAGCCAGCGGTCTGCAGTTTCTCCTGAGCCGCCTTGATGGCATCGATGTCCGTGCCCTCCAGCGCGGCCTTGGCCTCAGCCACAGCTTCTTCTGCGGCCTGCTTGGTCTCGGCGGGCACCTTGTCGCCCAGCTCGCTTACCGTTTGCTCCGTGGCGCTGACCAAGGAGTCCGTGGTGTTGCGCACCTCGACCTCTTCCTTGCGGCGCTTGTCTTCCTCAGCGTTGGCCTCGGCGTCCTTCACCATGCGATCCACTTCGTCATCGGAAAGCGCGGTGCTACCGCTGATGGTGATCTGCTGCTGCGCGCCGGTGCCCAGATCCTTGGCGGACACGTTCACGATGCCGTTGGCGTCGATATCGAAGGTCACTTCGATCTGCGGAACGCCGCGGCGGGCAGCCGGGATGCCGGTCAGCTGGAAGCGGCCCAGCGTCTTGTTGTCCTTCGCCATGGGACGCTCGCCCTGAAGGACGTGAATCTCCACGGAAGTCTGGTTGTCGGCAGCGGTGGAGTAGATCTCCGCCTTGCGCGTGGGGATGGTGGTGTTGCGCTCGATCATGGTGGTCATCACGCCGCCCAGGGTCTCAACGCCCAGGGAAAGCGGGGTGACGTCCAGAAGCAGGATGCCTTCCACGTCGCCGGAGAGCACGCCACCTTGCACCGCAGCGCCCATGGCCACAACCTCATCCGGGTTCACGGACATGTTGGGGTCCTTGCCGGTGAGGCTCTTCACCAGCTCCTGCACTGCCGGCATGCGGGTGGAACCGCCAACCAGGATGACCTCATCGATCTGGCCGCTGGAAAGGCCGGCGTCCTTGAGCGCCTGCTCAACCGGTTTCTTGCAACGCTCCAGCAGGTCCTTGGTGATGCGTTCGAACTCCGCGCGCGTCAGCGTGTAGTCCAGGTGCTTCGGGC
>CAZKKN010000093.1:0-4656 GCA_964553375.1 uncultured Eggerthellaceae bacterium | reverse complement strand
ATCATCCCCGTCCCCTGACATAAAACATGACATATGCCATCATCCCCGTCCCCTGACATAAAACATGACATATGCCATCATCCCCGTCCCCTGACATAAAACATGACATATGCCATCATCCCCGTCCCCTGACATAAAACATGACATATGCCATCATCCCCGTCCCCTGGCATAAAACATATGCCATCATCCCCGTCCCCTGACATGCGGCGAGAAGCCGTAGGCAAACCCCTGCGCAGCCGGGACCGTCGGAGGGGCGGGCCGAAGACATACGGCTTAGGGCGCCATGCCGCGAACTGCGGGAGCCCTCCGCCGCCCGCCATGGGCGACCCGCTTTCCGTTCCAGGTATCCTGCCTCTTACACCCATGACCCCATGACCCCATGACCGCGCGTTCCCTCTCTTCCGCCCGGGCCCGACCCAAATCCCGGTTTTCTGCCAGGAATCTCGAGCAAGTAGTCAGTTAGCCATATCTAATATTTCTGCGACCTGGGGAAACGCCCCCGAAGAGGGTCTCCGAGAGCGGAAAAGGCGCTCGAAAACGCACTTTGCTCGAGATTTCTGGCAGAAACCGCGCCCGGAAGGCCCCCGGTGCCAGCTTTTCCGACCTAAGCGCATCCGCGAAGGTCCCGTCCCCTGACATATTCTGCCATCATCCCCGTCCCCTGACATAAGCATGCGCGATTGGGGCGCGGAAACCGCTAACGCGACGCAAGCCGGGAGGTTACGCCTTGCGGGGAAGCAGCTCCATAGATCCGGAGGCCATCGAGACACTGATAGGGCACGCCCCGTTTCCAACGATGTACCGGTCGCTCTGTTGGGTGGCGCCGAACCCGCAGGTGAAATTCCCGGAGGTCTTACTCAGGCTCGCCGTGAAACCCGGCTCTTCGGGAAGGCGCAGCGTCATATGCCCGGACATCATGTCAACAGCAACCGCGTTGGGCAGCGCCGAGGCAGTGCTCTCCACAGCCAATTCGCCGCTCGCCATATCCAGGTCGATCTTGTCAGTATAATTCCCCACGAATTGCGCGACGCCGCTCGCCATATCTACGGTCAGCCTAGCGGCATCCATGGAGCTTGCATCCAGCGATCCGGAAGCGAGGGACAAGTCGAATGTCTCGCATCCCAATCCAGAGATCTCATAAGACCCCGAAGCAGCATTGATGCCGATCTTCTTCAGATTCTTCGCGGCGTTCTCGGGGATAATCACTTCCAATCGTTTCATGCCGAACGATGAGCACCCCAGGAAGAAATTGTGTCTCACGTTGTAGTCGATCGACATCATGCCGCCCGCAACATTCAAGGTCATCGGCCGGAGATTCCGACCGCCGCCAGCCGCTTCCTCGCGGACCCGTATCAGGCCACCGGTTTCCTCATCGCTTCCGCTGCGTAACGTGACCTCGCCTGCCATCCAAGAAATATCAAGGCTGTCCACCTCATCGGTTGGGAATTCGTAATCGCCGATGCTGGTGAATGCGGCGGAATCGTAGCTGAAGGCAGGTGCGGCATCGGGCGCGCTGGGCGCATCGGGCGCGCTGGGAGCATCAGGCGCGTCAGGTGCATCGGGCGCGCTGGGTACGCTGGGCGCGTCAAGAACACGGCCGGTCACAAGTGACGCCATTGGAGTGCAACCCCACCAAACGCCCGTGGAGCACGTGCTCAGAGACAGGCAAATGACAAGGCACAGCAGCCCAATGAGCGCAATCTTAACCAGGGAATTCTTCGTCAGTTTCATTTCAGCGCGCTCCTACTGCCGGAAGCGTTCGTTGCGTTCGGCCTTGTAATTGGGGTCGTTGGTAATCACGTTGGCGATCCAGTAATAAAAGGGAATGGTGAGGAAGAGCACCCAAGCAGGATTCCATGCATGGAAGAGGAAGCCGGCGAGGAGGAAGAGCACCACAACAAGTAGCGGGTAGGGGAAGGTGAGCCAGGGGCTTTTCGGAGGCTTGGGGGCGGATGGTCCCGGAGGCATCGGCGGCTGGAAGCCGTTGCCTGCGTAGGGGTGGGCACCTGGGGCTGCGCCTGGGGCGTTACCGGGCATCCCGTTTGGGGCTGCGCCTGTTGCGCCCGGCATTCCGTTTGGCGCTGCGCCAGGCATCCCTCCCGGGATAGCTCCCGGCATCCCGATTGGGAACGAGCCTGGCATGCCACCATGCACCGTTCCCGGCGCAGCCGACATAGCCTCGGTGCCTGATGCAGCCGCTCCTGATGCAGCCGCCTCGGCGCGAGCTGCAGCGGCTTGAGCCTGTGCAGCCGCTGCTTTCGCCTCTGCCGCGCCAACAGCCGCGTCAGCAGCTACGTTAGCCGCGCCTGTCGCACCGATCGCACCTGTACTAGCCGCGTTTACTGCAGCCGCTTCCGTTGCGGCTATTCCGGCGGCCGCTTCCGCCTGCGCTGCGAGCTCCTCATCGCGCTCTTGTTGCGCGTTTCGCTCGGCATCCTCGAAGCGCACGTCATCGGCGATATCCGCCTCCACGCGCACAAGCTCATCCAGAGTCACGCCGTACAGGTCCGCCAAGGCAATGAGATTCCCCGTATCGGGCTGGGATTCAGCCCGCTCCCACTTAGAGATAGCCTGGCGCGACAGTCCCAGCTCGGCGGCCAGCGCTTCTTGGCTGTAGCCCTTTTGGCGGCGCAAGCTGGCAAGATGCTGGGCGATTTCCACGTTCATCCGGTTCCTTCCGTTCTTTTTCGCGGTCATGAGAAATCGCCTCCTACGCTACGGGTTGCCCTGGGGTTGCACAAGCATCTCTAGTAATCATTTTCAGGATCATTCTATGACAACCAGCGGTTGCTCCTGCGTGCGACGTGCGATTATGCGGAAATCATCAGGAGCGTTTTGTTCTGGCAACCGCAAAGAAACGCTCTCCCATCGCCGCTTCGCGCGGCCCCGCCAAAAACTACTGTAGAACCAGATTCAGTAGCTTCGCTGGGTGCCAGGGCGGGTTTCGGCATCAGCGGCATGTGCCGTGCGAAGAACCAGCGGCATGCGCCGCGCGAAGAGAACCAAGAGGAAGGATGCATCATGAACGGAATCTATCAGATCAAAAACGAGCAAGACTGGAGCCGCGCGGTGGATCAGTTCGAGGGTAAGGTGCTCGTGGAATTCTTTGCCCAATGGTGCGGCTTCTGCAAACGCGAGCAACCCATCCTTGAAGAGGCGCTGGGGCAGATCGAAGCCGCAGGTGTGCAGGTGGCTCAGGCCGACATAGACGTCATGACCGAGAAATCCGCCGAATACGGCGTGAGCGGAACGCCTACATTCGTCCTGTTCAGCGACGGGGACGAGATCGCCAAGAACGTGGGGTTCATGGATAAAAGCGACCTCATCGCCTTCGCCATGCGCGTATAGGCCGTAAGCGCCTAGTTGCCTAGGCGTTTGGGGATAAAGGTGCGCGCCTGCGCCCTCGTGCGCCTGCGCTTTTATTCCTTTGCGCCTTTGTGACCTTGCGCTCTTGCGACTTTACAAAGGCTTTACGTTCCCCTTACACCCCTCGTACCCGGGCTCCGTAGACTGGAGTCCATGGAACGAGGGATGAAAGGCAACAACAGAAGTGAATGAGATTATGACTATAGGGCTGGGCCTCTTAGGTGGCCTGGCCATTTTCTTGTACGGCATGAAGATGATGAGCGGCAGCCTGCAAGAGGCGGCAGGAGAGCGCATGCGCTCCATTTTGGCGGCGGTGACGAAAAACCCGCTGCTGGGCGTTTTGGCCGGCGCCTTCGCCACAGCGGTGCTCCAAAGCTCCAGCGCCACAACGGTTATGGTCATTGGCTTCGTGAGCGCGCGACTCATGGGCTTGCGTCAGGCGATTCCCATCGTGATGGGTGCGAACATCGGCACCACCATCACCGCGCAGATCATCGCGTTCAAGCTGTCGGATTACATCATGCTGTTCGTAGCCGTGGGATTCCTTGTCATGACCGCGGCAAAGCAAGAGCGCGCGAAGCAGGTGGGCAAGGCCATCTTCGGCTTCGGCCTGCTGTTCGTCGGCATTGAGACCATGGGCGGCGTGATGAAGCCGCTGGCAGAAAACCCGGTGTTCACAGACATGATTGCCCAGGTGGCGGGCGTGCCGGTGCTGGGGGTTGTGGTGGGAACGGTGATGACGCTCATCGTGCAAAGCTCCAGCGCCACCATTGCGGTGCTGCAGAACTTCGCGTCCCAGGCCGGCCCAGACGGTGCGAGCATCATCGGCCTTGAGGGGGCGATTCCCATCTTGCTTGGCGACAATCTGGGCACTACGGTTACAGCGCTTCTGGCTGCCATCGGCCAATCCCGGGATGCCAAGCGCGTGGCGCTCGCCCACTGCATCTTCAACCTTTCGGGCTGTTTGCTCTTCGTGGGCCTCACCGGGCCATTCGCTGGCCTGGTAGCCGCTATCCCGCCCGCAGGCGAAGGGGTTGAGGTCATCGCGCGGCAAATCGCCAACGCACACACCTGCTTCAACGTGATCATGACGCTGATCTGGTTGCCCTTAGTGCCGCTTATGGTGAAGCTGGTCATGATCATTCTGCCCGAGCGCCCCAGCCGGCCGCGCAACCTCGCGGGTACCGCGGGTCCCTTGGGCGCGGATGGGCCTCTGCCCGCCTAGTTGAGGGGACGCGGGTTATGCCGGGGGACGGGGATGTTTTATGTCAGGGGACGGGGATGATG
>CAZKKN010000092.1:0-4744 GCA_964553375.1 uncultured Eggerthellaceae bacterium | reverse complement strand
TGAGAAGGGCATCCACTTCATGAACTACTCCATCTCCAATACGGCTGAATACGGCGAGTACTACGCCGGTCCCAAGGTGATCAACGAGCAGTCCCGGGCCGCTATGAAGGAGATCCTCGGTCGCATCCAGGACGGCAGCTTCGCCGAGGAATTCGTCGCCGACTGCAAAAACGGTCATAAGTGGCTCCTTGAGCAGCGGGAGGCCATCAACAACCACCAGATCGAGAAAACCGGCGAGAAGATCCGCTCCATGTTCACCTGGGTTAAATAGCGCATCTGCCTTGAGTGCGGGGTGCTGAGAGAGGAAATGCCATGGCCTATAGAGTGCTTATAGCCGAAACGATCGACAAAGCCGGTATCTCGGTCCTTGAGACCCGCGGCATCGAAGTGGAAGTGCGCTTAGGACTCACCGAGGAGGAGCTCGCTGCTTGCATCGACGGCTTCGACGGCCTCATCGTGCGCTCCCACACCCAAGTCACTGCAAAGGTGATCGAAGCTGCGGCCGGGCGGCTGCGCGTGATCGGCCGAGCCGGGGTGAGCATCGACAACATCGACCTGGAAGCCGCCACCGAAGCCGGTGTGGTGGTTTGCAACGCACCCAACTCCAATGTAATGTCCACAGCTGAATACGCTATGGCCATGCTCTTGGCCTGCGCGCGTAACATCCCGCAGGCCAATGCCGCTATGCATGAGGGGCATTGGGAAGAGGGCCAGATCAAGGGCTGTGAGCTGTTCGAGAAGACATTGGCCATCTTCGGCTTGGGCCGGGTGGGCGGCCTCGTGGCCCAGCGGGCAGCGGCCTTCGGTATGAACATCATCGCCTATGACCCCTATTGCAGCAGCGACCGCGCAGCAACCTTGGGCGTGGAGCTCTATGAGGATATAGAGGACATCCTGCCTTTGGCCGACTTCATCACCTGCCATATGCCCAAGACAGCCGAGACCGCCGGTATGTTCGGCGCGGAGCAGTTCGCCGCCATGAAAGACGGCGTGATCATCGTGAACGTCTCCCGGGATGGCATCTTCAATGAGGCCTCCATGGCCGACTTCATCGCCGCAGGGAAGATCCGCAGCGTGGGCTTCGATGTGCTTGAAGACGAGCCATGCACCACCTCTCCGCTCCATGAATTCGCCAATGCCATCATCACCCCGCATATCGGAGCGCTCACCGATGAGGCCCAAAGGCGGGCCGGGGTGCAGATCGCCACATTCGTGGCCCAGGCCCTGGCAGGCTCCATCGTCCCCACGGCCATCAACATGTCCAATGTGCCGCCCGAGGTCATGGACAAGTTCGGTCCCTATCTCACGGCCAGTCAGATGATGGGCCGCATCATCGCCCAAATAGAGTCCGATATTCCCCATACCCTCTCGCTTACGGCTGCGGGCACCTTATCCAGCGCCGATACCTCCATGCTCTTGGCCAGTGCCTTGAAGGGGCTCATGGCCTATAAGAACATCGGTGCGGTGAGTGCGGCCAATGCCGAAGCGGTGGCCCATCGCCATGGCATAGAACCGTCGCTTAACTCCTGCATCACCGCCGATGGCTACGATTCCTCCCTGGCCCTGGCCACGGAGAACACCGCTATCGCCTGCACCCTTTACGGCACCGACCGCCCGGCGCGCATCATCTCGCTTTTCGGCTATCCGCTGGACATCCAACCGGCTGCCCAGTCCCTGATCATCCGCTACGTGGACGCCCCCGGGCGGATAGGGATCATCGGGACCATCCTGGGACAGTCCGATGTCAACATAACCACGATGCAGATCGGCCAGCGCGCCGACACCGACTCCGTAGTGGTATACATCAACCTTGAGGGGCAGGTCACCGACGAGGTCATGGCCGCTTTGCGCGAAGCCATCCCTGAGCTGCAGAACCTTTGGTACATCACCTTATAACGAGCTAACGAGCCATTTCGGCTTAAGGAGGTTTCCATGACCCGGAAGATCAAGATCTTCGATACTACACTGCGCGATGGGGAGCAAAGCCCCGGCGCTTCCATGGACGCAGAGGAGAAGCTGGTCATCACCCGCCAGCTCCTGCGCTTGAACGTCGATGTCATAGAAGCCGGTTTTCCCATCTCAAGCCCTGGTGACTTCGAAAGCGTCCGCCGCATCTCGGAACTGGTGGGGGACCAGGCGGTGGTTTGCGCCCTCACCCGTGCCATCGATAAGGACATCGATGTAGCCGCCGATGCCCTGAAATACGCCAAGCGCCCCCGCATCCACACCGGCCTGGGGGTTTCTCCCTCCCATCTGCGCGACAAGCTGCGCATCACCGAGGAGGAGTGCATCGAGCGGGCCATCCATTGCGTGCGCTATGCCAAGCAATACGTCGAAGACGTGGAATTCTACGCCGAAGACGCCGGCCGCTCCGACTACGATTTCCTCGTCCGCGTCATCCAAGCCGTGGTGGATGCAGGTGCAACCGTGGTGAACATCCCCGATACCACGGGCTATTCGCTGCCCTGGGAGTTCGGCAACCGAATCGCTTATCTGCGCGACAACGTGAACGGCATCCAGAATGTGGATATCTCAGTCCATTGCCATAACGACTTAGGCATGGCTACAGCCCTTGCTTTAAGCGGCGTGATGAATGGGGCAACCCAGGTAGAATGCACGATCAACGGCCTGGGGGAGCGCGCGGGCAACACCGCCATGGAGGAAGTGGTCATGGCCATCCGCATGCATGGGGATGAGCTGGATGCCCATACGGACATAGACAGCCGCGAGTTCGTGAAGGCAAGCCGCCTCGTGTCCTCCATCACCGGCATGAATGTCCAGGCCAACAAGGCCATCGTGGGGGCCAACGCCTTCGCCCATTCCTCCGGCATCCACCAAGATGGCGTCTTGAAGGAGCGCACAACCTACGAGATCATCGATCCGGCCGACGTAGGGGCCGGCTCAAGCCAGATCGTCCTCACAGCGCGCAGCGGGCATGCCGCCTTGAAGCATCGCCTGGAGGAGCTTGGCTTCACCTTCGACGAAGAGCGCCTCGATGAGCTTTACGCCGCCTTCTTGGAGTTGGCCGACAAGAAGAAGGAGGTCTACGACGAGGATCTGGAGAGCCTGGTAAACGAGCAGGATCGCAATGTGGATGCCCTCTACACCTTGAACAGCCTCCAAGTGAGCTGCGGCTATCCGCTCACACCTACCGCCACCATTTCGCTCAAAGACCCCGAAGGGAAGGTGGTGACCGTCTGCGATTACGGTACGGGTCCGGTGGATGCCGCATTCAAGGCCATCGACAAGATCGTCCAGGTGGAAAACGACCTCAGCGAATTCTCCGTCATGGCCATCACACGGGGCATCGATGCCGTGGGTGAGGTGACCGTGCGCGTCAAGGCCGGCAACGGCAGCGTGTATATCGGCAGGGGGTCGGATGGCGACATCATCGTATCCGCCGCCAAGGCCTACCTGAACGCTTTGAACCGCATACTCCAGGGCAACCGCTAGAAACGCTTGGATCCGCGCGAGAAGCGACCTGAACGGCCATTCGGTTTCCAGGTCGCTTCACCTGAATCCCACAATTTGCTCTGGTGCGCCTGAGGGCTTCTGTGGTATCATTCATCCGATGCTTCGGCATCGCCAATCTGACTTCAAACGAGGAAGTGGGCTTGTCCCGCTTTCTTTTTGTATGAGGTCGGTTCAAGGAATCGCGGATACGGAAAGGAACCTGTTGCTGACCAGGAAAGAACAGAGCCTGCTCGACGCCCTTGCGCCCATCGCTGAGAAGCAGGGCGTGGAGATCATCACGCTTGAGATAGTGGGTGCGAAGAAATCGCCGACTATCCGCGTGTTCATCGACACGGACCACGGCGTGAGCTTCGACGAACTGGCATCGACCCAATCCTGGATAAACGACATCATGGATTCCCTTGACCCGTTTCCCGGTGCCTACATGCTGGAAGTGTCGTCGCCGGGCATCGACCGCCCGCTGCGCACACCGGAGCATTTCCGTGCCCAGCTGGGGCAAACGGTGGTAGTGAAAACCAACGGTCCGGTGGAGGGGCGCTCAAACTTCAAGGGCACTCTCCAAGAGGTCACCGATGAGCAGGTGACCCTCGTCATCGATGACGAGCGGTTCACCATCCCCTTCGATGCGATCAAACGGGCCAATCTGAAAGGCACGATCTCGTTTTAGGAACGAAGGCTACAGAAAGGAACGGTTGTGGCTACATCAGAACTTATCAAAGCGTTGCAGGAGCTTGCCCACGAACGCAAGATCGATGAATTCTACCTCATCGAGCGTTTAGAGGAGTCCCTGGCCAAGAGCTATCAGCACATCCTTGACCTGGAATGGGATGCGCGTGTGATCATCGACCGCCAAACGGGCAAGATCTACGTCTACGAACTCGTGCCCAAAGGCGAACCCATCGAAGTGGTGGATGAGGAGACCGGCGAGGTCACCTATGAATACGAGGAGTTCGAAGAGCGTGATGTCACCCCGGCGGATGTGAGCCGAATCGCCGCCCAGAACGCCAAAAGCGTCATCAACGCCATCGTGCGCGATGCCGGTCGTCAGTCCATCTTCGAGGAGTTCGCCGGCCGCGTGGGCGATCTTGTTACCGGCACCGTGCTCCAAGGCACGCCTGACTTCACCATCATCAAGATCCGCGATGGTGTGGAGGCGGAGCTGCCCCACTACGACCAGAAGCGCAACCCCGGCGAGCGCAACGAGCGTCCCTCCAACGAGCATTACCGCCACAACCAGCGCCTGAAGGTGCTCATCATCGACGTGCGCGAC
>CAZKKN010000091.1:0-4834 GCA_964553375.1 uncultured Eggerthellaceae bacterium | reverse complement strand
CCACGATGAGCATGGTGGAACGATGGGTGAGATTGGCCATCACACCCAACACGCAGCCGAAGCAGTGGAAGAACGGCACGGGCAGGCACACGCGGTCAGCCGGGGTGAGCTTTTGCCCTTCGCCGATGTAGAACCCGTTGTTCAGGATGTTGCGATGGGTGAGCATCACGCCTTTGGGGAATCCCGTGGTGCCGCTGGTGTATTGCATCATCACCACGTCGTTGTTGTCGAACTGGCGCTGAGCCCATTCCAGGTCGCTATCGGGACGATGCTGGCCCAAAAGCAGCAGCTCCGGAACGCTGTAGAAGCCGCGGTGCTTCTCCGGCCCCATGTAGATGAGATTCTCCAGGTAGGGATAGGTTTCGCTGTGCAGGAAGCCGCGCTGCTGCTCCAAGGATTCGGGCACCAGGTCGCGGATGATCTGCAGGTAGTCCACGTCGCGGTAGGCATCGATGACGCAAAGCGCCTTCATGTCCGATTGCTTCAACACGTAATCCAGCTCGTGGCTTTTGTAGACCGGATTCACCGTGACCATCACGATGCCCGCTTTGGCGCAAGCGTACATGAACGTGAGCCAGTCGGGGATATTGCGGGCCCAAACTCCCAGGTGATCGCCAGGTTTCATGCCAATGGCGAGCAAGCCTTTGGCCAGTTGGTCGGTGCGCTCGTCAAAGTCCTGGTAGGTCCAACGCAGATCGCGGTCGGGGTAGACCACGAATTCGTGGTCGGGCTCTTCGGCCACGCGCTCCTTGAAGTAGTCGCCAATGGTGAGCTCGGAGTGCAGCGGATAATCCGGCGAGCCTGGGATAGGCTGGTCGGAAGCGGTTTTGCTTGCGGTTTCATCCGCTGTTGCGGTTGCGGCTTCGGTTTTGCTCGCGGCGTCAACGGTTTCGGCCATGGTTCGCTCCTTAAAACGTTTCAGGTCATTGTAAAACCAACCTGGACGCGCAGCGGCGAAAAGCCACCGACAGGCACCTTCATCCGGCAATGGGCATTAACAGCAGGGTGCCGAAGATACGGGAGCAACGGGGATGCTCCGTTGCTCCGTTGCTTCGCTTCGGTCAGATCAGGCCTTCCCGGTATGGGCGATCGCAACGGGGAGCGCTGAGCGGGCAGTATTTGCGGCAGAGCGTGCAAACGCCCGAAAATCCGCTGTTGGAGCCTTGGCCAGAACCGCCTGCGGAATCCGAGTCGTCCTGCCCTATGGCGCTGTCTGATCCGTCAGCGCTGTTCGGCGCGGAGCCGTTCGACCTGGGGCTAGCGGACCCTTTGGATCCCCGGGCGCCTGGCCTGCGATTATCGGGAGTTGCGATATCTTCAAGGCCTTCAAGGGGACTCTCTTCCGCTTGAGGCTGCGTCTCACGATTGGAACCGCCGGGATTCGCGGCGTCCGCATCGCCCGATCCCGATTTCGCACTGCCCGCCTCTCCGGACGCACCGCCCGCCCCTCCGGCTGCGGCAGCTGGTTGGGCAAGCGCAGATGCTCCTGCCGCTTCGATAGCGAACACCCCCAACGCGGCAACAGCGGCAACGCCCGCATTGATCGCAGCCCGGCGGCTGGGGTCGTAAGCGATTCGAAGCGCCCCGGCCACACTGACCCAGTGAACGGCAAGATGAATCGTCACCAGGCAACAGAGCCCATAGGAGCTGACGGTGTGCACCAAAGCCCACGTACCGTACCCGCCGCCGGCAAGATCCACGCCTAAACCCAGCAGCAGATTGCTCACCGCCACCGAACTCACCAAAAGCACCGCCATCACCAAGGCCAGCATGATGCCTAAGACCACGCGAACGGTATTGGCGGCTTTCATCTTCTTGCCGGAGCGAATCGCTTGCGCCGTGGCTTTAGCCCAGCGCCGGGCGAGCACCAGATGCGCCACAATGCCAGCGAAGAACACGATGCCGAAGATCTCATGCAACACGTCACCGGTGAGCTGGTAGAACATCTCGAAGACCAGCAGGACCGTAAGCGCGCCGTCCAAGATCAACCTTTTGCGCATTTTCGTCATGATGCCTCCCTGCATAAGCTGTATTCTTTCCTCGTTTTTTCTCTCAGGCAGGCAGCCTAACAGCGAAACCTGAAAGCAAGCTGAGAGGCGCGGTGTCCTCTTGACTCTTGACGCGCCACAGCACCGTGAGTACTATTGTCGCTGCAACTGTTGTCGTCGCAATTGTTGGGAGCATTCATGCTGATGTCCGATATCTCCATCATCATGCGAAAGATGCGCGTCTGCGCCGACCGCTCCATGGGCGCCCATGGCATCGGCTTTCCCGAGCAGCAGGTGCTCATGCTGCTGAAGGCCCATGGCCCCTCCAACCAGGAAGCTCTGGCTGACCAGCTGCAGATCGACAAGGGATCCATCACGCGCACCGTGGCCAAACTGGAGGAGAAGGGGCTTGTAGCCCGCGAGGTGAATCCCCGCAACAAACGCGAGAAGCTGGTTTCGCTGCAACCGGCAGCGGAGGCGGTGCTGCGTGATATGTGGACCCTTTATCAGGAGCTTGAGGCCATCATGTATGAGGGCCTTTCCGCAAAGGAGATAGACCAAACGACCCGCTGCTTGGAGCACATCGCCTCCAACCTTTCCCAGGCTTTGAAGGAGTAACCATGACCGAACCAGAAACTGAAACAGAAACCGAAAGCGCGGGCGCACCTTCACCTGCATCCCAAAACGCCACCCCCCGCGGCGAACGCAAAGGCTACGCACTGGTAGCCGTCCTTTATATGCTGGGGCTTTGCATGGGCGCTCTGGACATGAGCATCGTGAACCCAGCACGCACGGTGATTCAGAACACGCTGGGCGTAGATGACTCCTTGGGCGTATGGATCCTCACCATCTACACCCTGGCTTACGCCGTATCCATCCCCATCATGGGAAAACTCGCCGACCGCCATGGCCGCAAGTGGATATACCTGCTGTGCATCTTCCTCTTCGGTGCCGGGTCGGCCCTTTGCGGTGTGGCCCAGGCAGTGGGAAGCTTCGAGCTGCTCATCGGCGCTCGGGTGATCCAGGCCCTGGGCGGTGGCGGCATCATGCCCGTGGCAACTGCGGAATTCGGCACCGCCTTCCCCGAGGAGAAACGCGGCATGGCCTTAGGCATGGTGGGCATGATCTATGGCATGGCCAGCATCTTCGGACCCTCCATCGGCAGCCTGATCCTGGACATCTTCGGCCAGGAGCAGTGGCAGTTCATCTTCTATGTGAACATCCCCATCTGCCTCATCGTGCTGGTCCTTGGCGTGATGAAGCTACCCAACTCCAAGGTTGACCAGGTGAAACCCATCGACGGCGTGGGCATTCTGCTGCTCACGCTTATGACGCTTTCGCTGATGTACGGCATCAAGAACATCGATTTCTTCGACCTCGGCCTTTCTTTGACCTCGCTGGATGTCTACCCGTTCCTGCTGGCGTTCATCGTGCTGCTGCCGCTTTTCATCCTGCGCGAGCGCCATGCGGCAGACCCCATCGTGAGCCTGCGCTATTTCACGGATATCAATATCCTGATCACCCTGGTATGCGCGATAATCTCCGGGGTCATCATGATGGGCACCATCTTCTTCCCGCAGTTCTGCGAAAACGCGCTGTTCATGAAATCCGGCTCGGGCGGCTATCTCATCGCGCTGCTGGGCCTGGGCAGCGGCGTTGGAGCCATGACCTCGGGCAAGCTCATTGACAAGTACGGCGTTAAGCCGGTGCTGGCTGCTGGTTTCATCGGCGCGGCGGTCGGATCGCTTTTCATGGCGTTTGTTGCCTGCACCTGGCCGAACCTCTTCACCGTGTGCACCACGATGATCCTCACCGGCCTGGGGCTGGGGTTCACCATGGGCGCGCCGCTGAATTATATGATGTTGGAGAACACTGCCGACGCGGAATCCAACTCCGCCCTGGCCACGCTTTCGCTGGTGCGCTCCATCGGCACGGCGGTGGCGCCGTCCATCATGGTGGCGTTCATCGTGCATGCCAGCGTTTTCATGCAGGATAATCTCATGGCTGCCATGCCCGACGAGGTGGAGGTGTCGCCGCTGCCCCACGCCGCGGAACTGGACCAGAAGCTCGACGACCTGCAGGCCACCGAAGAAGGTGCGAAGATGCTGGAAGGTGCGGATATTCCGCACCTGAGCGACCTGACTTCCATCGCCATAAGCATGGATGGAGCCGTTGACGGTTCCACCTCAGATGTGCAGATGAGCGACGGAGCGCTTGAGGAATTGCAGAACTCCGACGTGACCACTATCGTCGCAGCCTGCAAAACCATGAGCATCGATATGTTCTCCCAGTTGAAGCCCATGCTGATCCAGAAAGCGCAAAGCGGCATAGAGCAGGGTCTGGCGCCCATGGTAGACGGCTTGGCCCAAATGGATGACTCCCTGACACAGATGCAAAACGCAGCCGCATCTGCCGGCAGCCACGGGGCCGCAGCCATGGCACCGGCGATAGAGCAGCTCACAGAAGCACGAGATGATCTGGCGGAAACCATCGGGCAAATGCAGGAGGCCCGCGATGCCGTGTCGGCACTGTTCGACGAAGCCGAAGCAAACTACCAGGAAGCCATCGATCGGGATGCGCCCGCCATCCAAGCCGCCTACCAGGAGACGCTTGATGACGGCTTCCGCAACATGGCCATCTTCGTGGCAGGCTGCGCCATCGTGGGAGCGTTGCTGCTGATTCCCTACCGCGGGCGGCGCGAGCACTAGGAAATGTGCTATCCCGCACCTCGCGCCAACCGCACCAGTATTTCCGGGCTTCTGGGCATTATCCACTCCTGCCTTGCCCCCTCCCAAGCGCTCATGGTCAAAAATTCCAGTTATTCGAGATTTTGCATCGCGCTTTAG
>CAZKKN010000090.1:0-5036 GCA_964553375.1 uncultured Eggerthellaceae bacterium | reverse complement strand
GCCGATGCCATGCGGGCCGAGATAGATAAGGCCCGCGAACTGGGCGAGAGCCTGGGCGGGACATTCCGCGTGGTGGTCCGCGGCCTGGTGCCCGGCCTGGGCGGCTATGCCACGGCCGACGAGCGCATCACCAGCCGCGTGGGGGCGGCCCTTTTCTCCATCCCGGCCATCAAAGGGGTGGAATTCGGCCTTGGCTTCGAGGCGGCGCGGCTGCCCGGCTCCCAGGTCCACGACCCTATCACCCTTGCCGCCAGCGGTTTCACCCGCGCCAGCAACAATGCCGGCGGATTGGAGGGCGGCATGACCACGGGCATGCCCCTCATCGTGACCTGCGCCATGAAGCCTATCCCTACGCTTATGACCCCGCTGCAGACGATCGACCTGGACACCCTGCAACCTCAGGAGGCCTCTAAAGAGCGCAGCGACGTGTGCGCGGTGCCGGCCGCCGCGGTGGTGGCGGAATCCGAGGTGGCCTTCGCCTTGGCTCAGGCATACTTGGAGAAGTTCGGTCACGACAACATGGCCGATATAAAGGCTTCTTTGGCCGCCTATCGTCAGCGGCTGAAAACGGCGGCGCGGTGACCATGGCGGATCAACCGGTTTTCGATTTCCGCAAGCCCAAAGCCGGGCCCAGCGAGCCTCGCTACGTCTTGGAGCGTCCGGTGTTCTTCGTGGGATTCATGGGGGCGGGCAAGACTTCGGTCGCTCGCAAGCTCGCCCGTTTCGCGAATATCGCCTCCATCGACATGGATATGTACATCGAGCGCACGTGCGATCGCAAGGTATCCCAGATCTTCGAGGAATCGGGCGAAGAGGGCTTTCGCGCCGTGGAGACGGCGGTGCTCGAAGAGCTCGCCCAAGAGGAGCCGCGGCTCATCTCCTGCGGGGGCGGGGTGGTGCTTTCCCCGCGCAACCGGCAGATCCTGCAAGAGAACGGCTTTGTGATCTATTTGGAGGTGACGGCCGCCGAGGCGGCCTCGCGCATCTCCGACACGTCCACCCGGCCGCTTTTCGGCGACTTGGAGCGGGCTCAGCAGGTCATCGTTTCGCGCCTGCCGTTTTATGAGGAGGTGGCAAATGCCACCATCGATACCGCTGGGCGCAATGCCGGGCAGCTGGCGCGCACGGCTATGGACATCTTGAAGAAGGAAGGTGTGCTGTGGCGACAAAGGTGATAGTCGGCCTTCCCGGCGAGGCTCCCTATGGAGTGCGCATCGGTTCGGGTATTTTAGAGGAACTCGGCCGGTCGTTGCGAGAGGTTCCCGCTTTGGAGCACACGCGGGATGTGCTCGTGGTGACCGATGCCAACGTGGCTCCGCTCTACCTTCCGAAAGCGAAGGACGCCCTTTCCCAGGCGGGCTTCGCGGTGAATGAGGCGGTGGTGCCGGCGGGCGAGGAGACGAAATCCCCGGCGGTGGCTGCCGAGCTTTGGTCGGCCATGGCCCAGCTTTCCTTCGGGCGCGACAGCTTGGTTGTGGCCTTGGGCGGCGGTGTGGTGGGGGATCTGGCCGGGTTCGTGGCCGCCACCTATATGCGCGGGGTTCCCGTGGTACAGGTGCCCACCACGCTTCTGGCCATGGTTGACTCCTCGGTAGGAGGCAAGACCGCTGTGAATCTCCCCGAGGGGAAGAACCTTGTGGGGGCGTTCTATCAGCCGGCTTTCGTCTGCGCCGACACGGACGTTCTGGCAACGCTTTCGGAGCGGGAGTGGCGCTGTGGCTGTGCGGAGATAGCGAAGTCGGCCGTTATAGATTCCGACGATTTCTTCTTCTGGCTCTCCGCCAACGCAGCGGCTTTGAGTCAGCGCGACCCAGAGGTCACCGCCCAGGCCATCAAGCGCTGCGTGGTGTTCAAGGCCGATGTGGTCGCTCAGGATAAGACCGAGAGCGCCGGGGTGCGCGAGTGCCTGAATTACGGCCATACCCTGGGCCATGCCATTGAGGTTCTGGCCGGTTACGGCACGTTTTCCCACGGGGCGGCTGTGGCCGAGGGCATGCGGTTCGCCTCGGAGCTCGCCGAGGCGCGCGGTGCAACGCCGGCCTTCACCCAGGCGGTGGGGGAGCTTCTGGACGGCTTGGGCCTTCCCGCCTTTGATTGGCGAGCTGAGCCGTCGGCGCTTCTGCAGGCTATGAAGCATGACAAGAAATCCCGCGGCGGCGCGGTGCGCTTCGTCCTCGTGTCCGATGTGGGTCGCTGGTCGGTGGAGACGATCGGCGAGGAAGAGCTGCTTGCTGCTTTGAAGGCCTGGTAGCTGCCGCGGCTGGGCTCCAGGCGTTTTGTGCGCTCTGTGCAGGTTCTGCGCATTGTTTCGCCGGTACAGCCTGCGCAGTACAATGACAAGGATTGCTCTGTTCGAACCAGGAGGCTATACGCCATGGTGATATCCAAGATTCTCGTTATGAACGGCCCTAACCTCGATATGCTGGGGGTGCGCGAACCGCAGATCTACGGGCGGCAGACCCTCGCCTCGGTGGAGGAGGACATCGCGGATTACGGCGCTCGCTTCGGCATTCAGGTGGATTGCTACCAGTCCAACAGCGAGGGGAAGCTCATCGAGAAGATTCACAAGGCGCCCGCCAAATACGATGCCATCGTTTACAACCCAGGTGCTCACACCCACTATTCCTACGCGCTGCGCGACGCCGTGGGGTCGGTGAGCATCCCTGTGGTGGAGGTGCATATCTCCGCCATCGATGAGCGCGAGCCGTTCCGTAGCATCTCGGTCATCGCACCGGCCTGCGTGGCCCAGGTTAAGGGTTTGGGCACCGACGGCTACCTGCGGGCTGTGGACATCCTGCGCGAACGCACCGACTTCCGTCGCCTGGGAGAGGGCTTCGAAGAGAAGCTCGAAGGCCATCCCGCCATCGTGGTGGCCGATGGCCTGGGCGAAGAGGCGCTGGGAGAGTTCGCCGGGGGCGCAGGTGCGGCAGGCGCGAGCGATGGGACAGGTAAGCTTTTCCGCGACGGCCTCCTCGGCGAGCAAACCAAGCGCAATGCGGCCCTCAGTCGCGCCCGGCACGCCAACGCCTCCTTCGGTGCCCATGGCGTGGCTTCGAAGGATACCCGCGGGCCAGCCGCAGATCTGCTTGAGCCTTTCCGTGCTTCGGTGGAGGAGCTCGATGTTGCCGGTGTTTCCGAGGAACGCCAAACCCTGCTGCGTTTGGCCTGCTCGCGATTGGGAGTGGGTGCCCTGCTCGTGCGCGATACCGCGAACATCCACTGGCTTACGGCCTTGGACGGCGTGATGGATGAGGAGCGCGCCCACGGCCTCCTGGTGGCGGCCAATATGGCGGTGCTCCACACCGATTCGCGCTACGCCAACGCGTTTCGCCAGGCCATCGCTCAGGCGCAAAGCCCCATCATGGTCAGCGATGAGGCCGTGAGCCACGCGCGATTCGCCTATGACATCCTGACCCAAGACGGCGAAAGCGAGTTCGGCGGTAAGCTGGGCATCGAAGACACCATCACCTATGCCGAGTTCGTGAAGATGGTCGAGCAATTCCAGGCCGAGGGCTTGGCGCCCACAAGCGATGTGGTGCTGAAGCTGCGGGCCGTGAAGGATTCCGGCGAGGTTGCCCGCATGAAAGCCGCCCAGGTCATCACCGATGCGGCTTTCAGCCACATCGTGGAATACATGGAGCCCGGGATGACCGAGCGCGAGGTCCAGCTGGAGCTGGAGGATTTCATGGCACGCCATGGCGCTCGGGAGCTTGCCTTCCGTTCCATCGTGGCCACCGGGGCAAACGGCGCAGACCCCCATGCCATCCCCGGAGATACCCGGCTTGAGGCCGGTCAGTGCGTGGTGCTCGACTTCGGCGCCAAGGCCTTCGGCTACTGTTCCGACATGACCCGCACGGTCTTTCTGGGCGAGCCGGATATAGAGATGAGCAACGCTTGGGACGCCATCCGTTCGGCCAACGAGCTGGCCCAGGGGCTTTTGGTTCCGGGTATCACCGGCAAGGAGGTCCACGAGGCGGCCGAGGCGGTGCTGGCCGACAACGGCTTCGGCGGCATGATGGGCCACGGCCTTGGTCATGGCGTGGGGCTCGATGTCCACGAGCTGCCCGTGCTCAGTCCCAAAAACGAGCTTCCCTTGTCCGAGGGCAACGTGGTCACGGTGGAGCCGGGCATCTACATCCCCGGGCGTTTCGGCATGCGCCTTGAGGATTTCGGCGTGATCACCGCCAACGGATTCGACGTTTTCACTCAAAGCACCCACGAAATGGTTATAATCTAACGGTTTGGAAAAAGCAGGACGACAGGGGTACCTATGGCAATCTCCACGGCAGATTTCAAGAACGGCATGTGCATCGAATACAACGGCAAGTTGTGGACCATCATCGAGTTCCAACATGTAAAGCCTGGTAAGGGCGGCGCGTTTGTGCGCACCAAGCTGCGCGACGTGAAGACCGGGCGCGTGGTGGATAACACGTTCAATGCGGGCACTAAGTTCGATTCCGTCCGCATGGAAACGCGCAAGATGCAGTATCTCTACAACGACGGGGCCGATTACAACTTCATGGACAACAACACCTATGAGCAGGAGGCCATCAGTGCCGACATCGTGGGGGATGTGGCCAAATGGCTGAAGGAGAACGACGAGGTAACCCTGCAGTATGCAGGCGAGGAGCTCATCGGTCTGGAGCCTGCCATGTTCGTGGAGCTTGAGGTCACCGAGACCGAGCCGGGCTTCAAGGGCGACACCGTGCAGGGCTCCAACAAGCCCGCCACCCTGGAGACGGGTGCTGTGGTGCAGGTTCCCATGTATGTGGAAGTGGGCGATGTGCTGCAGATCGATACGCGCGACGGGCGTTTCGTCAAACGACTCTAGGTTTCGGCGATTTGACAATCGCCGAAACTGCTTCGTCCGCATAAAAGCCCTGGATGCACGCCAGGGCTTTTATGCATGTCAAGGGATGCATGCTTGGTGCAAAGGCGGGGTATCTGAAGGCACCTCGGGAGGTTTGCCGCTCACAATGGTTGCATGTCAGGGGACGGGGATGGCGGCAGATTATGTCAGGGGACGGGGATGATGG
>CAZKKN010000089.1:0-5091 GCA_964553375.1 uncultured Eggerthellaceae bacterium | reverse complement strand
GTCCTTGGTGTAATACAGAACAGAGCAGCCATTATGTCAGCCGGGCGCCGTCCACATGTTGGTGCGGGTTACGGTGTAGTCGCCTTCCTGCCACTGCCAGTCTGTTTTGTAGACGTCTTTGTTGACGCCTTCCAGCTCGTTAGTAAGCTTACCGTTTGTAACCATAGCTTCTATACTCCTGACTCTCTTCCTTGCGGATTCCTACACCTCTCCGTCCTTCAAAGTGGGGCGGCGAGGCTTGGTCCAGTCTCTGCCGGAGGCATCCTGGGCCTTCTGCTGCCAGGCATGCTTGTTCTTCTCCGGGTCGGCCATCTTGCCGTCTTTACGGCTCTGTTGGAACTCCTTGTCCAGGTCCTTCCTCTCTTTTTCCGTCATCTCCTCCTCCTCTCCTTCCGGGGTTCCGGAAACCTGAAATATCCTTGTGGCTGAGGCTTCGCCACACTCGTTCGGGGTAGTTGAAAGAAGCGTGCCAGTTTTGGGCAAAGGCAGGATTTTTTTCTGAACGGACGGAAAAACGTAGCCTGAACGGGAGGGCTCTCTCAGAATGCGAAACGAAGCCGCTGGGAGCGTCCGAGGATCGAAATTCCAAGGAGCCGAGGATTCATCTCAATTTGCAAATGGAGTCGCAAAATGATTTTCAGATTGAGAGAACGGGGTGCGAAGCGGCGGCGCAGCGCTACCGGGAAGGCCGCCCAACATGACCGAGAGCGGCCTTAGGAGCGCAGGCCGTATTCCTTGATCTTGCGGTAGAGGGTGGCCTTGCTGATCTGCAGGATCTCCGCCGCTTGGGCCACGTTCCCGCCGGCATACGTGAGCGCCAGGCGGATGGCCGATTCCTCCACCGCCTCCATGGCGAGCATTTCCTTCGGGAGCTGGATGGGCGCATCTTCCCCAGGGGCCTGTCCCAGCCCCGTCACAGCACCGAAAGCAGCCGATGCATCCGAACCCGCGCGAAGCGGACCCTCCTTGCCAAGCCCCTCCGCCAGGCTATCTGCGAAAGCGCCCCCTTCGCTCACAAGGCGCGCCGTCGTGGGCGAGGCCTCAAGGTTCGTGAAGTAACCCGCGTTGCCATCGCGCAGGTATTGGGGCAGGTCAGTGATGTCTATCTCCTCGCCCACCGCCGCATAGAACGCCGAGTAGATGGCATTCTTTATCTGGCGCACATTGCCCGGCCAGGGGAATTCCGCAAGGATGCGCTCGGCGGCCGGCGTGAAGCGCGTGGGGCCCTCATGCGCCTTCCGGCGACATTCGTTCAAGTAGTAATAGGCGAAGAACATCGCGTCGCCGCTGCGCATGCGAAGCGGCGGGATGGAAATGGTGAGGATGGAAAGGCGATAGAGCAGGTCCTCGCGGAAAAGGCCCTCTTCCACCATCTTCGGCAGGCTGCGATTGGTGGCGGCGATCACACGGAAGTCCACTTTGCGGTAGGCTTTGCCACCCAGGCGCATCACGCTTTTGTTCTCCAGCACGCGCAGAAGCGTGGCCTGGAGCTCCAGGGGCATATCCCCTATCTCGTCCAGGAACAGGGTGCCGCCGTCGGCAAGCTCTATCTTGCCCGGCCGCCCCGAGCGATCGGCGCCGGTGAAGGCTCCGCTCTCGTAACCGAAGAGCTCGCTTTCTATCAGGCGCGGCGGTATGGCGGCGCAGTTGACGGACATGAACGGCCCGGTCGGCCGGGACGCGTTGTGGATGGCCTGGGCGAAATACTCTTTGCCGGTGCCGCTTTCGCCCACTATGAGCACGTTCTCCTGAGTCATGGCATAGCGGTTGGCCAAGGAGATGGCCTCTCCGATAGCCGAGCTGGTACCCAGGATGTCCTCGAAGGTGATGGTGGCGATCTCTCCCGAGCGCCGCGCGGGGGCGCCTTTGTTCACTGTTACCTCCGAGATGCGCAACACGAAGCCCTCAAGGCTCCCTTCGGGCGTTCCCCGCACTGCATTGCCGCGGATGCCGAAGAGCTTCGAGCCCACGGTGGCGGCCAGCTCCCTTCCCGGGCTCTCCGCGAATGACAGGAAGGCCTCGGGCCATTCCAGGCCCAGAAGCGCTTGGATGTTCTTGCCCACGGTCTCGGCCATGGTGGTTCGCAGGAGATGCACGGCATCGGGGCTGGCGTGTTGCACCACGCCCGCGGAATCCAGGATGAGGATGGGGTCCCCACTGGAATCTATGGCGGTGTCCAGGACGTGCTGAGTGCGGTCGCCATTGGCCGTGGCCACTTCCAGCTGCTCGCCCACATCGGCCAAGATAGCCTGGTTGTTCTGGAACATCAGCTGGTGCTCCAAAGCCGCACCGATGGAGGTGATGAACCCCAACGCATGGGAAAGGAGCTTTTGATAATCGTTTGACCAGGGATTAACCGGTAGGGGCTGAGTCAGGAGCAGCGAACCTATCACCGCGCCGTCCTTGTTGAATATGGGCGCTGCTGTGGCGGCTATGTGATGGAGGGCGCTCGCATAATGCTGAGGACCTTGCACTTTGACCGGGCGTCCGTATTTCATGCAAAGCGTATGGGCGTTGGTACCCATAGTGGCCTCGTTCATGGCGCTATTCTTCGCCACGATGGAGTGGAGGTCCATGTTGCCCGTTCGCAAGACGGTCACGCCGTTGCGGCTGATCAGCTCGAAGATGTAGTCGTTCGCCAGGCCCAGATCCTCGATCATCCGGAGCAACGGGCGGGTGAGCTCCTTCAGCTCCGCGTAGGTTTCTTGCACGTAGTTGAAGTCGTCATCGGAAAGGGATGTAGCGAGGTTCTTCGTATCGGGGCTCAGATTCATATCGCGACAACGCAACCAGGATTCGATTATCTCGGATTGCAGCCATGCGCTGGGCTTGGGCACGATGCCCTCTTCGATGAGCTGCCGCCGCGCTTCCGCAATGGCCTCCCACTGCTTGCGATTCTCTTCGTCGCCAGCGCTGAAGGAGAGGGAGTTGATCCGGTTGTTCTCATTGCCGTATGCACTCACAAGCCGAAACCCCCTCATCTACGCGGAAGACCGCGGTTCTTCGTTTCTGCAGCCACCGGCTTTCGCGTGTGGCTTGTAATGTGCATCGATCCTTGGTGCCATGAGCGCGGATCGATTGGTCGACTGTCGTTTTCTTCCATCAAAGCCGAGTGGCGGCTGTTGTTCTCTTCTATCTGAGCCGGATAAGCCCACAAGCGATAGTAGGGGACTTGTGGGCTTTCTCAACCATGCCCGTTAGCTGATCCGGCTTCATGAAAAAGGTCGGGAGAGGATCGGCATATCCCTTCTGAAGCGTTTCAGGACTAAGGTGATATGCGCTGTGCATCATAAGAGCTCCCAACCGCAGTATGGCGTGAAGAACAAATCGGGGGGAGAGGATTTGCTCTTCACGTTTCCTTAACTTGCAAGAACCGTGCCAGAATGCTCTTTTGCGGTCTTTCTTTAGGAAATCATTTCTTGACCCTGTATTTTAACAACTCCCCACCCCAGAACAGAAGCGGGAAACCTCTTGGGCCACTGATTATTATCTTAATTTGAGAATTTCTTTATCAAATTAAGACCGGCCTGTGATGCCGCTTGCCTCACAATACCGAGGCGCTAACCTTAAAGACGCACGAAGAAGCGTTACGCGAGTGTTCGGGCGTCAAGATGCCTCGCCGCTTCGTCGCGCCGCCACGGATTAGAAAGGGGGGATCTGTGGTGCCGGGACTCAATTTAGAGCAAAAGCAACAACTCTATCTTTCTCCGGAGCTGCAAACCGGCATCGGCCTAATGACGCTCTCCTTGGAAGAGCTCTGCGCTCAGCTGGAAAGCTCCATCGCCGAGAATCCCTTCCTCCGCTTCGATGAAGATGCGCTCGGGCGCTTCGAAGGCAGCGATTTCAATCACGCTGACGGGATTGCTTCCCGGCGCACTGGCTTCGAAAGCCATTCTACCGAACGATCCGATGCGGACGGTCCGGATAACCTGCTCGCCAACGTTGCCGACGACAACCGCTGTTTAGAGAGCGTGCTGTACCACCAGCTTGCAATGGAACTTCATAGCGCAACTGACCTGCGCATAGTCGAGCGACTGCTCGACGGGCTGGATCAGGGCGGTTTCCTGCGCATGGACACAGCTGTGATCGCCCGGGAACTCGGTGTTAAGGAACAGCGGGTGGAGCGCGTGCTGGCGAAGCTGCAACGAGATTGCGTTCCAGCCGGCATAGGGGCACGTAACCTGCAAGAGCGTCTTCTGGCTCAGCTGGAAGCCGATGGGCCGGTGGACCCACTGACCCGCGAGGTGATAGGCAAGTACCTGGAGAGTCTCGCCGAGGGGAGGTTCGCCCAGGTCGCTGCCGCGCTGCAAACGACCCAGGAGCGAATCAAGGAGATCTTCGACGCCGTGCGGGGCCTGGACCCACACCCCGCTTCCAGTTTCGAGCGCCCCCAGGCCACCATCGTTCCTGAGGTTAAGGTCGTTCGGGCCGAAGACGGATGGGAGGTGGTTCCGCAATATGAGCTTCTGCCAGAAATCGCGCTTGATCGGGAAACCGTGGAGGCCGTATCTTCCGCAAGCTTGAGCCGCGAATCCGCCAAAGAGTTGAAAAAGCTGCTTTACCAGGCAAAGAACCTGGTTCGGGCGGTCGATCTGCGGAAGCTCTCTGTGATTGCCGTTGCAACATGGCTGGTGGAAGTTCAGCGCGACTACTTCGAGCGCGGTCCCGCCGGGCTGATACCGCTTACCATGCTAGACGCCGCGCAGGCGTGCGAGATAAGCGAGTCCACGGTGAGTCGCATCGCCAACAGCGCCTACATGGACACACCTCACGGCATTGTAGCCATCCGCTATTTCTTCACGTCTGCCGTAGGTGGCGACCTGGTAAATGACGGAGCCTCATCGCGGGCAGTGAAGCAGAAGATCCAAGAGCTCGTTGCCGCGGAAGATCCCCGCCATCCCCTCAGTGACAGCCAGCTGGTTGAGCTGCTGCTGGAATGCGGCATGCGCGTGTCGCGGCGTACGGTGAACAAATACCGCACCACCCTGGGGATACTCTCCAAGTCCAAACGACGCAGCTACTGATTCGGCCAAGGTGCCCAGCATGTCTGGGGAGTTTTATGTCAGGGGGCGGGGATGTTTTATGTCAGGG
>CAZKKN010000088.1:0-5293 GCA_964553375.1 uncultured Eggerthellaceae bacterium | reverse complement strand
CGATTGCGGCGAGGAAGTGACGCTGACCGGCTGGGCATGGCATACGCGCGATCATGGCGGCCTGATCTTCGTGGACCTGCGCGACCGCACGGGCTACACCCAGATCGTGGTGGACCCCGATTGCGTGAGCGCCGAGCAGTTCGCCACCGCTGAGCATTTCAGCCGTGAAGATGTGCTCAAGGTGATCGGCAAGGTGCGCCTGCGCGACGAAGAGGCCATCAATCCCAACATGGCCACCGGCGAGATAGAGGTGCTTGCGAGCGATTTGGAAGTGCTCAACAAGTCCAAAACGCCGCCGTTCAGCATTGAGGATGGCATAGAGACCGACGAGACCGCCCGCATGAAATGGCGCTACCTGGATCTGCGCCGCCCGGAGATGTATAGCAACCTCAAGCTGCGCCATGAAGTGAACACCGCGCTTCGCAAGGCGCTCAACGAGCGGGATTTCATCGAGGTGGAAACCCCCATCTTGGCCAACTCCACCCCTGAGGGCGCTCGCGACTACATCGTGCCCAGCCGCCCCAATCCGGGGAGGTTCTACGCATTGCCCCAGAGCCCCCAGCAGTTCAAGCAGATGCTCATGGTGGGCGGCGTGGAGCGCTATTACCAGATCGCCCGTTGCTTCCGCGACGAGGACTTGCGCGCCGATCGCCAACCGGAGTTCACTCAGGTTGACATCGAGATGTCCTTCGTGGAAGGCGACGACGTCATCGATCTGATGGAAGACGTTATGAAGGAGACCTTGGCCGCAGTGGGCGTAGAGCACGAATTCCCCCTCCAGCGCATGGAATACAGCGAGGCCATGGAGCGGTTCGGCAACGACCGCCCCGACACGCGCTTCGGCATGGAGCTCCACGACATCACCTCCATCGTTAAGGAAACGGGCTTCAAGGTGTTCTCCTCGGTGGCTTCCTCGGGCGGCGTGGTGAAGGCCATCAACGCCAAGGGGGCCGGTGATTGGAGCCGCGGCGAGGTGGAGAAACTCGCCGACATCGCCGCCGAGAACGGTGCCAAGGGCATGGCTTGGGTGGCATTCACCTCTGATGGCCAGGAGAAAAGCCCCATCAAGAAGTTCTTCACCGACGAGGAATGGGCCGCCCTCAAAGAGGCCATGGACGTGGAACCAGGCGATCTGCTGCTGTTCGCGGCCGACAAGCCCGAGGTGGCCAATGCGGTGCTCTCGGCGCTGCGCTTGGCTATGGCTGACGCCCTGGACATCCCGCGCGAGGGCCACTCGCTTCTTTGGGTGGTGAACTTCCCCATGTTCAAATACGACGAGGACGAGAAGAAATACTCCGCCGAGCATCACCCGTTCACCATGATCCGCGAAGAGGACATCGACAAGATAGAAGATGCGCCGCTGGAGTGCGGAAGCTATTCCTACGACCTGGTGATGGATGGCTTCGAAGTGGGCGGTGGCACTATCCGTATCCACCAAGCCGACCTGCAGCGTCGGGTGCTCAAACGTTTAGGGCTGACCGATGAGGAGATAGACGAGAAGTTCGGCCACCTGCTGAACGCACTGGATTTGGGCGCACCTCCCCATGGAGGCATCGCGTTGGGCCTGGACCGCCTGGTCATGCTGCTTGCCGGCAAGGATTCCATTCGCGATGTCATCGCCTTCCCCAAGACCAGCAGCGCAGCCGACCCCATGACCGGGGCACCTTCCTCGGTCACTGCCCGTCAGCTGAAAGAGGTCTCCCTGCGCACCCTTTAGGTGCGCCCTTTCCCTTTAAGTGTGAAGGCGCGCTTGCGCGGATCCGTCAATCGTCAGCTTGAGGGCCTGGAGCTTAGATGGACGCGGCTAAGGGCACGATATCGTCTTCCAAGAGGAAGCCGGGGTTCTGCCATGCCCAATGGGTTATGTCGCCATTGGTCAGCTCGATGCTCAAAGAGCCGTTGCTTTCCAGCCGGGCCTCCTTCACATCGAAGCGCAGCGGAGACGACATCCAGATGGGTTTGATCTCGTCGTTTTCGTAATCGAATACGAGCAGGTGCTGGGAGAAGCCCTCGCCCGTGGGAGATAAGGGAAGCCGGTAGGTGGCCCCTTCTTGGTCGCGTTGCCAGAAGAGCACGATGAGCTCCGGTGTGCCGTCACCGTTGATGTCGCCCACATTCACGTCCGAGACCAGCCATTCGTTTGGGGTAACGCAGTGATCTCCTTCGTCATCGATGATCGTGAGGTGGCGGTTGGTCAGAATGACCTCTTCGGTGGCGCCGTTGCCATTGATATCCATCTCGGTGGCGTATCGCTTCCAAGCGACCCAGTTCGGCAGGAACGCGCCGTTGTTCCACAGGGCGAAAAACAGGGTGATCACGATCACCACCAGGCAAATGCCGATGACAACAGGGGTTACCACCCTGCTACCGCGCTTCTTGTATGCGTTCGCGCTTGGCGCCATGCTTTTTCCGGGCGAGGCCCGTGTCACCTGCGATTCTTCCGTGGATCATCATATTGCGATAGGCTGAATGGGTGCGCGGGCTCACAACCGGCAGGCTCGCAACAGCGCAGGACAGCGCAATTATCGCAGGGGAAGTATATCAGGGAACAGAGTGCGGGCAAGCGGATTGTCCCCAATTGCCTACTTTGGTTGTCAAATTGTTTCCTTTGACGTGCGATTCAGGCAAAAGGGCATTTCAGGGGCGGTGTTGGGATTATCCAACGGATTCGCGGTATGATAGGTGCGCAACAGTCTGGCGAAGGGGGTTTCATGGGCGACATGGGCGGCATGGACAATAGCGCGACCGAGGATCAGCGCAAGCATCATCCAAGCGAGCCGAAGCGCTCCTCATCGCTCACCACCTGGATCCTCATCGCGCTGGTGGCGGGCATTATCTGCGGCATCCTGGGCTCATTCACCATACCCGAGGGCTCCATTATGGACGTCTATGTGATCGAAGGCGTCTTCTATGTGCTGGGTCAGTGGTTCATCCGCCTCATGCAGATGCTCGTGGTGCCTTTGGTCTTCTGCTCCATCGTCTGCGGCGCCGCTTCCATGAGCGACCCCAAGATGCTCGGTAAAGTGGGCGTGGGAACCATCCTGCTCTACCTGTTCACCACGGCTCTGGCGGTGTGCATCGCCATCGCCTTAGCCCAAATCACCGCTCCCGGCGTGGGCCTTGATCTGGCCTCCATAACCCGAGTGGAGCCATCGGCGACCACCACCGAGCAAACCATGGCCGACATGCTCATCAATATCATCCCCACCAATATAGTGGCAGCCATGAACAGCGGAACCATGCTCCAGATCATCTTCTTCGCCTTGGTGCTCGGTTTCATCCTGGGGCGCTTGGGCACCAAGGTGGCCACGGTGAATCGCTTCTTCACCCAGTTCAATGCCGTGATGATGTACATGATCGGCATCATCTTGAAGGTGGCGCCCATCGGCATCTTCTGCCTCATCGCACGCACGTTCGCCAATCTGGGCATCGAGGGCATCCTGCCCATGGTGAAGTTCATCGCCACGGTGTATCTGGGTCTGTTCGTGCAGTTGCTCGTGGTCTACATGCTCATATTGTTCCTGGTCACGCGTTTGAACCCGTTCCATTTCCTGCGCAAGATGCTGCCGGTCATGCTCTTCGCGTTCTCCACCAGCTCCTCCAACGCCACCATCCCGCTCAACATGGAGACCCTTGAGAAGAAATGCGGTGTGGACCCCAAAATCGCTTCGTTCACCATTCCTCTTGGCGCCACCATCAACATGGATGGCACGGCTATCATGCAGGGAGCTGCGGTGATATTCGTGGCCCAGGCCTTCGGTATAGACCTCTCCTTTGCGGCTTTGGTCACCGTTGTGGTCACGGCGGTGAGCGCCTCCATCGGCACCGCCGGGGTGCCCGGTGTGGGCACTATCATGCTTGCCATGGTCTTCGAATCCGTGGGGCTGCCGGCCGAGGGTGTTGCCATGATCATGGGCATCGACCGCTTGCTGGATATGGGGCGTACCGCCATCAACATCACCGGAGATGCCATGGTGACCATGGTCATGGCGAAGCTCACCGGCATGCTGGATGCCTCGGTGTTCAAGAATCGTGACTATGCGGTGGTGAGCAACGACGCGCTGCAAGAAAGCGAGCAACCGGTGGGCTACCGGGATTTCGTGGATCACGGCGACCCCATCGAGATAGGCCAAGAGGGCGATTTCGGCATCTCCAAGGAAGAGCGCTGAGCAGGGCGTTGACCGGAGCGTTGGGTGAAACGCTGGCCGGATGCCGGGCATTGTGGGCGTCTGGTAAAATTACCGCCTCTGGCCGGGGTTGTGGCGTATACTTCAACCTGTAGGAGTTTTAGTGCCTCGAAAGGACTGGGACGGCGCCAAGTTCCGAACCTGGTCAGGTCCGGGAGGAAGCAGCCATAAGGGACCGCTGACGAGCGTCCTGGTCTTTTCGGGGCACTTCTGTGTGCTCAGCTGGTAGCTGAGCCTCCCTGAACGAAGGAACCCATGGGATTTATCGAATTCATCATCAGCTTCTTGAAGGATCCACGCACCTATATCGCTGCTTGGATCCTCGCTTTGGGACCGGTCTACATCTACGGGCCGCTTTTCCTTGTGGTGTTCATCGAGACCGGCGTGGTGTTCTTCCCGTTTTTGCCCGGCGACTCGCTGCTTTTCGCCTGCGGCGTGTTCAGCGCCGACGGCTGGGGGCTGAACCTCTTCGCCACTTTAGTGGTGTTCTATGCAGCCGCCATTTTGGGCAACACCTCCAATTATTGGATCGCCCGCTTCTTCGGGAGCCGCATCATCGATTCGGGCAAGGTGAAGGCACTTACCCCCGAGCGCATGGCCAAGCTCGACCATTTCTTCGCCAAGTACGGCGGTCTCACCATCGTGATAACGCGGTTCATGCCGTTTTTCCGCACCTTCGCGCCGTTCATCGCGGGGACGGGTCATATGAACTTCGGGAAGTTCACGCTGTTCAACTGCATCGGCGGCATATCCTGGGTCACGCTCTTCGTGCTGGTGGGTTACTTCTTCGGCGGCGTGCCCTTCGTCCAAGAGCATTTCAGCACCATCGTGATGGGCATCATCCTCATCTCGGTGCTGCCTGCGATCATCGGTGCTGCCAAAGGGGCGCTTTCTTCGCGCAAGAAGGCCGCGCGTCCCGTGGGGACAGACGAGCCCCTGGACTAGATACGGAAGGAATGATCCATGCCCGAAGCCCTTTATCGGAAATACAGGCCGCAGGTCTTCGCCGATGTGGTGGGTCAAGAGCCCATCGAGCGCACGCTGAAGAACGCTTTGGAGAACAACAAGGTCTCCCATGCGTATCTGTTCACGGGGCCGCGCGGTAC
>CAZKKN010000087.1:0-5338 GCA_964553375.1 uncultured Eggerthellaceae bacterium | reverse complement strand
GGATGCGCCTTCGCGCGATCCGGCTGGACCTGAAGGTGAAGACAGGGTATCTCAGGAGCAGAAACTAGGCTTCGATGACCGGCTGGGGAATATCCGGAATCGCCGACTCGTGAAGTTCCTCGTTCTGAGACTGTCCGCCTGCTGCCACGGCTTTGCTCAGGGTGAAGCAAACAGCGGTCCCCTTCCCCGGCTCGCTTGTCACCTCCATGACAGCCTCGGGGCCGAAGTACCCCCGGAGGCGATCCTTCACATTCTTCACCGCAATGCCAAGGCCTGTGGTGGAGCCCTTGGTCATCATGGTGGCCACGGTCTCGGGCGACATGCCCACGCCGTCGTCTTCCACGCAAATATGGATGTTGCTGCCATCCACCTTGCCGCTCACGCGCACGGTGAGGCAGCGCTCCGGCCGGCGCGCGTGCTTCACGGCGTTTTCGACCAGCGGCTGGATCATAAACGAGGGGATGAGCATGCTGAACACCTCATCTTGGATGTCCACGTGAAGCTGGAGGCATTCTTCGCCGAAGCGGGCCACCTCGAAGGAGAAGTAACGCTCCACCTGCTTGAGCTCGCGCTCCAGCGGAATCAGGTCCTCGGAGTCTTCCAAGGTGGAGCGGTAGAACACAGCGAACTCGCGCAGCAGCACGCGCGCTTTGTCGGGGTCGGTCCGAATGAGCGCCGCGATGGTGTTGATGGTGTTGAAGAGGAAGTGCGGATTGATCTGCGCCTGCAGGGCTTTGAGCTCCATGGAGGTCGCGAGTTTGGTTTGCTCCTCCAGGGCGCTGGCGGCCATCTGGGTGGACAGCAGCTCGGCGAAGCCGTGGGCAAGGGATTTCTGCGTGGCGCTGATTTGGCTGGAACGCCGGTAGTAGAACTTCAGCGTACCCTGGATGTTCTTGCCGATATAGAGCGGCTGGATGATCGCGGCGCTGATGCGAGCCGAAGACATGGGCAGGCCGATGTTGTCCGTGGAGCGCAGGATGCGCGGCTTGCCGTCGGCGATGACCTCATGGGTGGCGGTGGTGCGGATGGGTGTGCCGGGGGTGTTGTTCTTGGTGTTGTAGCCGGCGTAGCCCAGGATGGCTTCGCGGTCGGTGATCGCCACGGCGATGGCGGGGGTGGCCGGCAGCAGCAGCTCGCAGATCTGCATGGCGGCCTCGCTGTTGAAGCCCTCCTTGGCGCTGTCCAGCATGTGGCTTGCCAGCTGCAGGATCTCGTCGGATTGGCGGGCGGCGCTGGTGTCTGGATCCAGCAGCACCCAGAAAAGCGCCACGGTGGCCAGGGTGAACATCACGCCCACGAACAGCTGCAATGCAATGGGCGGCTCGCCGTTGAACGTCATGATGATCAGACTTGCACCCAGGCACACGATGATCGCGATGATGCTCACCAGGAAGAAGAGCTTGCGTTTGCGACTCTCGAGGTTCATTGGGGCATCCTTTCGTTGAGGCGAGCGAGGTTGTTGACGGGTCGAAGCTGGGAGTTGAGGGCGGATAGGGCGGTTATATGAACTGCTTGATGACCATGGACACGGCAGCCACCCCCAATAGTCCGGCGAACATGAACCGCAGCGTGCGGTCGCTGAATCGTTTAGAAAGGCGAGCCCCCACAATGGAACCGGGGATAGAACCGCAGGCCACAAGCAGACCCGTGAGAATATCAACACTGCCGTAGGTCATCTGGGTGATGGCGCCGGGCGTTGAGATGCACACCACGCCTATGAGCGATGTACCCGAGGCGATCACCATGGGGAAGTTGAGCACCGACAGCATAAGCGGGATCATGAGGAAGCCGCCGCCCAGGCCCACAAAGCCTCCGGCCAAACCCGCGCCCAAGCCGATGAACAGCGCTTTCACGAACACCTTACCGGTGAAAGGGGGGATGGCTTCCACGCCTTCCGAGCCTTTTGCGATTCTCGCGCTTTCCGCATTTTCCGCACCCTCCAAGCCTTCCGCGCCTTTAGCGGCATTGGGGGCTTCGGGCTGGCGCAGCGCCTTGCGCAACGTGGTGAACGCGGAGTAGGCGATCACCACGGAAACAGCAACCATGACCAGCCATTCCGGCGAGTTTTGGGCAAGCCACACTCCCGCGGGTGCCGCGCAAGCTCCGCCCAAGCCCATGGAAAGGCCCACTTTCAAGTTGGCAGTTTTGCCTTGCAGGTGGGTGATGGCCCCGGTGAGCGCTGTGGGGATGACGGCGAAAAGCGAGGTTCCCGTGGCGGTGACCGCGCTCATGCCGAAGCCCAGGACGAAAACGGGCACCATGATGGAGCCGCCGCCTACGCCCAGCAGACCCGAAAGCAGGCCAATGACCAGGCCCGCTATGACCGCGATTATCCCCGTGATTACCATGGGTCGATTATACCCCCAGGCCGCAAACGGGGCGACCACGCGACAGGCCGCTAAGCGAGCGAGTAGATCTCCCCCTGACGGAAAACCGTGAGGGGTGCGTCGAACAGTTGGGCCATGACTTCGCTGGTCAAAAGCTCTTCCTTGGGGCCGTCAGCGAAAATGCGGCCTTCCTTCATCAGCACCAAGCGCTCTATCTCGGGGATTATGTCCTCGGGGTAGTGGGTCACAAGCACGATGGCTTTGCCGGCTTGAGCCAGCGAGCGCATGGCCTGACGCACGTGATACATGCCCTGAGGGTCAAGACCGGTGGTGGGTTCGTCGAACACCAGCACGTCGGGATTGCCCACGAGGGCGCGCGCGATGAGCACGCGGCGTGCTTGGCCGGTGGAAAGCGTCATGATGTCGCGGTCGGCAAGGTCCGCGATGCCCAGCAGCTCCAGCGGGCGACGCGCGGCGGCGCGGGCTTCGTCGGCCTGGTCTAAGGGCACATGGAAGGGGACGCCCAGGGTGCCCACGAAACCCCCGGCCACGATGTCGATCACCGGCAGGTGCACCGAGATCTCCCCCTGCATGCTGGAGGACACGATGCCAAGCGCCCGGCGCACGTCCACCAGCGCCGCACGGGGGTCACCGCGGAAAAGCACCGGCGGTTGATCGCGGAAAAGAGGCATGACCTCTCGGGTGATGAGCCGCACGAAGGTGGATTTGCCCGCACCGTTGGGGCCAAGAAGCGCGATGTGCTGCCCCTCGGGAAGGAGGAAATGGTCCACGCAGAGAATCTGCGTGCCTTGGCGGCGCACCACCGCGTCGTGGATGGAAAGGAATGGCACCGTATCCTGGGTGGTGTGCTCGCCTTCTAGCATGCTAGATGCTCTTGCTTGCCCAGCCCAGATTTACACCGAGCCTACTCGCTAGCCGAACCCGAAGAGGCGTCCGTCGCAGCACCGGCACCCGCACCAGCCGTGCCGTCCGCACCCGTCGCGCCGTCGGTAGCGCCGCCGTCAGTGGTGGCATCGCCGTCGGTTGCAGGCGCAATCGTACCTGCATCAGAGGTACCATCGGTGGCCGCGCCGTCAACAGGCAACACGT
Organism: uncultured Eggerthellaceae bacterium; assembly: GCA_964553375.1. Taxonomy (GTDB): domain Bacteria; phylum Actinomycetota; class Coriobacteriia; order Coriobacteriales; family Eggerthellaceae; genus UBA9715. Next base: position 1,901 of record CAZKKN010000087.1, on the reverse strand, counting down.
CAGAGCCAGCATCGGTGGTGGCATCAGTGGTGGTATCGGCCGCGGGGTCAGTGGCTGTATCGGCGGCAGGATCAGCCGCATCAGCCGAGGCCGCAGCTTCCTTCTCTTCCTGCTCCTTCTCGTAAGGTGCCAGGTCGATGTCGTAAGGGAGACCCTTGGGCATGGGCTTGATGTCTATCTCGGCGGATTCCTTCACCTCGGCGAACCAATCGGTGTACAGGGTGTTCGCCTTGATGGACGTGGCCATGCTGCGAATGTTCTCGCGGAATGCCTCGGGAACCTGGTCCAGGCTGGTGATGGCGTCAGCCTCAGGCGCATCATACACCTCGGTGACCTGCACCAAGTACACGCCGTCGCCGGTGCTGATGGGCTCGCTCACGGCACCCGCCTCCATCTCGGAGATGGCCGTGGTGATGTCGCTGCTCCATGTGTTCAGCTTGTCCCAACCGGCATCGCCGCCATTTTCAGCAGCGCCCTCTGTGTCCGAGTACTGACGTGCGGCCGCATCAAAATCCAGGGTGCCCGCGTTGATTTGGGCGAGGACGTTTTGCGCCTCCTCCAAGGCGGCTTCAGGGGAAGCCTCCTCGTCACCCGTTGCGGCGAAGAAAATCTGCGACGTGCGCTTGGCCCCGTCGTAGTAGGAAGCGTAGGTCTTGGCGGCATTCACGTAATCTTCCTCGGTGACCTCAGCTTGGCCGTCGAAGTACTCGCCCACCTTCTTCTGCACGAGCGAGCTATCGATGTCGCGGCGGTAGCTCTCCTCGGTGAAGCCCGCCTGCTCCAGCGCGTTGTTCCAGGATTCGTCGGACTGGAAGTTCTCGCGGAAGGCGCTCACGGCTTCATCGACCTCGGATTCCTCAACGGCGATCTCCAGATCCCCGCAAGCCTCCTTGATGAGATGCTTCTCCACCAGCACGTTAATGGCGTTTTCACGCACCTTTTCAGGCGTCAAGTCGTTTTGCACCAGGTAGCGGCCCCACTGCTGGTTTTCGCTGAGACCGGATTGCGCCCGGTTGTGCTGAACCTGGTCGGTTACGGTTTGCTCGGAGATGTCCTGACCGTTCACGGTTGCCGCCACGCCATCGGTGCCGCCGGAACAGGCCGCCAGAACAAGCAGTGACGCAGAAAGGACGACGGCGAAAAGCATCGCCTTCAACGGCCGGACAATCTTCATAGGGCTCTCCTTGCACTATGCCTCGCACAACCTTGCTGTGCGTTTATTTCAACCATCATATTCTGCCACAGCAAACGGTAGGAAAAAGCCGATACACAATTCAAGCAAATTCCTTCCATGATTGGCAAAGATTTTGCGATTTTCCGTTACCGTGCGGTGGATTTTCCACCGTGTTTTCATCGCGCGAATATGCCATGTTTCGTTTTTGAATATGAGGAGAATCATTAGCGAATGCATGGGACGCTAGCGTGAGTGTGAGTGCAGGAGGTTGGGTTAGGGGCGATTGTACGAGGTTCGAGGACGAAAAGAGGGGGGAGTTGGTGAGTTAAGGGCACTTATGAGAGGGTTTTGAGCGGCGCCGGGCGCTGTTTGAGTCAACTAACTTACAAAACCCCAGGTCACAGGAAGTCGGTTGTGATTGCAACCATGAAAAGGGCCTTAGCACCCTCCCATAAGTGCCCTTAACTCACCAACTCCCCCCTGTTTTGGATGCAGAACTTCCCATAAGCGCCTCTAACTCAACAGCTTTCTCTGGATCTGATCGCTAACCCCCCATAAACGTGGCTCTTTCAATATCCGTCTCAGAAAAAGAGGCCTGGGGGAGCGCGGGAGAAGGAGTGATGAAAGACGGGGTGGCGCTGAGCAGGTTGGCGTAGTAAGTAGCTGAGCAGATTATGTCAGGGGACGGGGATGATGGCAGATTATGTCAGGGGACGGGGATGATGGC
>CAZKKN010000086.1:0-5648 GCA_964553375.1 uncultured Eggerthellaceae bacterium | reverse complement strand
TAAAACACTGGCATGCCCCCCAGACATATGCCATCAGCCCCGTCCCCTGACATAAACCTGACAGGTTCGTCAGCTAGCTTTTGTAGGATAGCTTCCGCTCGAAGTAGCGGCTCACGAACATGATGGGCAGCGTGAGGCACAGGTACAGTACACCCAGCAGCAGAAAGCAGCCGAAGAAGTTGTAGTTGGTGGCGCTTATCTCGCGCATGGTTTGGGTGAGTTCTATCACGGCGATGACCGACAGCAGCGAGGAGTCCTTGATGATGCTTGCGAATTGCCCGGTCAGCGCAGGAAGGGTGCGGGTCACCATCTGAGGGAGCGCTACGTGCACGGCGGTTTGGAAGCGCGTGAGCCCCAGCGCCCGGGCTGCCTCCAGCGGCCCCGAAGGCAGTGATTCGTAACCGGCGCGTACGATCTCGGCGATGTATGCCCCGGCGAATAGCGACAAGATCATAACGCCGGCCACCACCTTGTTATCGATGCCCCAAGCGGTACCGATGATGTAGTAGAAAAAGTAAACCTGGGCGATGAGAGGCGTGCCACGGATGATCTTCACGTACAGGTCGCACAGATAGCGGATGGGCAGGAAGCGCGCGTTTTGCCCGATGGCAACCGGGATGCCGATGACCATGGAGCCCAAAAGGCTCGCAATGGAAAGCCAAACCGTCATGATGAAGCCGTCCACGATGCGCGTTTCGTACTGCCCTACGAAGTCGAAGTTCAGCGAGATTCCCGCCAGCGAAAGCGAAACGGCCCCAATCGCAACGACGACCAGGCATACGAACAGGTAGTTGAGCGCACGCTTCAATGGCGCCACCGACTGACCCGGCGGCGCCATGAACATGCTGCCGAAGGCGCGTCCGCTCAAGATGGGCGCTCCTCTAGTCCTCGAAGTCGAAGAACCACTTGAAGTTGTGCTCGTCAAACGCCTTCTTCTCCTCGGAGAGGTACTTCTCGGTCAGGCGGTCGAACTCGCCATCTTCCTTGGATTCGGCGATGAAGGCGTTCAGCTGCTCTAGCAACTCGGTATCGCCCTTCTTCACCGCGATGCCCCAGGACTCCGGGTCTTGGAACGGGATGAAGACGGCCTTGGTCGTATCGGGGTTCGCAAGGTTGTTGCGATAGATCGTCAGCTGGTCGTAGAGGAAGCCGTCGGCCTTACCCTGGACCACCTCCGTCACACAGGCGCTTTCGTCGGCCAAGCGCACGATCTCCGCGTTCGTGAGGTTCTTCGTGGCATACACATCGCCGGTGGAACCGGTCTTCACCGCCACCTTCTTGCCGGGCTGGTTCAGGTCGGCCGCTTCCTCGATGCCGGAGTTCGCATTAGCCAGGATCGCCAGCTGGGCCATGGCGTAGGGATCGCTGAAATCCACCACCTGAGCGCGCTCGTCGGTGATGGTCATGGAGCTTATGACGCAGTCGGCCTTATCCGTTTGCAGGGAGGGGATCAATCCGTCCCAAGCGGTGTTCTCCACAACCAGGGTGTAGCCGTATCTATCCGCGAAATCTTGCATGAAGTCCACAGCGATTCCCGTAGGATTCCCTGCATCGTCCTTGGTTTCGAAGGGTGGATAGGCCAACTCCATGGCCACGGTGAGGGTGGGCCGCATCTCCGATTCGGCAGCGCTGCCGGCCTGTTGGCTGGCGGCATCGCTGCTTGAGGCGCTGTTGGAAGCGCTTTGGCCGCTGCAGCCCGCAAAGGCCAGAGCCGCGCCGAGCAGAGCCGCGCCGAGTAGCGCCAGCGCCGCCAGGGCGAAAAGGCGCCCTGTAACATGTTTGGTGACTTCTTTCATATCAGCTCGCTTTCCTTGAAATTCTGCTTTATCCTGCCAAGAACCCGGCAGGCCGTCTGAAAGTCCTCTTCATCCACTCCTTGCATCTGGGTTTCAAGCAGTGACCGGGATATGTCATCGAAATCATAGCGCAGCGCGGCTCCTTTCTCCGTGAGCGACACTTCGACCACCCGGCGGTCGGCCGCTCTTCTTTCCGTGCGGGCATAGCCCTCGCGAATCAACCGCTTAACAAGGGCGGTCACCGTGGAGGGATCGCGATTGATCTTCGCCGCAAGCTCTTGCATGGTGAGGGGGCGTCCGGCGAAAAGCGCTATCAGGATGTCCCCATGGGAAGGGACGAGCCCCTTCAGGCCGCGGGTTCTCATCTGCGCCGTGAGGAAGCGGTTCGCCTCGCCCAAGGTTTGGGAGAGGCTGTTGACGAATCCTTGCGGATCGGCGCTTACCGTGCCGGCTTTTATCGTGCCGTCGCTTACCATGCCGGGCCCTTCTCCACTACGGCGCCGACGGGACAGGCATTGTGGCAGTTACCGCATTCGTCGCAACGCTCTTCCAAGATGGAGTAGGGCGCGCCGGCCACAATGGCTTTGTGCGTGCAAGCTTGAGCGCAGGCTCCGCAGCCTATGCAGTCATCGGTGATGTGGAAGCCGGGTTCAACGAAGTCGGCACCGCCCCAGGCGAAGCGCTCGCGCAGGATCTTGTGGTCGCGATGCACCATGTTGAAGTCGTAGTCGTACAGCTCGCCCCAAGCGCTGTGGAGCACGAGCACCACGGTTTCGGGGTATTTGTTGATATCGTAGACGGCAACGTTGAATTGGGGATTCTCCGCCGCCTTCATGTCCACTTCCTGTTGGGAGAGCACGTGCACATCGCCGCTTACGCGCACCATGTAGCCCGGTTGGAAATGGGGGAGGTTGTCTTCGTCCCACACCACCGGCGCATCGGTTTTCTCCCCGCAGGCGGACAGCTTGCCGCCTTCCACCATCTGCTTGAAGAATGGCTTCCCGCTCATGGTGCGCAGGTAGAGCCCCTCCTCGTCCCAAGCGAAGAAATGGGCGATGCGCGAGTCCACGCCGCCGCGACCATCCAGCGTCGCGAAGCTGCAGCATCCCACCTCGTCGAACAGCTCATAAACTTCTCTGATGGATAACATCCCTTCTACCTTCTTTCCTTATCTATCGTTTCTTGTTTCTTGTTTCTTGTTTCTTGTTTCTTGTTTCTTGTTTCTTGTTTCTTGTTTCCCTCTTCTGTTTGCCGCCTTCGATTCGCAGGCGCTTTGCGATCTCCTTGGCGTATTCAGCCATCAGATCCAGATCGAAGGTCTCCGTGCAGTCCTCCGAGACATTGGACACGCTATTGGCGTCTATGAAGAAGTTGCCGTGCTCCGTCTCTATGATGTCGAAGCTGCCGAAGAAGAAACCGAGGGTCTTGGCCGCTGTTAGGGCGTCGCGATGCAGGTCTGCCGGGCAATCGTCATAGAGCTCGTAGGTGGAACCCAGGTGGTACGCTGAAAGGCCGCCCGAGGCGATGGAGCGCTTCACCACCAGGCCCACCTTGCCGCCGATGATCTCTACGCGGGTGATGAACCCGTAAGTCGGCTCCACGTATTCTTCCAGCAGGAACTCGATGGGCGGGGCGGTTGCCAGGAATCGCGCCAAGTCATCGGGCGTTTGCAGGATGGCGGTATGGGTGGTGCGGCCGCCGCAGTTGGGCTTGATGATGGCCGGGTAGCGGGGCTTTGCGTCGCTGAGGGCATCCGGCAGGCCGCGGTCATAAATTGCCGGGACGGAAAGGCCGGCTGCAGCGAGGGCCTTAGTGGCGGCTTCCTTGTCCGTCTCGAAGGAGTGGGCGCGAGGTGGATTGATCATAGGGATACCAGCATGAACGAGGACGTTGCAGAGTTCGCTCATGGCGGCAAGAGAGCGGTTGTGCCCGCGGAACTGGGCACTGGCGAACACGCGGCTTATCAACAGGTCGCATCCGAGTGCTTCCTCAATGCAGCTGGGCGACTCCATGAGGATGAGCTTCACCTGAACGGGTCCTTCAATGGCGCCGTTTTCCGCTGCGCTGGCGAGTTGCTTTTCCAACTCTGCCGTCAGTTTGTGGTCGGACCACTCGTCTGATTCGTAGAGCACTCCCACGATGAAGGGTTCGGTTCCCATAACCACGCTTCGCCTTCCTAAATTACTTTTACATCAAAATAATATCATACCATCTTCGTGTATCGGTTTCATAAGGAGCGAAAGGACTAGATCTCTCTTGACGAAAAGGAAAAAAAGGAAAAAATAGGAAAGAAAGGAAAACTTACAAGACTGCGAAGACGCCTCAAGGAGGTCGCATCATGGTTGCAGACCCCATTTTCTCTCCTTCGTTCGGCAACCGACCGAGCAAGCTCGTTGGCCGGGAGTCGGTGCTCGCAGAGCTTCTTGCAGGGTTGGGAAGTGCGCCGGGAAGCCGCGACCGGGCAGTTGTTCTGTTGGGTCAGCGAGGCAGTGGCAAAACCGTGCTGCTTTGGGAGTTGGCGGAACGAGCCTCGGATGCGGGCTTCGTTGTGGCCACCCCGACTATCGCTTCCGAGGGGATGCTTGAGCGCATCGTTGAGAAGATCCAAGATGCCGGCGAGAACGGTATAGGTAAGCAAAAGTTGCGCGTTGCCGGCGGAAGCCTTGGTGCGCTGGGGTTCTCGGCAGGCCTGCAGTTCACGCGCGAGGTGCAGGAATCGAAAAGCTTCCAGCATAAGCTCACCCAGCTCGCACGCGTTCTTTCCAAGGAAGGGAAAGGGATTCTCATCCTGGTCGACGAGCTGCAGGCGAATTCGCCTGAAATTCGCCAGATCGTAATCGCTTATCAGGAACTCGTCGGAGAGGGCCTGAACATCGCCATGGTTATGGCAGGGCTTCCAGGGGCCGTATCGGCGACGCTCAACGACAAGGTGCTAACCTTCTTGAACCGGGCCCGCAAGACCGAGCTGGGGCCGCTGTCGTTCGCTGACGTGGATGCGTTCTACAAGGAATCGTTCGAACGGCTTGGCTTGAGCCTGTCGAGCGACTTGCGCCGCACTGCGTCCCATGCGGTGAACGGGTCGCCCTATTTGCTGCAGCTTATCGGGCACAACGTAGCGCTTTATTCTCCAGAAGACGGCGTCTTAGACGACGAGTCTCTTGGCGAGGCCCTGCGAACCGCCCAGGAAGACTACGAGAATGACGTCTGCAAGACGACGCTGGCTGCTCTTTCTGCCAAGGACGTCGATTTCCTGCATGCCATGGTGGAAGTTGGTGTCCCTGCAAAGATGTCAGACGTCGCGAAGGCGATGGGCGAAAGCCCCGATTACGCCCAGAAGTACCGGCGTAGGCTCATTGATTCAGGAATCATATTGTCGCCCGAACGAGGCAAGGTGAGTTTTGCCGTTCCATTTCTGGAAGAATACTTGCGGGCCAAAGGCTGTTGAGGGCCGTTTCCGAGAAGCAGCGCCTCATGATCGTTAAATGGGTAAAGGACAACCTGGATGGAAGCGACAACCCGAAAGGCGTGCCTGGGTCGAAGGCAATCCAGGGCACGCGGCAAGGATGGCGCTATCGGGTCGGGAGCTATCGCATCCTCGCGCGCATCGAAGAGGACGAGCTTGTCGTCGAGGTAGTGCGCGTCGGACACAGGCAAGGCGTCTACAAGAACCTTCCGAATATGTAATGCGCGCAGAGAGGCTATGCGCTTGCGATGATTGCGTTTCGCAAGCGAGATGCGGGGGAACTGTTCCCTGCGTTGCATCCGTTTCGTCTTCTGCTCGCTTGACAGAATCTCTCGGGGGGGGGGGTATTTTATCTCTTGCCTTGCAATTTAATTGAAAGGGGGCTTTGA
>CAZKKN010000085.1:0-5717 GCA_964553375.1 uncultured Eggerthellaceae bacterium | reverse complement strand
TCATTGCTTTGGATGAGGGAACCACCTCTGCGCGCAGCGTGCTCATCGACCGGCGAGGGGCTGTGGTGGGATCTGCCCAGCGGGAGTTTCCCCAGTACTACCCCCATCCAGGTTGGGTGGAGCACAATCCCCAGGATATCCTCTCGGCCCAGCTGGGCACCATGACCGAGCTTCTGGTCGCTAACCGCGTGGAGGTGGAGGACATCGATGCCATCGGCATCACCAACCAGCGCGAAACCACCATCGTTTGGGATCGCGAGACGGGAGAACCGGTCTTCAATGCCATCGTGTGGCAGTGCCGCCGCACGGCTCCTATCGTGGATGCCCTGTGCTCGGACCCGGAGGTGCGCCAGACCATCATCGAGAAGACGGGCCTCGTGCCCGATGCCTATTTCTCGGCAAGCAAGATCAAGTGGATCTTAGACAACGTACCCGGCGCTCGGGAGAAGGCCGATAAGGGTGAACTCGCCTTCGGCACCGTGGATAGCTGGCTTATCTGGGCGCTCACCAATGGCGCGGTCCATGCCACGGACTACACCAACGCCAGCCGCACCATGCTCTTCAACATCCATACCTTGGAGTGGGATCCTTGGCTGTGCGAGCTGTTCGACATCCCCCTATCCCTGTTGCCCGAGGTGCGCCCCTCTTCGGGGTCGTTCGGCGTGACCGGGCGCGATGGGGTGATGGATGGCATCCCCATCTGCGGCGTTGCGGGCGATCAGCAAAGCGCCCTTTTCGGCCAATGCTGCTTTGAGGCGGGCCAGGCGAAGAACACCTACGGAACCGGTTGCTTCCTCCTTATGAATACGGGTATCAGCGCCCCGCGATCCCGAAACGGGCTCATCACCACCATCGCTGCGAGCGGCCCGGGAAGTCCCGTGGAATACGCTCTGGAGGGCAGCGTGTTCATGGGAGGTGCGCTCATCCAGTGGGTGCGCGATGGGCTGGGGCTCATCAAGACCGCCCAGGAATCCGAAGAACTCGCCTGCAGCGTCGATAGCTGCAACGGCGTTTATGTGGTGCCGGCGTTCACCGGGCTGGGCGCGCCCTACTGGGATGCCGAGGCTCGTGGCGCCATCTACGGCCTTACCAGGGGAACCACTGCCGCCCACATCGTCCGCGCCGCCTTGGAGGCCTTGGCGTTTCAAGTGCGCGACCTCGTGGTGGCTATGGAGGCCGATGCGGAGATACCCCTCAAAGTGCTTAACGTGGACGGGGGAGCGTCGGCTAACGACTTCCTCATGCAATTCCAAAGCGACATCCTGCGCAAGCCGCTGCGCCGCCCCGAGTGCATTGAGACCACAGCCCTGGGCGCTGCCTACCTTGCGGGGCTGAGCAGCGGTTTCTGGGGTTCCCTTGACGATCTGCGCCATCTGCGGGAGGCCGACAGGATCTATTTCCCCGACGAGAACGACGAGCGCCTGCTCGCTCGCCTGGAAGGTTGGCGCGAAGCCATCCGCCGTACCCTATAACGCTCCCTTGGCAGCGCGGAAACGGCTATAATGCCAGGAAAAAGGGAGGAGTCATCGTGCAGATAGCCATCGCGAGCGACCACGCTGGATTCGAGGAGAAAGAGCGGCTGGTCGCCTATTTGACCGAAGCCGGGCATGAAGTGACCGATATGGGTCCGGCCGATGACGGCCGGGTGGATTACCCGGATTTCGCAGAGAAGGTGGCCCGAGCTGTGGCGGCGGGAAGCGCTGAGCGCGGCATTCTGGTCTGCGGAACCGGCATAGGCATGGCCATCGCCGCCAACAAGATCGATGGGGTGCGGGCCGCCAACGTGACCACCCCGGAATTCGCCGCTTTGAGCCGCGAGCATAACGATGCAAACGTGGTGGCGCTTTCCGGCCGCTTCGTGGACGATGCCGTCAATCGTGCCATCGTGGATGCATTCCTCACCACCGATTTCGCCGGCGGTCGCCATACGGGCCGCGTGCAGAAGATCATGGCCCTTCAGTAGCCTACTTTTAAGGAGCACACCATGGTTCAAGAGCGCCCGTCATGGGATGAGTACTTCGCAAACCTGGCCCAACAGGTCTCCTCGCGCACCACTTGCGTGCGGCGCGCTGTGGGAGCCGTCATCGTGAAGGACAATCGTATTCTGGCCACAGGCTACAACGGCGTGCCCGAGGGCATGGAGCATTGCGGCAAGGTGGGGTGCTTGCGCGAGAAGCTGGGGGTGCCGTCCGGTGAGCGCCAGGAGATCTGCCGCGGCCTTCACGCCGAGCAAAACGCCATCATCCAGGCGGCGCGCTATGGCATCGATATCTCCGGGGCGAAGATCTACATCACCACCCAACCCTGCATCACCTGCGCCAAGATGCTCATCAATGCGGGGATCAAGGAGATAATCTATGCCAATCCCTACCCGGATGAGCTCTCCTTGGGCATGTTGGAGGAAGCCGGAATACCCTATCGGGTAATCGGATAGCACCGCTCGCCTGCGGGTTCGGGCGGTTCACCTGGCCCCGCAACCGCTCGCGTCGAATATCCTTCTATTCCCCGTTACTAGTCGCGTGGGGGTTTTGTACTCCGTTACCATAATCTGGGTTTATCACGGGTGCATTGGCGCCCACGACGATGAAAGCAAGCTATGGTAATCGCAATCATCTTGGGAGCCGTTGTGGGCATCGTGAGCTTTCTTCCCCTGGTGAAGGGCATGAAACTCGCGCGCAACGCAACGCCTACGAGCAACCTGGGCCACGCCGGAGCTTTGCTTCTGGGAGTCTTGGGATCCTTTGCGATCCTGGCCGTCGCCCTGGTGGTGTGCCTGGTGGCATTCCGTGATCAAACGTTGCCGTTTGCGCTGGCTATGGCGGCGGGCCTGGTGGTCTGCGCCGTGGCATTCGGCGTTACGAAGCAATTACGCTAGGAGTGGAAAGGGAGCAGCAAGTGGATCCATTAGCGATGGTAAACCAGCTCGTCGTGCATCTGCAGGAGTCCTTCGACCCCGCATTCGTCGTGGAGTTCGGTAATTCCGGCATCGGTATCACCCAGTATGTGTTCTGGATGTTCATCACGCTGGCGTTGACGCTCATCGTCGTGCTGGTGGCAGGGCGCAAACTCACCGTGGTGCCCAACAACAAGTTCATCAACATGGTGGAGTACGGCTATCAGTTCGTGCGCAAGGATATGGGCGAAGGCGTCATCGGCCACGGCTACAAGAAGCATGTGCCGCTGCTGGCCTCCCTGTTCTTCTTCATCCTGATCTCCAACGTCGTGGGCCTCATCCCGGGCTGCAAGACCCCCACCGGCGCCCTCTCCATCACGTGGGCCCTTTCGGTGGTTTCGTTCGTCTACTTCAACTATTGGGGCATTAAGACCCATGGCGGCTGGGGCTACATCAAGTCCATCGCCCCGTCGGGTCTGCCGGCTCCCATGGTGCCGATCATCTGGTTCTTCGAGTTCGTCTCCCTGGTGATTCGCGTGCTCACGCTGGCAGTCCGACTCTACGGCAACATGTTCGCAGGTCACATGGCTCTGGGGATCTTCTCGTTGATGTCCTCGTGCTTCCTGCTCTCGGTCATCCAGGGCGCGACCCCGCTTTTCGGCGGCATCTCCCTGGTGTGGCTCGTGTTCTTGGTGGCCATGTATGCCCTGGAGTGCTTGGTGGCATTCCTGCAGGCCTACGTGTTCACCATCCTTTCGGCGGTATACATACAATTGGCCACATCGGCCCATTAACCCAAGGGCCGCCGCCTGCCCCTCGGGGCGTTCAATCAGGTTTCATCGGCTAATCCACGGCCGATAAACATAGTAAAACCGGGTGTCTTACGCGATAGGATGCGAAGACGGCAAAGGAGGAAATCGTGGAAGAGATTACTTTTATCATCAACGCGCTTAAGCTGGTTGGCTATGGTTGCGCGGCCATCGGCCCTGGCATCGGCATCGGCATCGCCTGCCACGGCTGCTGCACCGGCTCCGCCCGTCAGCCCGAGCTGGCCGGCCGCCTGTTCACCAACTTCATCATCGCTGCCGCTCTGGCCGAGGCTCTTGCACTGCTGGGCTTCGTGCTGGCGTTCATCCTGTAACTTCGGCAAGTCGTTGAAAGAACTCAAAGACTTGAAGGAGGTTACGAGCGTGAACAAAAGAGCGAAAAAAGCAACCGCTTGGGCATCGGGCCTCATGGCCTCTGCTGCAAGCCTGTCGTTTGCTTTCCCAGTGCTCGCGTTCGCGGAAGGGAAGGAAGGCGTGGCCGCGATCCTGCCGGATCCGATCGAGTTCGTTCCCATGCTCATCGCCTTCATCATCCTGGTAATCGTTCTGTACAAGGCCGGCTGGCCCAAATTCGAGGCCATGCTGGAGAAGCGCGAGAAGACCATCGCCGAGGCGCTGCAGAAATCCGAGGAGGCGCGCATCGAAGCCGAGCGCACCTTGGCGGAGTACCAAAAGCAGCTCTCCGATGCCAAAGCCCAGGCTGCGACCATCGTGGCTGAGGCCAAGGAGACCGGCGAGGCCGTACGCGCAGACATTACGAAGCAGGCCCAAGAAGAATCCGCGGCAATGATCGAGAAGGCACGCAATGCCATCGAGGCCGAGAAGCAGCTGGCCATGAACGAGCTCAAGGGCTCCGTGGCCGACCTCGCCATCGATGCGGCGTCCCGCCTGGTGTCCCAGGATCTCAACGATGCTGAGCACCGCAAGGTCATCGAGCGCTACATAAACGAGGCGGGCAGTTTCCATGCCAACTAATCGCCTTATCGTACAAGAACAGGTCGCTACCTATGCGAAGCTTCTCTTCGAGGCTACGCTGAACGATGGCGGATCCGAAGGCGTGCTTGCGACGTGCGTTCAGGGCAAGGAGATAGTAGCCGCCCTCCATGGCAATGCGGAGTTCGATTCCGCCATGAAGGACCCGGGCTACACCCCTCAGCAGAAGGCACAGGTGGTTCGTGGCGTCTTCGCCGATATCCAGCCGGCGCTGCTCAATGTGCTGGCCGTGATGGCGGAGCGGGAAGAGGTTGATTACCTCGGACGCGTCATGGAGCAGTTCCAAGACCGTATGGCCAGCGAACTCAACATCATCATCGTGGATGTGACGACGGCCATCGAGCTTGACGACCATCTGCGCGACCTAATCAAGAAGAAAGTCGAAACCGAGCTGGGTAAGACCGCCGTTCTGAACGAGCGCGTTGACGCCTCTCTGCTCGGCGGCATTGTAATGAGCACGATGGGCGAGCGCATCGACGCGAGCCTGCAGACGCAGATCGAGAAGATCCGCGAAGCTCTACTGAATTAATGAAACGGAGGTGAATGCTAGTGACTGAAATTACCGCACAATCCATCGACGCGGCCCTGCGTGAGCAGCTTGCGGGCTTGGAGATGGGTGTCGATTCCCGCGAAGTTGGCACGGTCATCCAGGTCGGCGACGGTATCGCCCGCGTGGACGGCCTGAAGAGCGCCATGGCAGGCGAGCTTTTGGAGTTCATCGGCGAGGGTGGCAAGACCGTTTACGGCCTGGTCCAGAACCTCGAGGAAGATGAGATCGGTGCCGTGCTTCTCGGCGATGTCACTGCAATCCGAGAGAACGACCAGGTGCATACCACCGGCCAGATCATGAGCGTCCCTTCGGGCAAGAGCATGCTCGGCCGCGTGGTGAACGCTCTGGGTATGCCCATCGACGGCAAAGGCCCCATCGAGGCCGAGGGCCGCAGGCCCGTGGAATTCAAGGCTCCCGGCGTCATCAGCCGCCAGCCGGTGCATGAGCCCATGCA
>CAZKKN010000084.1:0-5858 GCA_964553375.1 uncultured Eggerthellaceae bacterium | reverse complement strand
CATCAACTTCAAGAACACCATCATAATCATGACGTCCAACGTGGGCTCGCAGTTCATTCGCGAGTACCAGGAAAACGGCGATCTGGAAGCCGAGCAGGTGGGCATCCAGGAGGCGCTGCGCGCGACCTTCCGCCCGGAGTTCCTGAACCGCATCGACGACATCGTGACGTTCAACGCGCTCACCATCGCCGACATCGAGCCCATCGTGCAGCTGCTGCTCCGCGATGTGCGAGAGCGCCTGGCCGACCGGCGCGTTACCGTGGACGTTACGCCGGCCGCTTTGGAGTCGCTTGCCATCGACGGCTACGACCCGGTGTTCGGCGCGCGGCCGCTGAAGCGCCTGATCCAGCGCGAGGTTGTGGACCGCATTGCCGACCAGGTGGTGCATGGGAACCTCATGGAGGGCGACCATGTGCTGATCGATGTGGATCCGGAGGGGAAGTACAACGCCTCGGTGGAGAAGCCCCTGGATGTGGATTCGTTGGAGGACCTGTAAGAGCTGCATTGCGTGATTCGGCAAGCCAATGTCCCGCATGTTGAAGGCGCGGCCCTGGTCGGGGTCGCGCCTTGGCTTTCTGTGGCGGCCTCGTGTGTCAGTATGTCAGGGGACGGATTATGCCATCATCCCCGTCCCCTGACATAATCCGTCCCCTGACATACAAGAGAGCCGGGATGGTTCCCTCGGCTTTTCCATGCCGTGATTCCGCGCAACCCGTGCGTCCAATCGTTAAGAGGGGGGGGAGTAGTTGAGTTAAGCAGGGTTATGGGAGGGTTTGGAGCGAAAGTGCGCGCCTGTTTCATCGAGGCGCTAGCAAAACCCCAGGTCACAGGGTTTCCGCCGTTTCCTAACCTGCAAAAAGGCCGTCTAACCCACCCATAACCCTGCTTAACTCAACTAGTCCCCCCGGTTTCCGACATCGAACCTCCCACAAGAGCCATCAACCCAATGACTCCTCCCGCTTGCAGACCTGACCTCCCACAACCGCCATCAACCCAACCGCTCTCCTTGTGCCGTTGATTGGACCCTCTTCCCCTCTGCAAGCGCATGCTTGCCGTTTGCCTGTCTTCATAGGCGGGTTGCAGAGTCCAAGATCGGCGCTTCCCTGGCTAGGTTGCTTCTTTCTGAATCTGACCTTAAATCTACCCGCTTCATTCCAGGGCGACCAGTGAGGTTTTGGCGCGGAGCTGATTCGCTGGTGCGGGAGCAGGGGTGATTTGCAGCAAGGCGGTACGCTTATGTGCAATAATGTATGGACGAATTGGACGAACCGGGTGAGGCGGCCGAACCGGACAACCCGGACACGACTCACTGATGATTGGGGGCTATGGTGGCTGAGCAAGAGCGGATTGAGATCCCGGCAGTGCTCGAAAGCGTTTTGCGCTACTGCCTGAAAGATGCAAAGGAACGCCTGGAAAAGGGCGAGGCAGTGGTGCCGTTCTCGGCGTTGGCTGTGGGCGATACGCTGTTCATGGAGGAGCACGATTGCGACTCTCCCGAAGCGTGCTTCGCTGATGCGCGTCATACGGTGGAGCATGCAACGGGGGCTGCGGCCTACGGGCTTTGCTATGACGGGTTCGTGGAGACACCCAACGGCAATCGTGATGCGATCATCGCCCAGGGTGGCGTGCCGGGCGACGAGTACGGTCATGCCATTGGGTTGCTTTATCGCGTGACCGGCGAGGACACTTACAGTTTTGACGAGGAGCCCATTTATGTCGCGAGTTGTCTGAACTATATGGTGGGCCTCGACCCCGATGAGGATTACCGGATCGAGGAGTTCTCCGGCGCCATCAATGAGGAAGAATCCGAGGACTGAGCCTAGGCTTGGCTTTTCAGGGTCTTCCGAGCGCTTCGAATCAAGGATGCAGCAAATGGGCTGCATCCTTTTTTGTTTGGCTTCGGTCGAATCCGGGTAAGAACACTGGCGAATCCAGAGGATATTCTTGTTGGGAATTTGGAAGGAACGGATAGGGATTCGTTAGGGTCATTGGAATGAAAATGGACAGCCAGGAGGCTAGAACTGTAAGCATGACCTGCGGTAAGGTTGGCCCGTGGTTGAAAGGCTAAGGCGATATAACTCGGGCGCCGCTAGTCTGATAAGGGATCGGCGAGGAGGCGATTGGAGGGGAAATGCGATGAAGTGAGGTTTTGCAGGGTTTACCCGAGTCGAGATTCGGGTAAGTCGAAGGGGCTGCTGTTTTCTGGAATCCGCTTCCGAGAACGCGGTGGGATGTCTTGGGTATCGACTGGTTTTATCGGCCTCCAGCCGGATATCCGGACCTTCCGAAAACGATGTTCTTGTGAAGGTGGACGCTCTGGTGGGAGTTTTGCTAGAATGAGCGGGTTGTTTTAATCCTGCTCCGGCACACCAGCACCGACCGGAGCCGTTTAGTCCAGAGGAGGTGAGCTGATGAAGGCTTACGAATTGCTGTTCTTTGTTGCCCCCACCCTTGAGGAGGAGACCCGCGCCAACGTGATGGGTCGCATCGAGGGAGTCATCACCGAAGGTGAAGGCACCATCGACAACGTCGATGACTGGGGCAAGCGCAAACTCGCTTACGAGATCAATAACCTGTCCGAGGGTGACTACATCCTCATCGACTTCCATGCCGATCCGGACCACATTGCAGAGCTTGATCGCGTGCTGCGCATTAGTGACTACGTAGAGCGTCACATGATTGTTAGCCGCACCGATCGCGACTAATGAAGGCGCCTTTTAGGGCGCAAGGTTAGAAGAGGTGGAACTATGAGCATCAATCGAGCGATTATCAGCGGAAATCTTACCCGCGAACCGGAGCTTCGGCGCACCCAATCGGGCATGGCCATCCTTTCTTTCGGCGTGGCCGTGAACGATCGGCGCCGCAATTCTCAGACCGGCGAGTGGGAAGATTATGCCAACTTCATCGATTGCACGCTGTTCGGCAACCGTGCGGAGAGCCTGGCTAACATCTTGACCAAAGGTATGAAGGTGGCCATCGAAGGCAAACTGCGTTGGAGCCAGTGGGAGCGCGACGGGCAGAAGCGCTCCAAGATCGAAGTGGTTGTTGATGAGCTTGAGTTCATGTCCTCGCGCAATGGCGGCCAGGGCGGATACCAGCAATCTTCCGGATCCGCCGATGGGGGTTATCAGGCTGCGTCGCCTGCTCCTGCTGCGGCCCCTGCCGTGGATGTTTCCGCTTCTGTCTACGATGATGACATTCCGTTCTAATCGAGAGCTTAAGTGAGGTTAATAAATGGCCGATTATTCTAAACAGCCTCGACGCAAGCACTGCCAGTTCTGCAAGGATAAGGTGGACTTCGTCGATTACAAGGACACGCAGCTTCTGCGGAAGTTCGTGACCGACCGCGGGAAGATCAAGCCCCGCCGCGTGACCGGTGCTTGCATGCAGCATCAGCGCGATATTGCCAATGCCGTTAAGCGTGCCCGCATCATGGCGCTCATGCCGTATTCGGTGCCCGCTGTGAGCGGTCGCGGCGACCGTCGTCGCCATCGCGATTAACGAAGGAGGATAGAGATGAAAGTCATCCTTCAAGAGGAAGTGCGCGGCAAGGGCGGCGAAGGCGACATCGTTGAGGTGGCTCGTGGTTTCGCCAACAACTACCTGCTGCGTACCGGCAAGGCTGTGAAAGCTACGCCCGGCAATCTGAAGCAGCTTGAGCAGCGCCGTAAGAACATCGCCAAGCGCGAGGAAGTGCGCATCGCCAATGCTGAGTCTCTGAAAGAGCAGCTGGAGGGCACCGAGATCGTGGTCAAGGCCAAGGTTGGCGAAGAGGGCCAGCTGTTCGGCTCCGTGACCACGCAGATGGTGGTTGACGGCATTCAGGAAGAGAAGGGCATCGAGATCGATCGCCGTCGCGTGGATATTCGCCAGGCTATCAAGGTTGTGGGCGAGTACACCGTTGAGATCTCGCTGTACCGCGAGATCAAAGCCCAGGTGAAGATCATCGTGGTGGACGAGGCCAACCCCGACGCCGTGCTGAACGCCGAGACCGAGGCTGCTGCTGTGGATGCTGAAGAGGTGGCTGCAGCTGTGGCTGTGGATGCCGCTGACGCTGCTGCTGACGAGGCAGCTGAAGGCAACGCAGAAGCTGCTGATCTGGATGCAGAGGTGGCTGAGGCAGCGAACACCGTAGCCGAGCTCGCCGCCGAAGTGGCGGAATCCGCCGAAGAAGAATAAAAACTTTTCCACTGTTGAAACGGTGGAATGGTGTGGATAACCCCTCTTTCCCAAGCTAGGGAAGGAGGGGTTTTTCACAGGGAGTTGTGGAAGGTCGCAGCTCGGCTTGCGCACCTCCGAAATGAGGAGCCATCTGGGATTTCTTTTGGGGTACCATGGTCGGACACATCCCGTTGAGAGGCGAAGATGGCGAGCGAAGATAATAACAAGACAATTCCCCATAACATTGAAGCTGAGAAATCGGTGCTTGCGGCTTGCATCCTGAACTCCGAGGTCATGGAGGAGATTCTGATCAAGCTGAAGCCCAGTGACTTCTTCCGTCCGGCCCATAAGATCATCTTCGAAGCGGTCTCGGACTTGAGCAACCGGCGCATCCCCATCGACCAGATCTCCCTGGTGGATAACTTGAATGCCTCAGGTCAGCTTGACGCCGTAGGCGGCCGTCCGTATATCGTGGATCTGGCCGATAACGCCTACGCCCTCACCAACTGGTCCAATCATGCGGACATCGTGAAGCGCACTTCCATTTTGCGCGAGCTCATCTTCGCTTCGACTCAGATAAGCGCCCTTGCGTACAATGCGCCCGATGACCTGGACGAAGTGGTGGAAGATGCTGAGAAGATGCTCTTCAACGTGACCGAGAAGCGCGTCTCTTCCACATTCGTGAAAATGGATGAGCTCCTGTCCGACGCTTTTGAGGAGCTTGCCAAGCTGGCGGATCAAAAGTCCCACATCGCCGGCGTGCCCACGGGGTTCAAAGATGCCGATGACCTATTCCATGGCCTGCGTGGCGGCGACCTCATCATCTTGGCGGCGCGTCCTGCGGTAGGTAAGACCTCCTTCGCATTGAACCTGGCAGTGAATGCCGCGCGCAAGGGCACCACCGTGGTGTTCTTCTCGCTGGAGATGAGCGCGGGCCAGCTGGTGCAGCGCATCTTGTGCGCCGATGCGCGCGTGAGCTTGTCGAAGATTCGTGCGGGGAGCATCTCCGAGGCCGATTGGGGCGCTATCGCTGACGCTTCGAACCGCTTGGCCAAGTTGGACCTATACATCGACGACACCCCGGGGCTTTCCATCCTTGAGGCGCGGGCGAAAGCTCGGCGCGAACTGCGTGGCATCGAGCGTGAAAAGGGCCTCATCATCGTTGACTACCTGCAGCTCATGCAACCCCAAACCGCGCGGCGCGACGGCAATCGCGCTGTGGAGGTGGGCGAGATCTCCCGCGGATTGAAGATCCTCGCAAAGGAGATGGACATGCCGGTCATTGCGCTTTCCCAGCTCTCCCGTGCTGTGGAGATGCGCGGCAAGAAGCGCCCGCAGCTTTCTGACCTGCGCGAATCTGGCTCCATCGAGCAAGATGCCGACATCGTTATGTTCATCGACCGCAGCCTGGATGAGGCGGAGGCGGAATCCGATGGTCGACCGCCCCTGGGTACCGCCGACCTCATCGTGTCCAAGCATCGTAACGGCCCTACGCGCGACATCCGCCTTTCGTTCGTGCCTGAGTACACGAGGTTCATGGACTATGCGGACGATTCGCGCTATCCGGGGATGGGGTAAACGCATACCAACTTATAGATTCTGCATGGCTGCAAGTGGAGGGTTCGGCTACAGCTGCTCGCCGCGTAAGCGCTTCTTCACCCGCTTATCGAATCGCGGCTGCGCAAGCGCCTCACCCT
>CAZKKN010000083.1:0-6122 GCA_964553375.1 uncultured Eggerthellaceae bacterium | reverse complement strand
GCAGGCAAGGGATTCTGTGGTATAACCCACCACAGAATCCCGCAGCCGAAGCCAAAACGCGACCCTGACCGGGGCGTGCTCTAAGGCGACTGTAAGGCGCAAATGAGGATCAGGCAGGCAAGCGCCTGAGCCCGCTTGCGCAGCCGCGAGGTGATGGGCAGGTGGAAGTAAGCCTTCGCGGCGAGCAGCCGTAGGGCGATGGCGCTTGCCTGCCTGATTAGGATGCGACAGCGTTCGATCAGCTCGCACCGCCGCATGGACGGATTCGCGCCTTACATGCTTACGCATGTGCGCGGCCTGTCTTACGTTACTGTAAGCTACATGTAAGGCGAATCGATGGTGAGCGCTTTCCTTTGCTCCTAAGATTTTCTCAAAGCTCGGCAAGCACCGAGCTGGAGCCGAAAGGAGAAGATCATGAAAACAGTCGCAACAGTATTCCTCACGCTCACGGGCCTTGTGGTCGTTGGCGTGATTCTGGCAAACCAAGTGCCGCGCGCCGAGAAGTACAGCGCCGCCGCAAAGGCGGTGGGCTAACCATGAGGGTGTCGGCAACTCCCGCACATAGCATCGCTGGACGCGATTGCACTCCCTGCCCCATGCTGAGCGTGCGCCAGGTGCAAAAGACCTTCGGTGCCAAGGACTCAGCCACACGGGCCTTGGCGGGTCTGAGCTTCGACGTGGCCGAAGGCGAATTCGTAGCCATCATGGGGCCTTCGGGCTCTGGCAAGACCACGCTGCTCAACTGCATAGCCACGATTGATAAGGTGACCATGGGCCAGATCATCATCGGCGGCCGCGACATCACCCAGCTCTCCCGCAGGTCCCTCGCCAAATTCCGCCGCAACTCCTTGGGATTCATCTTCCAAGACTTCAATCTGTTGGACACCCTCACGGGATTCGAGAACATCGCCATGGCACTCACCATCAAAGGCGAGCCGTCCTCTTCCATCCCGCAGCGCGTGAACAGCATAGCCCAGACCTTAGGCGTGGAAGCGGAGTTGAACCGCTACCCCTATCAGATGTCCGGCGGTCAGAAACAGCGCGTGGCAGCGGCTCGCGCCATCGTGGGCGACCCTAAGCTCATCTTAGCTGACGAGCCCACAGGAGCGCTGGATTCCCGCAATAGCGCCGTGATGCTGGAGGTCATGGAGGAGATGAATCGCCAGTTAGGGGCTACGATCCTCATGGTGACCCACGACTCGTTCGCCGCCTCCTACGCCGACCGCGTGCTGTTTCTGCGCGATGGCGTGCTGTTCAACGAGGTCCGCCGCGGTGACCTGAACCGCGAGACATTCTTCGCCCGCATCATGGAGGTTGTGAGCTTCCTGGGTGGGGAGGCCGGCCATGTTGTTTAAACTCGCTTTACGCAACGTACGCCGGTCGATTCGCGACTACATCATCTATTTCATCACGCTCACATTGGGCGTGGCCATGTTCTATGCATTCAACTCCCTGGGGAGCCAGCAGGTGCTCTTCGATGCCGAAGAGATGGCAGCTGGAAAGTCCATATTCGACAACCTGGGCTACTTCATGAACATGTTCTCGCTGGTGATCGCCTGCGTTCTGGGATTCCTTGTGCTTTACAGCAACGGGTTCCTCATCCGCCGCCGCAAGCGGGAATTCGGCATCTACGAGATCATGGGCATGAACGGCAGCCAGGTATCGCGCATCATAATCTGCGAGACCGTGCTCATCGGGTTGGCTTCCTTGGCCGTAGGCCTGATTCTGGGGATCCTGGCCGCCCAAGGCCTCTCATTCGTAACCGGTGCTCTGTTCGGGACGACCATCACCAACTACCAGTTCGTCTTCAGCTTCGAAGCGTTCCTGGGCACTGTAGCCTGCTTCGGCGCCATCTTCATCCTGGTGGCCATCTTCAACACCATATCGGTGAACCGCTACCAACTGGTGGACTTGCTCCACGCCGACGCGAAGAACCAGAAAGCGCCCGTACGCAAAACCTGGTTGAGCCTCATCATCTTCATCGCATCCATCGCAGCTCTGGCCTTTGCCTACGAACAGCTCATCGAAAGCGAGATGCTCATGATGGACGACCCGCGTTTCCTGCGGGCGACCATCTTCATGCTCGTCGGCTCCCTGGGCTTCTTCTACAGCCTGGCCGGCTTCGCCGTTGCCGCCATCACACGCTTCCGCGGCTTATACCTGAAGAAGCTGCGCCCATTCACCCTGCGCCAAATCACCAGCCGCGTGAACAGCGCCTTCATATCCCTTTGGGCCATCTGCGTGCTGCTGTTCTTCAGCATCACCACATTCTCCACGGGCATGGGGCTGATCAACGTGTTCGTCGGCGACATCTATGCCTCAAACCCCTATAGCGCAAGCCTAAGGGCGGACATCTGGTGGGTCGCAGCTCCCGAGATGGAGCAGATGGAGGAGCAAGGCGTACCGTTCGACGTTGCGCGTGCGCGCGATATGGAGCAGGAAGATCCGAAAGGATACGCCGAAGGACAGGCTATCAACTGGAGCATGGAGGATGCACTGCGAGCCGGGTCGCCCGAGCTATGGGATGCCACGATAGGCTCATGTGCCCAGCTGGACTTCTTCCATGTGGATGGAACCAGCTTCATGGACATCGCCGAGTCCATCGATACGCAGCAGGGGCGGGATATCGTCAACACGTACCACGATAACAAAGGATTCCTCGCCGAGGTCATCGTGGTATCCATAGACGACGTGAATGCAGCATGCAAGATCGCCGGCATGGAACCCCTCAACCTCCAAGACGGCCGCTGCACCATCATCAACAACACCAGTTTCACCGAGGATATAGCTAAGACCTTCGCGGAATCTGAAACGGACTTGAACGTCGGCGGCCTCTCCCTGCGCTTCGACGGCCAAGTGCATGACATGCAGCTCATGGACGCAGCCATGCTGAACACGGGCGTGATGGTAGCCGTACCGGATGAGGCCATCGCCGCCATCAGGGATACCGGAGCGATTCCCACCTACTGTTATCTGAATCTGATGTATGCAAACAACGGAAAGACCGCAGTTGAGAACGACCGCGCGTTGGAGACCATCATCGCCACAGTACAGCCTTATGTTCCTACGGAAGGCGACCCAACCCCCGAGCCCGGGCAAATCATATACAGCATGCAGCAGTTCCCCGTTACCCAGACCATCCTGGCAACGGAGATGATCACCCAGTCCGGCGGCTTGCGCATGCTCATCACCTATCTGACGCTCTACATAGGTTTGGTGTTCCTGCTGAGCACTGCAGCCATCCTGGCGATCCAGCAGCTCACGACCGTCGTGGATTCACTGCCCCGCTACCGGATGCTCTGGCGTTTGGGGGCCGATTCATCCATGCTCAACCGCTCGCTTTTCGCTCAGGTGCTGATCTATTTCCTGGTGCCGTTAGGTCTGGCCATCTGCCATTCAACCTGCGCCATCGGCGTACTATCCAGCCAGTTGTTCAATCAGCTGGGCACCAACACCTTCGGCCCCATCATGATGTGCGTACTGCTGGTGCTCGCGATCTATGGCGGATATATGCTGATCACCTATTTCGCTGGCCGCAACATGATGAAACCCGCTTTGCAGGCCAAGTGATGCCACCCTCCCTCAGCTCGCCAAATGCGGCAGGATAACTCGGTAGGCTTCGATGAGTTCTGGAAGCGAAACTGCCGCATTGGCCGGGCTCGTGGAAGGCAAGCGAATGCAATCCACGCCTGTTTCCGGCAGACAGTACTTGCGGTAAAGCTCGGTGGCCTTAGCACCCGTGCAGAATACGGCTTGCACGGATGTTAAGGCCATCAGCCTTGCGATGTCATTGGGAACGCACTGGGCTATGGTGCCATCGGAGGCGCCTTCAATGGTGCACCGGGCAAGCACATCCCAAAGCGCAATGCCGTGGCGCAGAAGAAGTGCGCGCTTCTCATCGTTGGTCTGGGGAAGCTCCTCATCGAGAAGCGCAGCCATGACCCGCCAGAAGCGATTCTGCGGGTGATTGTAGTAAAACCCCGTCTCCCGGGATTTGGGTGATGGCATGGTTCCCAAGATGAGCACCCGGGAATCGTCGTTGAAGACCGGCTCCAGGGGATGCACCACCTCCGCAGGACCCGTGACTCCCGCAGCTGCCTTTCCCGACTCGCCGGCTTTTCGCCTCACGTTGCGCTCTTGCTGATCAGCCAACGAATCCAACTCCTTATCCAGCGCCGATGGGATTCCGAAGAGCGTACGGCGCGAAGCGAAGAGCCGTGGGGTCTTCCCATTTGCTTCGGCCGCCAGCAATCCCTCTATCAGCTCCCAGTTATCACCCATGATCTGACATCTTGCCACAAAACCTCACCCAGCGAAAAGGGAGCGACCCGAAAGCCGCTCCCTTCATTCGTCCGAATGACGTACAGGCTATAAGAAGCGCTATTCCTTCTTCACCGTATCGGTGCCGGATGCATCAACCGTCTCCTTGCTTACCTTCTCCACGTCAACGGCAACGTCGCCAGCATCGTCTTTGGCTACGTACACATAACCCACAGTACCTTCAACCGGCAGCTCGTTGTAGGCGACCATCTCGGCGATCTCTGCCGGAGTCGCGCTCTTGGGCTCGGTCTCAAGCAGGTAAGCGGTATCGGCGCGACGCTCCATGGCCTCGACGTATTCCTTGGTACCAACGAACACTTCCTGCTTGTAAGGATTCACATGCAGCTTCTTGGAGCGGTAGATGATATAACCCAGAGCCAGGATATTGGCGATAAGGGCGATGGACGCAACGACCGTGTTCACAGCCGGATTATTCACGGACTGCACTGCGAATGAGGAATCGTTAGCGAACATCGGAACCATCTGGCAGAACATGCACCAAATTGAGAGCGTGAAAGCGCGATTCTGGATCCAGCCACCCTGGTTCCACAACAATGCTGCGATAGTAGGAGCGAGCAGCAAAGCGATGCCGCAGTACCAAGAATGGGTAGGCAGGCAGTTGTAGGTGTAGCAGAAGTTCCAAAGGTCATAGGCGATGATGAACACCCAAGTCATGTCCGGCCAAAGCATATCCTGACGCTTCTTGGAGATGTAGATCCCGAACCATCCTGTCATACAGGCGATATTCAAAAGACCGGCGACGCCGTTGAACACGTTGTGCCAGCCACCGTTGAGAACAACACCTTCGGTCGATACCCAGCTTGTGCCCCACGCACGAATGGCGCTTTCGAAGTCGGAGACCACCGCTATCAAGATGTTGATAGCAACGATGATGAACGGAAACGCCTTGAACCAATGGGAACGTCCGATCTTGCCCCAGCTGTATTTGATCATCATAAAGCCGATGCATCCTGCCGTTGCGGCATAGACCTTCGCATAATGGAACCAGCTGTTCATATCGGTATGCGTCGGATTTGTAAGCGCCCATTCGGCACCCATCGCGGCGCCGATCTCAACGGCCAAACAGTACACGGTCATAGCACCGCACACACCGAAGAACATGAATATACCGCCGAATTTCGTCCTTCGCGCGAACTCGTTGAGCAAGATCAGCAAAACGAGCACCATGGCCAACCCGAGCCATTGATAGAGCGCATTCGGTCCGTACACATCGAACAACATCTCCTACCGCCTCCTTAGGCTAGAGCCGCATCTACGGCTGTTCCAAATAAAGCGTCTGCGCAATCACATCGGCAATGACGGCGTCGTCAGTGTCGGGGTGTTTACGCAGATATCCGATCACACCCAAGATGAGCACATAGAACGTCTCATACAGGTGTTTGATCCGTATATTGTGCAGAGCAGCATAGTCTTGCACGGTGGTTTCTATGATGTAGGTAGCCGAATGGTGTGCGACGCGGTTGACGAATTCAAGATAGAGCGCTGCATTCTCACGAGAGGCAAGAGCTGCATGGAAGGAATCGTTTTCGAAAAGGCCAAGCCTCAACAGTTTCACTACCGTTGCCAAGGCGTGTTCGATGTCGCCTTCATGGCGGCCTTCGTTCCAATGGGCCAGCGCCTCGACGTAGTCGCTGATGTAGTCGTCCAATACCGCCGAGGTGACCGCATCCTTATCGGTGAAATAGTGATAGAAGAGCGATCGCGTAACACCTACGCGGTTCGTGATGTCCTTAACGGAAGTGTGAGAAAGCCCTTTTTCTTGATAGAGCTCACGGGCAGCA
>CAZKKN010000082.1:533-6169 GCA_964553375.1 uncultured Eggerthellaceae bacterium | reverse complement strand
GGCGCTCGAAAACGCACTTTGCTCGAGATTTCTGGCAGAAACCGCGCCCGGAAGGTTCCCGTTGCCAGTTTTCCCGACCTAACTACATCCCCTGACATGCAGAAGCCGTCGTTGTAAGCTGGTGGTATCATAGAAAGCTACCGGCCGAACAAGAGACGAGCTGCCAGCACGTAACCAGGAAGAAAGGGGATGGCGATGGCCTATCGCGATGTCGTAGAGACCGCCTTAGCCCCCGATTCCCATGAGCACGGTTTCGGCCACACCAAAGGCGGCAGCCCCGAGGAGCGCTTCGCCGACCTCATGGAAGCTACCTCAGCTTACTTGAGCGAGGATGAGGAAGCGCTGCTCGTGCGCGCCTTCGAGTTCGCCCGTGAGGCCCACCAGGGCCAGAAACGCAAGTCGGGCGAGCCTTTCATCTCCCATCCGATCGAGGTCGCCATTATCCTGGCCAGCTTGCACATGGACGTGGAAACCATCGCTGCGGCATTGCTCCACGACACCATCGAGGATACGGAGACCTCTCGCGCTGACGTCACCGAGCTCTTCGGCGAAGACGTTGCCACCTTGGTTGAGGGCGTCACCAAGATCACCCGCATCGAAGTGGGCAGCCTCACCGATGAGCAGGCGGCCACCATCCGCAAGATGCTCGTGGCCATGAACAAGGACATCCGCGTCATCGTGATCAAACTCGCCGACCGCCTGCACAACATGCGCACCCTGGGTAGCCTGCGAGAAGACCGGCGCATCTTCAAATCCCGCGAAACCCTGGAGATCTACGCCCCCATTGCTCATCGGCTGGGTATCAACTCGGTGAAATGGGAGCTGGAGGATCTCTCGTTCTTCTATTTGGAGCCTTACAAATACAAGCAGGTCTCGCGCATGGTGACCGAAAGCCGCTCCGAGCGCGAAGAGTACCTTGACCAGGTCATCGGCATCTTGAAGGACGAGATGGAGAAGGTGGGCATTGACGCCCAGGTCATGGGGCGCCCGAAGCATCTTTACTCCATCTACCAGAAGATGACCAAAAAGGACAAGGAATTCAGCGAGATCTACGACCTCATAGCGGTGCGCCTCATCGTGCCGTCGGTCAAGGACTGCTACTCGGCGCTGGGCGCGGTGCACACCATTTGGCACCCCATGCCCGGCCGCTTCAAAGACTACATCGCCATGCCCAAGTACAACATGTACCAAAGCTTGCACACCACGGTGATCGGCCCCACCGGTCGCCCCCATGAGGTGCAGATACGCACCGAGGAAATGCACCAGAAAAGCGAGTTCGGCGTGGCTGCCCACTGGTTGTACAAGGAGAGCAAGGGCAAGGCGAAAAAGGACGTGGACTTCGAGAACCAACTGGCGTGGCTGCGGCAGATGGTGGACTGGTCCGATGAAACCCAAGACTCCCGCGAGTTCCTCAAAGACCTCAAGGTTGACCTGGATGAATCCGAAGTCTTCGTCTTCACGCCCACCGGCGAGGCGAAATCCCTGCGCGCCGGATCCACGCCGGTCGATTTCGCCTACTCCATCCACACCGAGGTGGGCAACCATTGCGTAGGCGCCAAGGTGAACGGCAAGATCGTCCCGTTGACTTACAGCCTGCAGATGGGCGACCGCGTGGAGATCCTCACCCAGAAAAGCGCCACGCCCTCCCGCGGTTGGCTGAATTTCGTGAAAACGCCGAGCGCCCGCAATAAGATCCGCAGCTTCTTCTCCAAGATCACTCGCGGCGATGACCTGCAGGAAGGCCACGACCGGCTGGGCCGGGAGATGCGCAAGCACGGGCTGGGCATCTCGAACACCCAGGCAACCCGCGCGTTGAAATCCGTGGCGGAGCATCTTGGCTACAAGGAATACGAGGACATGCTGGTGGCCATCGGCACCGGTGCCGAAAGCGCCCAGCACGTGGCGAACCGCATGCTGAAACTGCTGGTGGATCGCGGGAACGAGGAAGCGAGCAAGCCGGGCATCGGGGCTTCGGCCATGTCCACCGGCAAGATGCCGCCCATGATCACCAGCGTGGCGCGCCCGAAGCGCCATGAGACCCACAGCTCCACGGGTGTGGTGGTGAAAGGCCTCGATGACGTGCTCGTTCGCCTCTCGCGTTGCTGTAACCCGGTGCTTGGCGACGACATCATAGGGTTCGTGACCCGTGGCCGCGGCGTGTCGGTGCATCGCGCCGATTGCCCTAACGCGGCCGACCTGAAGCGCGAGCCGGAGCGCATCATCGAGGTTGAATGGGAGCAGGCAAGCAGCCAAGCCGCCACCTTCCGCGTGGAGACCCACATAGAGGCCCTTGATCGCATGAACCTGCTGCGCGATGTCACGGCCACCCTCGCCGAAGAGGGCGTGAACGTGGTGAATTCGTCGTCATCTACTGGCCGCGACGGCATCGTGCGCATGCGCTTCCTCTTCCAGCTCTCTGACGTGCACCATGTGGACGAGATTCTGAAGCGCCTCCAAGAGATCGACGGCGTGTTCGAGGCGCGGCGCATGTATCCGGGCGAGTACGTGGGTGCGACCAAATAACGCGACATGATAACCGAGGAAGGGAAGACCATGGCCGTTGGATCCGAAGGGCCTTGCGTGCCGATTGAAATGCTGGTGGTGGGACCCATCCAGAATAACGTGTATCTCATTGGCCCCGACGACGGCCTTTTGCTGGTGGATCCGGGAAGCGAGCCTCAGCGCATCCTGGAGGTTATCGGCGAGCGCACCGTGGAGGCCATCTTGCTGACCCATTGCCACTGGGATCACGTGGGTGCTGCCAAGGCCCTGCGCGATGCGACGGGCGCTCGCGTTCTGGCGAGCAAAACCGATGCTCCGGTCATCGCAGGCCAGGTGGAACTGGATCCGAGCCATCGCCCCTTCGAAGCCTGTCCTGTGGATGTAATGCTCAAAGACGGCGATAGCGTGGAAGTGGCCGGTAATTTCTGGAAGGTGATGGAAACCCCAGGTCATACCCCTGGCAGCTTGTGCCTTTTCCTGGATGCGGCCCAAAGCGCCTCAGGTGAGGGGGCATCCGTCCTGGTATCTGGGGATACGCTTTTCCGGGGAACCCACGGCCGTACGGACTTCTCCGGTGGTGACCCTGCCGCCATGGAGGCGTCGCTAGCGCGGTTGGCTCAACTGCCGCCGGATACCCTGGTGTTGCCGGGGCATAACGACGTGAGCAGTATCGCCGCCGAGCGCCGCTGGATTCTGGCGTAACCCCTGCCGGATTCCAGCCTAGACCCTAGACGAAATCATCCGGCGAGACGTCTTCGAGGAAGTTCTTGAAATCCTCCACCATGCGCTCTTCGTCGAAGGGCTCATGATATATGTAAGGGAACGAGGCCCGCTCCAGCACCGAGTCCTCCACATAGACTGGCGCGTCCTGACGCAGTGCCAGGGAGATGGCATCCGATGGCCGCGCGTCCAAGGTGATCAGCCGGTCGTGCTGGGCAAGCACCAGCTGGGCGAAGAAGGTGCCGTTCTTTACATCGTGGATCAGAACGTGGTCGATGCGCGCATCCAGATTGGTGAGCGCATCAAGCATGAGGTCATGGGTGGTGGGGCGGCTGAACCGCGCATGCTCCAGCACGGTGCCCAGGCCAATGGCCTCATGGTTGCCAATGCAGATGGGGATGACCCGGGATTTCCCTTCGAAGGCATGCTCCTCTTGAGGCTCCATCACCAGAAACGACGGACCGCCGGGATTCATCACGATAAGTGTCAAAACGCGTAATTCAACCATGGCCTCATTGTATCCGCTTTCTCCAGAGCCGCTGGGTCTGTTACGCGCCGGTAAGCAAAACGAAACCTGGTTCAGGGTTCATTCATCCATCGCATATTCTGTCATCCGTTACCAAAAAAGCCCTGTTTGCCAATGGCGGTCGAGGGCCGGCGCTGGTATGATTGAGCGGAAGAAAACAAGACGCGACTGCACTTGAAACCTACCACGCGAGATTCAAAAAACCTTATGTGACCTGCTACGATGCCTGGATTATATCGAAGGGCCGTGCAGGCGGATAACCGAAGACGGAACAGACGGAGCGCGGATCATGGCTTTTGTCCATTTGCACAACCATACGGAATACTCGCTGCTGGACGGCATGACCCACGTGAAGGATATGGTGCGCCGCGCCGCGGAATTCGATATGCCGGCTGTGGCCATCACCGATCACGGCGTGATGTCTGGTGTGCCCGAGCTGGCTGCGGCTTGCGATGCCGTGGAAGCGGAGACGGGTAAGCGCGTGAAACCCATCTACGGCTGCGAGGTTTATTTCACCACCGACGACACTCTGGCCCGTGACGGCAAGCCCAAGCTGTATCACCTGTTGTTGCTGGCTAAGACCAACGAGGGATACCACAACCTGTTGCACCTGGTCAGCGAGTCGCACGTGGACAACTTCTACTACAAGCCCCGCACCACCTACGCAATGCTGCAGAAATACGGCCACGGGATCATCGGCTGTTCGGCTTGTCTGGCGGGCATCGTACCGCGGCTTTTGGATGACCGGCAGTTCGACCAGGCTTGCGAGTGGGCGCGCAAGCTCGCGGCTTGCTTCGATGAAGGCGACTTCTACATCGAGCTGCAAGACCAGGGCATCAAGACCGACGGCGGCTTCACCCAAAGCGAGCTGAACCATGAGCTCACCCGCGTTGCCCAGACCTGCGGGTTCAAGACCATCGCCACCAACGACTTCCATTACCTCAACCGCGAGGACTCCCGTTCACACGACATCATGCTGTGCATCGGCACCGGCAGCAAGATCAACGACGTGAAGCGCATGCGCTTCCCCAACGA
Source organism: uncultured Eggerthellaceae bacterium (assembly GCA_964553375.1). Lineage (GTDB taxonomy): Bacteria > Actinomycetota > Coriobacteriia > Coriobacteriales > Eggerthellaceae > UBA9715. The sequence continues at coordinate 1,386 of CAZKKN010000082.1, read as the reverse complement.
CCAGTTCTATATGAAGTCCGAAGAGGAGATGCGCGAGGCGCTCAAGGAATTCCCCGAGGCCTGCGATACCACGGTGGAGCTGGCCGAGAAATGCAATGTTGAGCTGGAGCGCGACTCCATTCTGCCGCGCTTCCCCCTGCCCGAAGGCGAGACGGAGGAGACCTGGTTCCGCAAGCGCTGCGAGGAGGGGCTGGTAAAGCGCTACGGCGATCCCACCGGCGCAGACCCGGAGCTCGCCCATAGCTTCGAGGAGCTGAGGGAGCGCCGCCCGGATGTGGTGGAGCGCTACGAATACGAAGCGGGCGTGATCATCCAGCAGGGTTTCCCTGCCTACTTCCTCATCGTGCAGGAATATATCGAATGGGCTCGCAGCCAGGGCATAGGCGTGGGGCCGGGCCGCGGTTCGGCCGCTGGCGCCATCGTGGCCTACGCCATGGGGATCACCGACTTGGACCCGCTGACCAACGGCCTGCTGTTCGAGCGCTTCCTTTCGCCCGAGCGTGTGGAGATGCCCGATATCGACGTGGACTTCGAAGACGAGCGCCGTGGCGAGGTCATCGATCACATCAAGGATGTCTATGGCGAGGACCACGTGGCCGGCGTGATCACCTTCGGCAAGCTCCAGGCGAAGAACGCCGTGCGTGACGCGGCTCGCGTGCTGGACTATCCCTATGGCGTGGGCGATCGCATCTGCAAGCTCATCGGCGACGAGCTGGGCATCACCATCACCGATGCCTTGGAGAAGAACCCGGATTTGAAGAAGGCCTACGAAAGCGAAGAGGACGTGCATCAGGTGATCGATGCAGCCTTGGGGATCGAAGGCCACCTGCGCGGTGAGGGCGTTCATGCCTGC
>CAZKKN010000082.1:0-523 GCA_964553375.1 uncultured Eggerthellaceae bacterium | reverse complement strand
GACCACGTGCCCATGAAGCGCGACACCAAGGGGGCCGATGGCGCCATCATCACCCAATACGATGGCCACTACACGCCTGACCTAGGCCTTTTGAAGATGGACTTCCTGGGCCTGCGCACCCTGGGCGTGTTGTCCCGCGCCTGCCGCAATGTGAAGGAGACCAAGGGCATCGACGTGGTGCCTGAGGAGATCCCCATTGACGACCCCGCCGCCTTCAAGCTGATGCAGGGCGGGAACATGGACGGGTTGTTCCAGGTGGAAAGCGCCCTGTACGTGAGCCTGTTCAGCCGTTTCCCGCCGCAGAATTTCTCCCATATCGTGGCTTCCATCGCTTTGAATCGCCCGGGTCCTCTGGAGTCCGGCATGGTGGACGACTACGTGGATGTGGCCAACGGCAAGAAGCCGGTGCATTATTACGATGACCGCCTGCGCCCCATTTTGGAAGAGACCTTCGGCACCATGGTGTACCAAGAGCAGATCATGCAGGTCTCCATGGCCATGAGCGGCTTTTCCGCCGGCAAGG
>CAZKKN010000081.1:3436-6247 GCA_964553375.1 uncultured Eggerthellaceae bacterium | reverse complement strand
ATGATCGCGCGTATGCCATGCCCAGCCGGTCAGCGTCACTTCCTCGCCGCAATCGACGGCGCGAAGCTCGCCGCAGGTGGCTGTATGCATGCAATACCGGTTCTCGAAGTCTGTCATAGGTGTCTTAGCTCCTCAGGCTCATATTTCGCAAACTGCAATATTGTAGCGCAAGGGGCGCCGGCGTTTCAGTGGAAGCGCTTCAAAAGCAGCGAATTGCACACAACGGTGACGCTGCTGAACGCCATGGCAGCACCGGCAAGCGACGGCGCCAGAATCCCCACGGCAGCCAAGGGGATCATGATGCAGTTGTATATGAGAGCCCAGAACAGGTTCTGCTTGATCTTGCGCATGATGGCCTTGGACAAGCGCAAAGCCACCACTATGTCCATGAGCCGGTCGCGCATAAGCACCACCTGACCGGCATCGAGGGCCACATCCGTCCCGCTGGCCATCACGATGCCGATGTCCGCCGCGGCCAAAGCCGGGGCGTCGTTTATGCCATCGCCGGTGAAAGCCACCACGGCCTTCTCCTGAGGCTTCGCCGTTCCCGGCGCAGTGGCCGCCTTGTCCTCAAGGGTCAGAAGGGTGCGCACCTCATCCACATGGGCCGCTTTGGCCATGGGCAGCACGCCGGCGTAGACATGGTTGGGCGCTATGCCCACCTGGTGGGCCACCTCTTCTGCCACTTCGCGGGAATCGCCGGTCACCATGAAGCAATCCACATCGTATTCGCAGGTGAGCACGTCCATGGTCTTGCGCGCATCCCCTTTAGGCTCATCGCGGAAGGTGAAACCACCCACATCCTCGCCATCCACGATCACCCGTGAACCCACGAAAACGCGGTGGCCTTCCACCTCCCCTTCCACACCTTTGCCCACCACGGCCTGGAAGCCCTCCACCGACGCAGTGGGAATGGCCAAACCCTGGCTTTCGGCATAGGCAACCACAGCTCGGGCTAAGGGATGCTCGCTTCGAGCCTCCAAAGCAGCGGCTAGAGCCAAAGCCTGGGGCGGCACCGTGGAAGTGACCACCCGAGGCGTGCCCTCAGTGATGGTGCCGGTTTTGTCGAAGACCACGCCGCGCAGCTTGCAGAGGCGCTCAAGCACCTCGCCATCTTTTATCAGAATGCCCAGCTGGGCGCCTTTGCCCATGCCCACCATGAGCGCTGTGGGCGTGGCCAGCCCCAACGCGCAGGGGCATGCCACCACGATGACCGCCACCGCCGGCAGAAGCGCCTGTTGCAGCTGATTCGCCCCATCAGGAACGGGGATGATGAAGAACCATACGATGAAAACCACCGCGGCTATGGCGAGGATGGCCGGCACGAAGATGGAGGCGATCTTGTCTGCCATGCGCTGGACCGGGGCTTTGCTTCCCTGGGCATCTTCCACAGCTCGCACGATGCGGGCTAAAGTGGAGTCTGACCCCACGCGCTCGGCCACCACCACCAAAGTGCCCACGGTGTTCACCGTGCCGCCGGTCACCTTGGAGCCGGCCGTTTTCATCACCGGCAGCGACTCGCCGGTGAGCATGGATTCGTCAACCTCCGAGGACCCTTCGGTCACTTCGCCATCCACCGGCACCTTCTCCCCCGGCCGCACGAGCACCACATCCCCCACAACCACCTGGGCCAGGGGAATCTCCACCTGTTCGCCGCCGCGGATCACCACAGCGGTGGGCGGCGTGAGATTCATCAACGACTCGATGGCTTGGTTGGTGGCACCCTTGGCGCGGCTTTCCAGGATCTTACCCAAAAGCACAAAGGTTATCAGCATGGCGCAGGTCTCGTAATAGGGCATGCCCTCGTTGATCTCCAGAGCCGAATGCCCTGTCCAGTCCCCGGTGATCACCGGCAGGAAGGTGATGTAGAGCGAGAAGAGGAACGCGATGGTGGTACCCAAGGCCACAAGCACGTCCATGTTGGCCGAGCCGCTTTTCAGCGCGCCCACCGAACCTTTGTAGAACCGGGCGCCGCAGCCGAATTGAACGGGGATCGTGAGCGCGAGGAGCACGAGGCTCGCGGCGAACATGGACTGGGCGTGGGTGGGATCGGCCACGAAAAGCCCAGCTAGAAGCGAGCCTAAAGCCATATGCACACCAGGGAGCATGCCTATGCCCACGATGAGCAGCGTTAAGATGAGCGCTGTGAGAAAAACCCGCAGGTCGTGACGGGCGCGTCGGGCTTCTTTCTCACGCCGCTCCGTATCGACCAGAGGCGCATCCTCAGGGATGAGCTCCGCAGTGAAGGATAGGTCATCGAATACGTGCAACATCGCGTCCACCGTGGTTGCGTCCGCATCGAAGACCACGGTTCCCGTGTTGTTTGCCAAGTTCACGGCCACATCCACCACGCCCGGAGTCTGGCGATAGTGCTTCTCGATATTCTGGGCGCAGTTGGCGCAATGCATTCCCTCAATGGCGAGGCGTATCTTCTTCTCCATGGCAGCTCCTTTAGGAAAAACGACGCAAGAGGTCTAAGACCTCATCCACTATCTCATCATTGCCCGCACGGATCTCCTCCACGACGCAGGTCTCCATATGCTCGCGCAGCAGCAGCTCCGATATCCGGTGGATAGCGCTTTCCGCCGCCGATAGCTGCATGAGCACATCGCCGCAGTAGCGGTTGTCATCGACCATCGCCTTCACCCCGTTAAGCTGGCCGATGGCCCGATTGAGCCGCTTTTGCACATCGCTCTGAAGGGCGGCGCTGCGGGGTGTGGCCTTATGACGGCAGCCATCGTGGGGCTTTTCGTGAGGCTTTTCGTGAGGCTTTTCGCGTGCCTTTTCATGGGCCATTGCGGAGGGTTTTTC
>CAZKKN010000081.1:0-3336 GCA_964553375.1 uncultured Eggerthellaceae bacterium | reverse complement strand
GCTTTTCGTGAGGCTTTTCGCGTGCCTTTTCATGGGCCATTGCGGAGGGTTTTTCAGGCCCTTTTTCGTGGGCCTTTGCGCGAACCTTCTCCTGCACCTTCTCCTGAGCCATTGCGAGCGGCTCCTTCCTGTAGCTATGATCAATATACCCCCTGGGGGTATATTGGTTTTAATAATACATCAACATCTAATACAACGATGAGCACAAAGAGCTAAAGAAACCAAACGGTATAGAATTGGACCCAGTATCACGGAATGACAATTTCCCATCTCTAACACAATGCTCAATGGGGACATCGATGCTCAGCGCAAATTCCGTCATCAACACTTAACGCCCAACACCTTTCGATGTACTGAGAACGCCCCACCGCAAACGTCATCGTTCAACGTTTTGCACCCAGCACCCTTCGTTGTACTTTTTGCCAGAAATCTTGAGCAAGTTGTCAGTTAGATACATGTAACTTTTTTGCGACCTGGGGAAATGCGAAAATGACAGGTTCCGCAGAGCCGAAAAGACGTGTAAAAGGTCACTTTGCTCAAGATTTCTGACAAAACCAGCGTGAAAAGGTACCTGTTGTGAGTTCGCAAGTTCGCGAGTGCTCCAGACGCACAAGGGCAGCAACATGAGCGCGCTGGGTGCAAAAAAGAGGGATTTCGGCCATCAGCTATGAGAAGCGGATGCGGTTCTTCTAGGGCATTGGTTCTTCCATATCGGATGCAATAGGAAGGAAAGACCGATCGAAAATGCAGTGCTACTTCTTCACGCGGAAGATGATGACCGCGAAGCAAAGGAGGGCCATGCAGGCGGAAAACACGAAGGCAGCCTGATAGGGGAAGGCGGCATCGAAGCCCGATGTAAGCACCAGGGCCTCACCGAGCGCGATGAAACAAACCATTATGGCAGTACCGAACGTGGCCGCCACTTGCCGGATGATCACCGATGCCGAGCTGCCATGGGGAATGAGCGGCCCGGTGAGCCCTCCCAAGCAATAGGTGACAAGAGGGCCGATAAGCCCAGAGACGCCGACGGAGCGCAGGGTCTGCCAAAGAGTGATCTGGAGAAACGTGGTCTGCTCCCCCACGAACACGCACCCCACCGCTCCCACAGCCAAGAAGCCGCCGAATATCAGGCACACCAGGCGCACACTGGTTTTGTCGGCCATCCAACCAGCCAGCGGGTTCACGATGAGCGCCGTGATGGTCGCCGGGAAAAGCACGAGCCCGGCATCGAAAGACGACCACCCCAGGATATCCTGCACATAAAGCGGGATGACCAGCGTGATCCCCATATAGGAGGCGAAGAGGAACACCGATGCCAAAATGCCCTCGTTATAGCGCCGGGACCGGAAGATCGCCAGGTCAAGCAACGGCGAGGGGATCGCACGCTGCCGGCGCACGAACAGCACCAAGAACAGGGCCCCCACAGCCACCGGACCCCAGAGCCAAAGGCTCGTCAAACCGAAGCTCGACGCCTGGGAAAGCCCCAGGAGCACCCCGCCGAAACCCAACGTGGAATAAATGAAGGAAAGGGTCTCGAAATGCGCCGCAGGGTCGGCCGCCGGCGCACGGCGAACCGCGAGCAGAGCGCAAAGGAAAAGCACGCAGGAGATGACGAGCAGCAGCAAGAAGAAGCTGCGCCACCCGAAATAAGAATCCAGGGCACCGCCCACCGTGGGCCCGATATTCGGCGCGAAGCCCAGGGCGATGCCAGCGATGCCCATGGCCGTAGCCTGTTTCCCAGCGGGAAAGCGCATCATGGCGATATCCTGCATGAAGGGGATCATGAGCCCCACGGCCACCGCCTGGAATACGCGTCCCACCAGCATTGAGAAGAACTCCGGGGCAACCCAGTCGATCAGCGAACCCAAAGCGAAAAGACCGAAGGAAAGGCACAGGTATCCTTTGTCGTTCAGCCGCCGCTCCAAGAAAGTGGAGACGGGCACAGCGATGCCAAGCACGAGCATATAGCCTGTGGTAAGCCACTGCCCCACCGCCACCTCCACAGAGAAGTCGCTCATCACCTGGGGAAGCATGGCATTCAAGCCCGTCTGGGAGAGATTTCCCATAGCTGCGCCGAAGGTCGCCAGGGCAAAGAGCCCGTAGACCGCGCGACGGGAAGGAGCGGCAGCTGTATGGGCGCTAGCCATTGAACTCCTGCTGGGTTGCCTCCAAGCCGTCGGCAAGAAGCTTCTCTACCGCGCGTGCGGCGAGGTCGATGGCACCCTCGAATTCCTCTGCGCTCTCCCCCCGAGGTGCGCTCAGCACGAAATCCGCCGCATCCATGCGCCCCGGCGGACGGCCGATGCCGCAGCGAACGCGGTACCAATCGCGGCTTCCCAGCTTGTCGCAAAGAGAGCGCAAGCCATTGTGGCCCCCATGGCCGCCGCCGAATTTCACGCGCACGGTACCCGCCGGGATATCCAACTCGTCGTGGATGACCACCAGGTGGTCTTGGGGTATGCCATAGGCGTCCAGCAGCTTCTTCACCGGACCGCCCGATAGATTCATGAAGCTCTGAGGCTTGGCGAGGACCACTTCCGCCTCGCCTAAGCGTCCCTTAGCCGTCAGCGCCCCGCACTCGTTTTTCCAATAGCGCGCACCGGCCGCGTCGGCCAGGGCGTCCACCGTGCGAAAGCCGGCATTGTGGCGGGTCTTGGCGTAGTCATTGCCGGGGTTTCCCAACCCCGCTATGAGATAGGGCTCCATGACAGGCGGTTGCTTTGCAGGCTAGAGGGCGAAATCCGGATCGAAGAGATCCGAGACGGACTCGTTGTTGAACACGCGCTGCACGCCCCGGGCGAACAGCGGCGCCACGGAGACCACCTTGATCTTGCCGGTCTGGTATTCCTCGGGTACGGGGATGGTGTCGCACACCACCACCTCGGCCGCATCCAGGTTGGCCATGCGCTCCAAGCCCGGGCCGCTGAAGACGGGATGGGTGGCACAAACGTAAACCTCTTTCGCGCCTTTGTTGCGCAGGGTGTCCACAGCTGCCACCACCGAGCCGCCGGTGTCTATCATATCGTCATTCAAGATGCAGATCTTGCCTTCCACATCGCCGATGAGGGCGGTTATCTCGGCCTTGTTGTGGCCGGGGCGCCCCTTGTGCATGATGGCAAGGTCGGCATCGAGCATATCGGAGAGCTTCTTGGCTGCCTTGGCGCGGCCCACATCGGGGCTCACCACGCAGATGGTCTCGCCTTCGAAATTCTTCGCCTTGAAGTAATCGGCTAAGATGGGTAGCGCTGTGAGGTGGTCCACCGGCACATCGAAGAAGCCCTGGATCTGGCCTTGATGCAGATCGATGGTCATCATGCGGTCGATGCCGGCAGTCTG
>CAZKKN010000080.1:0-6400 GCA_964553375.1 uncultured Eggerthellaceae bacterium | reverse complement strand
TTTTATGTCAGGGCACGGGCATGATGGCATGATCCAAAAGGATCATGCCATCATCCCCGTCCCCTGACATAACCTGCGTCCCCTGACATAACCTGATCCCCGTCCCCTGACATGTGGGTCTTTGCCACTCATTCGCCCTAAGCGATTCGCGGAAACTCTCCGCCGCCCCCTAGGGCGCCATGTCGCGCACTGCGGGAGCCCTCCGCCGCCCGCCATGGGCGACCCACTTTCCGCCCCAGGCATCCTGCCCCTTACACCCATGGCACCATGCCCCCATGCCCGCGCGTCCCCTCTCTTCCGCCCGGGTCCGACCCAAATCCCGGTTTTCTGCCAGAAATCTCGAGCAAGTAGTCAGTTAGCCATGACTAATATTTCCGCGACCTGGGGAAACGCTCCTGAAGAGGACCTCTGAGAGCAGAAAAGGCGCTCGAAAACGCACTTTGCTCGAGATTCCTGGCAGAAACCGCACCCGGAAGGCCCCCGATGCCAGTTTTTCCGACCTAAGCGCATTCGCAAAGGCCCCCTGTGCCAGTTTTCCCAACCGAGATGCATCCGTCATGAAGGGAAGGGGGCGGGAAGGGGCATGGCAGCATGACAGAGGCATTGGTGGGGCCGGGGCAGGGGAGGGGTGGAGGTGTTGTAGGAAAACCCCTGCGCGGCCGGGGTGTCCAACAGTGGGTTCGCTTGTGCAGCCGCAGGGAGAAAATGCAGATTCCGGCTCCAGAGGGTTTGACGGAGATGATTCTCAGAGGATAGTCTTTTTCAACATCGCACATAGACCGCATGCTAAGGAAAGGGGATACGCCGTGGCCTCATCGAAGGAATACGTTGCATACGTTATGGACCAGCTTGCCGAAGCGGGTGAGGTTTCGTCCCGTGCCATGATGGGCGAATACGTCGTTTACTTCCGGGATAAGGTGATTGGTGGCATATACGATGACCGGTTCTTGGTGAAACCCACCAAATCGGCTCGTGCGCTTCTGCCGAGCGCTGAGTATCAGATCCCCTACGAAGGCGCCAAGGAGATGCTGTTGGTAGACTCCATCGAGAACCGTGAGCTCATGGCCGAACTGCTCGAGGCCATGTACCCCGAGCTCCCGACACCGAAGCCTCGTAAGAAGAAGTAGAAGTCGTTTAGGGTGCATGTTATAGGGATGGGATGTTTTATGTCAGGGGACGGGGATGATGGCATGATCCTTTCGGATCATGCCATCATCCCCGTCCCCTGACATAAAACATCCCCCACATATGCCATCATCCCCGTCCCCTGACATACTGACATAATCCCCACATGCGGTTTGGGGATTTGATCTCAACGATGTGAAGGGTGGTTTTTACCCTAGCGCGAGGGGTGCCAAACATGCGATAATAGCCTGATAGGATGGAAGAACTATAGCTGATAACAGTAGAATTGATTATTGGCAATTAGGGTTATTGTGTGGGAGAGATCCTTATGCTGATGTCAGGTTTATTGAAGCCGATTCGCGTAATCGCGTTATGTGCCGTGCTCCTTTTCGGCGTGACACTCGTAGGCGCACCGCAGACAGCGGTCGCAGATGATACAGAGTTCACTGCGGCAGCTATGTCGGGCGGCGATATCTTCGTCGACAACGGCGGTGCCGATAGCGACGTCGTCTACCTGTCCGACATCCCATTCGCCAACGCCAAGGTTGGCTGGGGCAATTTGACGCTGGATAAGAACGGTGTGAACAACGGCGGGATCACGCTCAATGTAAACGGATCCGCGACCACGTTCCAAAAGGGCATCTTCGCCCATGCCACTTCCACGATCGATTACGACATCAGCCAGTACAGCGCCGAATACCCCTATTTCGTGACGTATTACGGCTTGAACACGACGAACAACAATGTGGGCAACGGCGTGAAGTTCTACGTCTACACCTCGGTTGACGGCACGAATTGGGACCTTAGGACCGATGCGGAGCCCACGCCGATCAAGAGCGGTGACGGGGCCGGTCAGTTCAGGATCAGCATCCAAGGCGTCAAGTTCATCCGTCTCTACGCCGATGCCAATGGCAGCAACGCTTCCGACCATTCCGCCTGGGCCGACACAAAGCTGGTGCACGAGGGCTATAAGGACAATATCGTAAGGACCGTTGAAGACCTCGATGCAGAGATCATGGCCAAATACACGGGCGGCCCCGTGCCTGAGGAATTGCAGTTGCTGCTCCTTCAGCGCAACCTCATCGCTTCCGTCGGTCAGTACGGATTGCGCACCTTCGTCGAGAAAAGCCCGGATAATCGCACGATGCTGGAGTGGTTCCTAAACGACGAGGAGGCACTGCGTCTGTGGACCATGGCGGGTGCCCCCAATGGCTCGTATGTCAATGCGCTCCAGGTGCTGAGCAACCTTTACGCGGCGCATAAGGACGACCTGCAAGACGATACAGAAGCCAATGGCGTGCGCAACGGCGACCTCAACCTGCATATGATGTTGGCGCTCTCGCTTGCGCATGCGCGCCCGATCAACCTGTGGATCTTCAACAACCAGACCTCAAACCCGGTGACGCGCTACGAGATCTTCAAGAGCATGTACGAGAACAACAAGCTCGGCAATCCCAGGATGTTCGCGAATTTCACCGTGGAGGAGATGCGCTGGGTCATGACCGCGCAGATGGACGACGAGTCCATCCTGTGGCTGCGCGACTATACGTCGAAGTTCGGCGACAGCAACCAGTTCAGCGCACGCTTCGGCCCTTATAACTACATTACGTACCGGTTCGGTTATTCATACGGCAATCCGAAGTACTACGCCCCCGAGAACTACGCCATGTGGGACAAGAAGTACAACCTGTCCGCCTACAACATCACCTATAAGGCAGGCTATCCGAAGCTTTGGATCGTGTTCGAAGAGGGCTCCGTGTGCGGCGGCCTTTCCAAGACCGGCTCGAACATCCAGTGCGCATGGGGATATCCTGCCACTCCCGTGGGCCAGCCCGCGCACTGCGCATATATCTATATGTACGACGCAGGTGGCGGCAAGAATGCCTGGCAGCTGACAAACAGCGTTGTCGCCAGCGGGTGGGCGAATACCACCCCTACGATGATGCCCTACGGATGGGGTTCTGGCGGCGCGAACGTGACCAACAACGGCACGATCCAGTCTGCTTCCTATATGTTCTTGTCGCAGGAGGCCCAAAACGAGTACGACAAGTTTGAGAAGGCGAACATGTTGATGCTCATGGCGAAGGTCTACCGCAATGATTGGGATGCGCTGGTTCAGATTTACAACGACGCCTATGATCAGGAGCACATCAATCTGGACGCATGGAACGGCCTCATCAACATCGCGCTGGACAGTCGCACGGGATCCACACAGGAGGAGCTCTACGACCTCGCTGTGCAGTGCGCCAACGACATGAAGTACCATCCGCTGCCGATGTATGACCTCACGCGCCGCATCGGGGCCAAGATCACGGACCCCGCCATCAAGGCGAAGTTCATGATGCTTGTGCAGTCCACCTTGCAAGAGGCATCCCGCGCGAATGGCTCGCAGTCCGTTCACGCTAAAGGGGTCGTGCAAGTTGCGAATGCCTTGCTAGGCTATATCGACAACCGCGTTGCCACCTTCTCGTTCGATGGAGCGAATGCAAATCAGATCGTACTGGCGAAGTCGTTCCAGAATGCAGGAGTGACATGGGAATACAGCCTCGATGGAGGCAGCACATGGGTCATGGTGCATGAGGACTCGGCGACGCTTACGCCCCAGCAGATCGCGAGCATCACCGCCGCAAAGGATATCAAAGTGCATATCATCGGTGTGCCTCGGGAGGGGAACACGTTCACTATCGATATCACGCAACCGTCGTTCTCGGTAGCGGGGCTTTCGGCAAACGACGATGAGAACCGCATCTATGGCACAACGGCCCAGATGGAGTACTACCTCAGCGATGACGTCAGAGAGGAAGCGGATGCGAAAGTGGTGCCTGCGGATGCGGTGTGGACCTCATTCTCCGCTGCACCTTCCCTCGAAGGCAACAAGCGTCTGTTCATTCGCAACCGCGCCACAGGAACACAGCTTGCGACGAACTACGTTTGGTATACCTATCACGAGAACGTTGTCGTTGCGAAGCGCAACTATATCGAACCTGGGCATTTGACAATCGCCGAAGCGCACGGCGGAGCGGCAGCAGGCACGCCGGCGAATATCCTCGACGGCAACGCTAATACGTATTGGCTGACAGGCAAGACCGGGCTGCCTCACTACGTTACCATCGGGTTGGATGAGCCGAGGTTCATTTCGGGCGTCGACTTCCTTCCCAAACGCCTGAATTCAACGATAAACGTGCCTTACGGACTCGTGCAGCAATTCTCGATTTCCGTGAGCATGGACCTCACGAACTGGACCGATGTCGTCGCAAACGGGAGCACCGCGAAGACGGGTGCAGGGCTTCATGCCGAAACGTTTGCGGCCGTTCAGGCGAAATATGTCAGGCTCACCTTCAAGACCGCGGAAAGCATGAACAACCTCCCCTTGGGAGCCAAGGGCTTGGTCTCGATCGCGGATGTCAAGCTTTATGAGGACTTGGCGGCCGACCCCACGCCGAAGGCGAGAGTGCGCTACAACATCAACACTAAGACGAACCAGGATGTGGTGGCGGAGCTTGTCGATCCCTCCAGGCCCATCACCGTGACGAACACGGAAAACGGTGCCACTACACATACATTCACTGCGAACGGCGGCTTCATTTTCGAATTCGTTGATGCCCAGGGCAACAAGGGCACCGCCAATGCGTACGTCGATTGGATCGATAAGATCGCGCCTAAGATGGAGGTCTCTTACAGCACAACGGAGCCTGTCAATGGCGATGTGGTTGCCACGATGACGTTCTCGGAGCCCGTGACCATCACATCCGATAGCGTTAGCATCCTCAACAGCAACGGGCAGCCTTATGAGGGCGGTTTGAGCAGTGATCCCAAGAGCGTCACGTTCATCGAGAACGGCTCGATCGATATAGATTTCGTTGATGCGGCGGGTAACGCCGGCCATGAGACGATAACCGTTGACTGGATCGATCGCGAGGAGCCCACCGGCACCGTCACTTACAGCACGACCGATGTCACCGACCAGCCTGTTGTTGCAACCGTGGAACCGAGCGAAGAGGGCGTGACCGTTACGAGCGAGGGCGGGGATACGCATACGTTCGACAGCAACGGCGAATTCACGTTCGAGCTGGTCGATGCCGCCGGCAACACGGGAACGGTAAGCGCCAACGTGTACTGGATCAAGCAGGCGCCCGAGGTGATCGTGAGCTTCTCGTCGGAGGGGGACAAGACGACGAAGGATCCGGTGGATGTGACGGTCGAGTTCCCTGAGGGTTATCGCATCATGAACAATGGCGGGAACAACATATACACGTTCTCGGAGAGCGGTGAGTTCGCCTTCCAGTATATCGACCCCGATGGCATGCAGGGCAGCTATCCCGTCAAGGTGGATTGGATCGATCATGAAGCGCCCGAGGCGACCATAACGTATGACGAGCCCACCGCCACTAACAAGAATGTCACGGCGACGCTTACGCTTGAGGACCCCTCCGAGCCGCGCATCACGAGCGCGGGCGGCAGCACCCATACGTTCACCGACAATGGCGAGTTCTTGTTCGAATACGAGGACTCCCTTGGGAACAAGGGCTCTACCACGGCGAAGGTGGACTGGATCGATCGCGACGCCCCAACGGCCACGGTGAGCTACAGCACCACCAGCCAGACCATCGATGATGTTGTTGCGACGCTTGTGCCGAGCGAGCCCATTACCGTTTTGAACACGGATAACGGCGCAGCCGCATACACGTTCACCAAGAATGGGGAGTTCACCTTCGAATTCCAGGATGCCGCCAAGAACAAGGGCTCTGCTACGGCGAAGGTGGATTGGATCGATGAGGCTGCTCGCCCGAAGCCGGTGGAGCCGAAACCGGAACCCGCGCCGGAGCCTGGGAAGGACGATGAGCCGGATCAAATCGTTTCGACTCGCCATCCGCTTGCTACCGATGACGATTCCTTCCAGCCGCTTACGATTGGGGATTCGCCCTCAGATGGCGTTCCTGCGCCTGGCGAGGACGATTCATCTGGCGATGATCCCGGTTCTGGTTCCGATGACGATTCTGGCAATGCGCCTCAAAGCAGAATCGCCGGCGATGCTTCTTCGCACGGCAAGGGAAATGAGGCCGCCTCCGCGGTTGATGGCGGTGCTGCAAATGGCACCTGGGCTATCGGCGACGTGCTCAAGGTCGTTGCCGTCGGCGCAGTTGCCGCAGCCGCTCTTGGCGGCGGCATCACCCTGGCCGTTCGACGCCTCCACCGCAAGAAGTAAATCTCATGTCAGGCATGTCAGGGGTCGGGGATGTTTTATGTCAGGGGACGGGGATGATGGCATGATCCT
>CAZKKN010000079.1:0-6585 GCA_964553375.1 uncultured Eggerthellaceae bacterium | reverse complement strand
AAAGATGCCGGTAGGCATCACCCAAACCTGAAGCGCTATCGATGCGTTTGCGCACGAATGGCCCCAGCTCGCCTCCATGGGCGCCGGTGAAATACACCACTTCCGTGCTCTCATGCGGCGTACGCTTCAAGGTTTCGGCAACCCAATAGGAGTTGTCACGGGCCAAAGCTGAAAGATACAGGGAAAGGTCATCGTTTTCCATGCCCTCCATAGTACCAAAAACGCCCGCCACCTCTTGCCACACTGAATCGGATGCGGCAGTGGTCCAAGAGGCACCATCAGTCAATGGTGGCCTCCTGGAACCGATAAAGCTCTTCTTGAGTCTTTTGGAGCGAATACCCATGGTTCAGCGAGAAGATGATGATGGCATCGCGTCTGTTCTTGCAATAAAGGCCGTTGGCTTGACCGGCTTGCAGCAAACGATTGGTCTCGCGCACCGAAAGCTTCATGGCGAAGGCAAGCTTCAGCAGGTTGTTGCGTGATGCATGCCGTGCTCCGGTGAACACCTGATACCCGAAGGTCTCGTTGATGCCAGCTTCGCGGATTACCTGCGACCGCTTCAGCCCCTTCGCTGTGAGCAACTCGTTCAAGTAATCCGCAAGGCTGCGGGGCTCTCCATCGATTTTTTGAACGAAGCGCGTAAGGGTATCCGCTGTCAGCAGCTCTGAGAGCATGTCCTCTGTGAGCGGTTCTTCCATGCGCTTCTTCCTCCGCCGCCTTTTGATCGCCTTCCTCATTATGTCGCAGAACTAAGCAACATCATAGGTTTCCTGCAAGATCAGCTCATTGCTCAGATCGAATGTCTCCGAAGCCTCAATGGTGACAGGCGAAGCATCATCGAGGGCATAACCGCGCTGCACCGTGACAGTGCCGCCGGTCTTGATGGATTTCAGCGAATCACCCGAGTCCCAATCCCCATAGGCGGTATCAAGCTGCACGCCGTTCTGGAACGCCTTGCAATCTACATTGATGGAGAACGTTGCATCTTCGGTCGAGTTGTTGGTGAAGATGAAGTCAACGAGCAAGACGGGATTGCCCTGGTAATCGGTGGTCTTGGCCACCTTGTCGATGCTCAGACCGTAAGCGGAATCCGCTGTGGCGCCCGAGGCCCCCGATGCGTCCGTCGCACCAGCGGCAGAGGCTGCGCTTTGATTCCCTGCAGCTTGCGCGCTCGCTGCGGGTTTGGCCTTAGTGGAGCTCAGGGCCTCGTCGATAACGGCACTATAAAACGCTTGGGATGCCAACACGATGACGATAGACAGGATTCCAACGACGAACCCCGCTATGGCCAGGCCGCGCCCGCGTTTCTTGCCCTTGCCCGTGCCCACGATTCCGATTATGGCGAAGATCGCGCCTAGGGTGCCAATGAAGAAGGAGATGTTGTTGATGATGGGAAGAAACGAGGTAACGATGGCTACGATACCCAATACCAAACCGGCAATCGCCATGCCGGATGTGCTTGCCGACGCGGCGGCGGGCGGAGTCTGCGGTGGCGCTTCGGGGGCTTCTTGGTTACTCGCAGAAGGCTGATAGCCTGGCTGATCGTTCGTCATCATGTTCCTTTCGCTCGTCGGAAAGGGCGTTCGGAAGCCTCCGCCACCCAGTGAATACCAACCAATGATAAGAGGAAGCGTTGGGCATTTCATTAGCTGCCAGCTAAGGTCAAGCACCGGTTTCGCAAGGTGAGCAGCATATGTCAGGGGATTTATGTCAGGGGACGGGGATGATGGCATGAAGCGGATGGGATGGTGACGCGCATCGGGCGCACCGAAGGCGGCATCCGCATGTTCTCCGCGGAAGACCTCGATTGGATAAGGCTCATCGGGCACCTGAAGCTCTCGGGCATGACGCTCAGCGAGATCCGTGAGTTCACGAGCCTCTACCAGCAGGGCGACAAGACCATCGAGGAACGGCGCGCCTTGGCGCACCGCCGCCGCGATGCGATAGAGCGCCAGATGGCAGAGCTGCAGGATACGCTCGACTTCATCACCTACAAATGCTGGTATTACAACACGGCAGCCGAGATGGCAGCTATGCTCACGCACGTGGCGTTCTACGCGGGGTGGCCGAACGCCTGGGCGGCCTTCCGCGTGGCCGTAAGGGTTTACGCCGACGACCCGCTAGGACTGGAGGAGCCAGAGACGCACGGCGGCGTGTTCGGGCTGCAGTGAGTCAAGAAAGCCGTCCCCTTGACTTACTCATTTATTGCTTGGATGGGAATCGATAGCACCAAAATCGATGGTCCGTGGTCAAATACCCCCTCGAGTCTGACTCAGGAGTACTCGGTTGCTCTATATTAGGCAACAGTATGAACTATTGTGTGGGATATATCGCTCCCTAGATCACTCTAAGACTACCTAGACCGTTCATATTTCACCGCTGAAGTCAGACTCGAGGGGGTATTTGCCCACGGACCATCATTTTGCGGATCCGATACTTGATTTAGGGTGGCGCAGGAGCCTATGACTCTTAACGAAACCTTATGTTTTCCCTAGCTGGGTCTTATGTTTCTCCCGTTCAGGGCAGGAATGTCTCCTTGACACGTATGCTTAGGCTCAAGGAGGACCAGACCATGGAGCGAAAACAAGAAGCGCCGCATCATGCAGCAGCTCATTTCCAACGAAGCCAGCCGCGCTACGCCGGGGGCTACACGGGGCGCTGCCCCCGTCGCCCCCGGAAGAAGCAGCCAAAGCTGAAGGTTGCACTCCTGATCGCCGTCGCGCTCCTTTGCGTGGTTGCAGCATTGTTCGTGGCGATGACCCTGCTTGTGGCCACAAACCCAACCGCGGCTTCCGGTGCCGATGCAGGCGGCGCGGGCGGCCCCAGCCGTGGCTCATTTATCACCGGCAGCGAGGCGAAGCCGCCGAAGAACATATCCGCGCGAAACGTGCTGCTCGTAGACACCGAATCGAACGAAGCAATCTTTGAGAAAGCGAGCACCGAGCGCATCGCCCCAGCTAGCACGGCGAAGATGGCAACGGCGCTTACCGTGCTGGACATCCTCTCCCCTGACGAGGAGATAACCGCCGGCAGCGAAGTGCAGCTCATAGATGAGGAAGCCTCCCGAGCCTGGCTGTTCGAAGGCGACACACTGACCACACGGCAGCTGCTCACTGCCTTGCTGCTGCCCTCGGGAAACGATGCAGCCTATATCCTTGCCACTCACGCTGGCCGGGCGGCGAGCAACAATAACGGCTTGGCGGACCAGCAGGCAGTGGATGCGTTCATGGAGCGCGTGAACGCCAAGGCGGCGGACCTGGGCGCGCAGGATTCCCATTTCGTCACACCGGACGGCGCCGACGCAAACGGCCAGTACACCACGGCGGCCGACCTGGCCATCCTGGCGCGCGCCTGCTTGAACAATCCCACGATTGCGAAGATCGTAGGCACCTATGAATCCCTGGAGCTGTGGCCCAATGGACGCAAAAGCACCTTTTACAACACAAACGAGCTGGTCAACCCTAACAGCCCCTATTACCTCCCCGGCGCTTTGGGCGTGAAGACGGGCAGCTCGGAGCAGGCTGGGTCGTGCCTTGTGTCGGCTGCGAGGAAAAACGGCTGCACCTATATATGTGTGGTCATGGGCTCAACCGACGACGCGCGTTTCCAAGACAGCTTGGACCTTTACGCCGACATCCCCTGAGAACCGAAGAGACAACAAAGGGTCAGGCTCATTGTTGCTTCCATCTACGCTTGCTGTGATATTATTTTGATGTAAAAGTAATTTAGGAAGGCGGAGCAAGGCTATGGGAACCGAACCCTTCATCGTGGGAGTGCTCTACGAATCAGACGAGTGGTCCGACCACAAACTGACGGCAGAGTTGGAAAAGCAACTCGCCAGCGCAGCGGAAAACGGCGCCATTGAAGGACCCGTTCAGGTGAAGCTCATCCTCATGGAGTCGCCCAGCTGCATTGAGGAAGCACTCGGATGCGACCTGTTGATTATGTCAGGGGACGGGGATGATGGCATGGAGCGAATGGGGGGGCGTCGAGGGATGGGGGCGTATGCCGCCCTCAGCTTCTTGCCCTGGCTAACGTATCAGCGCGCCGATGACTTTCTTCCTGAAAATGATGGCGACAACGGTCGCGGCTATCTCTATCGCGAAGGCCACAGGAATCCCAAAAGCACCTGATTCGAAGCCGGCAGATCCTATGCGCACGGAAACCTCGTAGACGATGAAGACGAACAACCAGCCCAGGCCCTTTTGATGGCGCTCGATGAAGCGGCCAACAGGGCCTTGCTTCATATGGCGTCTGGTCTTTTCGTTGAGGGCCTTATGGTCGGGCAGGTCAATCTTGGCGTGATGGGTCAGCGCGGGGTTCTCAGGATGCAGCTCCCATACGCCTATCGCTTCTGGTGCCGACGGATAAATGTCGCAATCAATTTCAGGCACGTACAGCCCTAGGTCGCGAACCCATGCAGCATCTTTATCTTCCGGGCGCAAGAACTCCAAGCCCGTCCAGCCATAATGCGATGCAACGGGCGTGATATCACGAACGCCTACCGCTTCTTTTTGCGCCGCAAGGTTCATCCCAAGCCACAAGTCGTAATCTTCGCATAGAGCGTACGCGAACGGGACACCTACGTTTCCACCCCATCCGCTTCTCTCTCCCGTGTAGTAGCCACCAAGGCTTAGGACGCTGATCCGTCCATAGGGGGTGTTCACCCAGTCGTCCTTCGCGGCGCTTCGATACTTCTGGCTCGTTTCCCAATATCTGGGGGCGTGCTTGGCTGCCTGGCGTTCTGCTTCTGGACCGTAGATATATCGCGGCGCATAACGAACCCACTTCAGTCCGTCTTCTCGGGGGTAGCGGGCGTTCGTGAACCAGTAGTAATACCATTCATCATCAGTCCAAGGACGGTTTAAGGCGTCCCAGCTCTCTATGCTGATGAGGCTCGCATTAACAGCACAACCAGTAGACTTTTTATCCTCTTCATAGAGATCGGTATAGGGATTCTTCTTGGGTTGACTTGTGTAGACTGGGTTCCAACTCTTCTTCTTGTTCTCCCAGAACTCGGGCTTGTCCTTGAACGAACGGGGAGGCATGAACGACATGAACGCCTGCCAGTCTTCTTCGGCCCACTGGCTTTGCGGCTTACTCGTGTATTCGCAATCCGTGAAGGGTGCGTCATTGCTGGCATCGTCGCTGAAAAAGTCTTCTTCCGCAGCTGTCCAGAAATCATCCCAGTCGGCTTTGCTCCAAGATGATTCGGTTGAAGCGTCGTCATCACGGCTGACCGATTCGCCATGATTGCCAGAATCAGATTGAGGCGAACATTCAATGACTACATTTTCATCGTCGAGGAAGTATGTTTCCAGGTATTCTTTGGCCTCGTTGACCAAAGCCATTTCTTCGTCAGTTCCACCGACGTCCGGATGATGTAGCTTCGTTGCCTCGCGCACGGCTTTACGGAAAGCCTTGTAATCATATGCACCGGCGAGCCCAAGAATCTTTTCTGCGCGGGACTTAGTCAGACGATACATTGTTGAAGGCGCTTCATGATGAGATTGTTGTCCTTGCTCAGAAAGATGTTAGGAACGATTCGATTGATCAAAGAGGGACAAGGCTGAATCAGGCCAAGTAGACGCAAGCTTGCATAAGAATCAGCTGTATTTATGCAGCACACTCGCAGTATTTGCTAATTAGCTCTTCTGTATAACTCCTATACAGATTCCAGGCTTCTTGCATCTTTTTCTCTTCAATTAAGCTCACGCAAGGAGCAATAAGCTCGTTGTATATTGCCGTATACAAAACCAACTTATATGGCAATTGGTCTATCTGCCTAACAATACCCGGCGCGAAAGCGTAATAACGCGCTATATCTTGCTCGCCGCCTTCCTGACAGGCAAGCCATTCGTCGCGAAATCTACGGAGCGTTTCGAGCTCGTAGCAATCGTCTTCTTTGCCCAACGCATCGACGCAAGCAGAAGTAAGAAAACAGCCCGAAGGATTGGTATTGCTAGAAATATGATCGTAAGAATGGTTATTCTCCGTAAATTCGCCTTGACTGCCTATTGGCTGAAAACTCGGACAAACATACATGTGGTGAGCGCTGAAGTTTTCCGGATCCGGGACAAGTCCTGGTGCACCTTTAGCACGTCCGTAAACATTTCCAATAGCGCAGTAGCCTAAATGATCGACGTATGGTCGCAATATAGGATGAAAATTGTCGAAAGTATCGCCGCAGAACATGCAGCCGCTGCAATCCATACAGCCTCCTGTAGCCTGTTTTGATTCGTTGATTAGTTTATTGATTTGCTAAATTCAACCAGTCATCACGATATAGATTGCTTCCGTTGTAAAAAACGTATCCACCTGATTCAGCCCAGTCAGCAAGCCTTCGAGCAATCCTTCTGGCCCTGTCATAATATTCGCCAGCAATTGCACATGCATATGCTTGAACAAGCCAATCAGCATAGTACATATTATTGCCGTTGTAATAGACATAGCCATCGGGCTCGGCCCAATCCGCTATGCGAAGAGCAACATCCATGGCAGATGAATTGCTTTGAGCAAAATGGTATGCCTGAACAAGCCAATCAGCATAGTACATATTATTGCCGTTGTAATAGACATAGCCAT
>CAZKKN010000078.1:0-6591 GCA_964553375.1 uncultured Eggerthellaceae bacterium | reverse complement strand
CCAAGCGCTCATGGTCAAAAATTCCAGTTATTCGAGATTTTGCATCGCGCTTTAGGACATTCGGCTCCACGCCAAAATTCGCGACCTGGGGTTTTGCAGTTCCGGCTTAGAAAGACGCGCGGAATGGCAGCCAGAAATCTCGAATAACTGGAATTTTTGACCACAGCCCGGCATGGGTGCAGGCGTGAGCGTAAGAAGCAGCTTCGGCTACCCGGCGAACATCTCGGTCGTGAGGTAGCGCTCACCCGTGTCGGGCAGGATGACCACGATGGTCTTGCCGGCATTTTCGGGGCGGCGAGCCAACTTGGCAGCCGCGGCCACGGCAGCGCCGGACGAAATGCCCACCAACAATCCGTCATGAGCGGCCAACTCCCGGCCAGCGGCGAAGGCTTCCTCGTTTTCAATCGTGATGACCTCATCGCAAACGGATACGTCCATGGTCTGCGGGACGAAGCCGGCACCGATGCCCTGGATTTTATGGGACCCAGCACGCCCTTCGGAAAGCACTGGCGAATCGGCCGGCTCCACCGCCACAACCTTTATGGCAGGATTCATCTTCTTCAGATAGCGACCGGTGCCGGTGATGGTGCCGCCCGTACCTACGCCGCCCACGAGGATATCCACGGTTCCGTCGGTGTCTGCCCAGATCTCGGGGCCGGTGGTGAGTTCGTGGATAGCGGGATTCTCCAAGTTGGTGAACTGGGAGGGGATGAACGAATTGGGAATCTGCGCCGCCAGCTCCTCGGCCTTCGCGATGGCGCCTTTCATGCCCGCCGCGCCTTTGGTGAGTACCAACTCGGCGCCGTATGCCTTCATGAGATTCTGACGCTCGATCGACATCGTTTCCGGCATGGCGATGATCACGCGGTTGCCGCGCGCCGCCGCCAAAGCCGCCAAAGCGATACCGGTGTTTCCCGAGGTGGGCTCGATGATCGTCGTCTCATCGTTTACCTGGCCGGCAGCCACCGCCGCATCGATCATGGCTTTGGCCACGCGGTCTTTCACAGATCCAGCCGGATTGAACGACTCCACCTTGCCAACGAGTTTCGCAGGAAGCTCGTGGTTCTGCTCATAGTTCGTCAACTCCACAAGCGGTGTATTGCCTACAAGTTCTGCCACGTTGCTATGGATCCTCATGGTCTGTCCTTTGCTCGGCGCTATTCGTTTCGCGCGGTCTGCTCAGCGCTGTTCCTTAGATGCTATTCTATGACTTCCCGTGAAGATGTGGGAGCGCCACCTGCATGGCTGTACGCAGGTGGCGCTACGCTCGCGTTTGTGTCTTGCGGTTCGCACTCGCGCTTGCGCTCGTGCTAACGCTTTGCGGTTCGCGCTTGCACCTACTCCTGATCCAAGACCGCGTCAACCACCTGCACGAGGAACTCCGTGGCACCCTCCCCCGCAGCTGAATCGTAGTATTTCACGAAACGCGGATCGGCCAGGTATCCGTGCACGAGAGCGCGGTAGGCCTCAAGCGAATAACCCTCACCCCAATGGATGGTGATCCAGCGTCGATGCATCCGTGCGAGTTCACAAGCCTCCTCGCTTGCCGCATCGCCCGTGGCCATGGCGAGGCGCAGCTGTACTTTTATGGCTTCTTCCAAGAGCTCTTTGGCGTCCCACTCGTCACGGGTCAAAGCCATCATGCGCTCGTTGGACGCCTCAATGGCATCGTTGCCGTAAAGCTCGCGGGCCTCTTGGCCGAATTCCTCCTCGAAGCGCGCAAGGCCTTCGCGCTTCATCTGCTGGAAGCTGTCTTCCGTGGTCATAGGTTCCATCCTTTCCAATGCGGCGATAGCGGCTTTGGTTCGGTCAATGGCAGCCGCTGTTGAATCCCGCTGCTTTTCCAATGTCGCAAGGTGGTGCTTGAGCGTAGAGAGGATGCTGGTCGTGGCGTCCTTGGGAGCCATGGAGCCCTGGGAGCCCTTGGTGTCTGCCGCACTTCCGGCATCCGCGCTACCCGCATCCACGCTGTCCGCGCAGATGCGCTTGATGGTCGCCAGCGGCAACCCGCACGAACGCATGGCCAGCACCTGAGCGAGCCGTTTGGCGTCGACTTCCGAATAGAGGCGATAATCGGCTTCGCTGCGAGCAGGATGAAGCAAACCCAAGCTCTCGTAATAGCGCAGGGTGCGTGCACTCACCCCGGCCAAATCCGCCATCTCCTTGACCGTACGCTTGGTTGACTTGGCAGTGGATCCTGCGGTCGACTGATCGTCTGGCTTCTTCGCCGCCCTGACTTCCCTCATATTCCACGCACTCCCTTCCGCGCTCCTTTCCGCCTTGCGTCTGCAAGTGTAAAGGTTGCCGTAACGTAAAGGTCAAGCGGAAATGCAACGCAGACCATGGTGCAGAATTCCGGAGCCGCACGGACGAGTTGCTACAAATCCAGCTCCTGGGCCGCGCGGGCGAGCTCGCGCACGATGGGAATCCCTTGCGGGCAGGCCACCTCGCAGGCGCCGCATTGCAGACACTCGCTGGGTTTGCGCCGTCCCTTGCGCTCGCCACCGACGATCCACTCCTGACGATAGCGCCCGAACATGGATTGGGCGTTCAGCGCCAGAAGCGCCCCGGAGATGCCGATGTCCGCAGGGCACACCTTCGCACAGTAATCGCAGGCGGTGCAGGGGATAAGGTCCAGTTTCGCGAACTGCTCCTGAACGCGCGAAATCGCTTCCATCTGCTTGGGCATCAGGGATTGGAAGCCCTCCATCGTGCGCAAGTTGTCCCGCATTTGGGACAGATCGCTCATTCCGGAAAGCACTACGGCCACGTTGGGCTGGCTGGCTGCGAAGCGCAATCCCCATGAGGCACAGGATGCCTCCGGTTCCGCTTCCTTGAAGATGCGCTGCACGTCTTGGGGCGGGTCCGCCAAAAGGCCGCCGCGCAGAGGCTCCATAACCACCACGGGCTTGCCGTGTTTGCGCGCCACCTCCAGGCAGGCGCGACTCTGATGCACAGGGTTATCCCAATCGAGGTAATTCACCTGCAGCTGGACGAATTCCACCTCCGGGTGGGCGCTGAGCAGCGCGTCCAAAGCCGCAGCATTGTCGTGAAGGGACAGACCCACATGGCGCACGAGGCCTTCGCGCTTCTTCTGCGCCACGAACTCCCACACGTCAAACCGGTCGAAGGCATCGGTGCGCACGCTGCCCATGTTGTGCATGAGGTAGTAATCGAAGTACCCGGCACCTGTGCGCTCCAGGGAGGTCTCAAACTGACGCTGGACGTCCGCCGCCGTTTCGCACTTCATCCAGGGCGCAATCTTCGTAGCAAGCTTGAACGCATCGCGCGGGTAGCGCTCTACCAGCGCCTTGCGGGCGGCCGCTTCGCTGCCTTCGTAGGCCCACGCGGTGTCGAAGTAGTTGAAGCCCGCCTCCAAGAATTCGTCAACCATCTGGCTGAACTGCGGCACGTCGATCTTGCCATCAATCTTCGGAAGCCGCATAAGGCCGAAGCCCAGCTTTCCCTTCACGCCGTCGAAACACCCCATGATTCCACTCCCTTCGAGTAACTAGCATGTCAGGGGACGGGGATGATGGCATGATTCATCGAATCAAGCCAACAACCCCCTCCCCTGACAAAAAACAAACCCAACCCCCCGCATATGCCATCATCCCCGTCCCCTGACATGGTCCTGCTACATCCTACACTATGGCCACCGGTGGTACAGGGGTCTGTCCCCTTCCGCAGCCCCTGTACCATGTTTGATGTCATCATCCCCGTCCCCTGACATGCGACCTATTGCACTCCGGGAATGGAGGGAATGGTGGCGAAGCCCGCTTCCAACTCCTCGTCGGTGGGGATATGGTCGGTCATGCGGCCATTGTTGTAGGCATCGTAGGCGAACATATCAAAGTAGCCCGTGCCGGTGAGCCCGAACAGGATCGTCTTCTCTTCGCCGGTCTTGGCGCACTTCTTCGCCTCCTCCATAGCCACATATATGGCATGGGCGCTCTCGGGCGCAGGCAGGATGGTCTCCAAGCGCGCGAACTTCTCGGCAGCTCCGAATACGTCAGTCTGCTTCACCGCCGTGGCCTCCAGATAACCATCATGCTTGAGCTTTGAGACGATGGGGCTCATGCCGTGATAACGCAGGCCGCCGGCATGGTCGGGCGAGGGCAAAAAGCCGCTGCCCAGGGTATACATCTTGCAGAGGGGACAGGTTTGACCCGTATCCGCGAAGTCGTAGGCGTACTTGCCGCGAGTAAGCGACGGGCAGCTCGCAGGCTCCACGGCGATGAAGCGCGTGTTCGGCTTATCGCCGCGCAGCTTGTCGCGCATGAACGGAGCGATAAGCCCACCCAGGTTGGAGCCGCCGCCAGCGCATCCGATCACGATGTCGGGGTACTCACCCAACTCCTTCATGGCCTCGTAGCTCTCCAGGCCGATGATCGACTGATGAAGCACCACTTGGTTGAGCACGCTTCCCAGCTGGTAGCGCCCCTTGTTGCCCGGCACGTTCAGCGCGCGCTCCACAGCTTCCGAGATCGCCGTGCCCAGCGAACCGGTGGAATCGGGGTGCTCGGCGAGCATCCTCTTGCCCACCTCGGTGGTGTTCGACGGCGAAGGGGTCACCGTGGCGTTGAAGGTCTCCATGATGTTGCGCCGGAAGGGCTTCTGCTCGTAGGAGCATTTCACCATGAAAACGTCCAGGTCAAGGCCATAATGAGCCGCAGCCTCAGAGAGCGCGGTGCCCCATTGGCCGGCGCCGGTCTCGGTGGTGATCTTATCCAGGTCCTGCTCCTTTGCGTAATACGCCTGGGCAAGCGCCGAATTCAGCTTATGGGAGCCCGAGGTGTTGTTGCCTTCGAACTTGTAATAGATCTTCGCGGGCGTGCCCAGGGCTTGCTCCAGGTTGTAGGCACGGCACAGCGGCGAGGGGCGGTAGACTTTGTACATCTCGCGCACGCCCTCGGGGATGTCGAAATAGGCGGTGGTGTCGTCGAGCTCCTGATCGACCAAGGTATCGCAGAACACCGGCGCAAGATCCTCATGCGTGGCGATCTTGCCATTGGGAAGGCGAATGGGATCCGGCGGCTCGGGCATGTCGGCGCGCAGGTTGTACCATTGCGTCGGGATCTGATCCTCGCGCAGGTACAGGCGATACGGCGCCCCTTCTTCCACTTCGATGCTCTCCTTCACTGCTTCAGCCATTTCCTTCTCCTTCTCTTGATGGCTTCTTTCCTGATCTTGCGGACATCATCCTCGACGAATAAAAAAGACCCCCGGATCACCGGAGGTCTTCATTTGCTATGCGAGGATGCGCGAAGTCCGATAACCCGAGTCACGATATTCGGTTGCGCCACCACCAAGCACCAGCAAGCGCCGGAGCGCTCGCGATGTTCTGAATCTGTTCGATGGTTGCAGTCAACTCGTATCCTTTCGGGTTGCCAGAGAGTCTAGCACTCTTGCCACGCTCTGGGAAGGAGAATTTTTCCGGCGGCTTAAGGCTGCTCCCGCGTTGCGTCTGTTGTCCCTGTTGCCCCTGTTGCCCCTGTTGCGCCCGCTTGCCTGCTCCGTTTGCTTTGTTCGCGCCGCCCGCGCCGTCCCCGCCAAACGACCAACGCCGCTACGGCTGCTCCCAGCGCAGCACCGCAGGTATCGGTGAGCCAATCTGCCGGATCGGACATGCGCCCCGGAACGAAGGACTGGTGGAATTCGTCGGTGATGCCATAGAGACTCGCGATAACCACGGCTGCCAGCACAAGCAGCCAAAGGCGTTCGAATATGGCCGCCGTATTCAGATGCTCCGTATCTGCAGGTTTCCCTTCGGCAAGAGCCCTTTGATGCAGCTCGTGGATCTCGCGGTGGCGGCGCAGCTGGAAGAGCGCCAAGAAGAGCAACACGCCGAACAGGGCATATTCCGAAAAGTGGCCGATGACCGACGCGCCATCGTTGCCGGGCCCCAGCAGCGGCACGAGCACCTGTTGCAGCCAACGCTTCACTTGAGCGGTGAAGCCGTTGCCTTGGTCCAGGTCGGTCCCGGTATGCGCCGACATGAAAAATATGAGCGCTGCCCACAGCACCACGATGCCCCAGAAAACAATGGTCTTCATCCGGCTATAACGATGGGTCACGGGTCAGCTCCTGTCAAATGGCTCGGTCCACGGATGCATCCATCCGCATCTTCTGTATCTTCATAGTATAAGAACCCGGTGTGACGCAGGACGGGGGATTATGTCAGGGGACGGGGATGATGGCATATGTCTGGGGTTGGGGATGGTTATGTCAGGGGACGGGGATGATGGCATGATTCTTCGAATCATGCCATCATCCCCGTCCCCTGACATAACCATCCCCCTGCCGCGCAAAGAACAGCTTCATATTGTTCTATTTGACATATTACAAAACTCCTTCTAAAATGCTCTATATCGAATAGAACAATTAGCGAGAGAGGGGCTGGACGCCATGATCGTATCCATAGACGAGAGCTCGTCCGAGCCGCTGTACAAGCAGATCCACGACCAGATCATAGCCGGAATCGCCACGGGCGAGCTGGAACCGGGCATGTCACTTCCCTCGGTGAGGTCGCTCGCGAGCGACCTCGGCATCAACCTGCACACCGTGAACAAGGCCTACGCGGTCCTCCGC
>CAZKKN010000077.1:0-6624 GCA_964553375.1 uncultured Eggerthellaceae bacterium | reverse complement strand
GTGCCGCCACCCGTATCGGTACCGGTGCCCGCACCGGCATCTGTACCCGTGCCGCCACCCGTGCCATAACCGTAATCGTAGTTGGGCTGCTGGTAGTCGTAGCTCGGTTGGGTATAAATGGGGTCGCTGGGATGATAGTTGTAGGAGTCGTCGATGCTGCCCGCACCTGAAGCTTGGCTTGCGGAACGGATATCGGAATCGATGCTTGAGGACTCAAGCTCTGCGGTTATGTCGCCGCCTTCCAGGAAGATCTTTATCATCTCGGCCAGAGCCGCCTTGTCGGCAATGACGTAGGACACGCCGCCGATCATGCTCGTGGATGCAGGCACCGTGGCAGAGAAAAGCTGCAGCGGCTTATCGTTGTTATGGCGCATCTGATCGGCCAGGGAGAAGATGAAATCCACATCCATGCCCGAGTCGGTGGTAAGGAACCCGGTACAAGCCTGCACCAGACCGTAGAGCTCGGTGGCCGGAGCCTCCAGCCCGCGGTGGATTATGGCCTCGATCACCTTGCGCTGATTGGACACGCGGGTGAAGTCGCCATCGGCATAGGCGCGGCTGCGCGAGAACGTAAGGGCCGCCTCGCCGTCCAGATGCTGCTCGCCTTCAGGGATGATGTCGTCGCCGGCATCCGGGTCGTTCACCATCTCGTCCACCACGACATCGATGCCGCCGATGGCATCTATCAAGCCCACCAGGCCCGCGAAGTTCACTTCGGCATAGTGGTCTATATCCACACCGCACAGGTCCTTAACCGCCGCAATGGTGCCGCTGGGACCGCCGTAGGTGTAAGCGGCATTGAACTTCTGTGTGCCCACGCCTTCTATATCCACCATGGTGTCGCGCGGGATGGAGATCATGGACACCTTGTTCTCGATGGGATCGATCCGGCACAGGATGATGGTGTCGGTGCGGGCACCCATGGAGGGGTCGCCTGTGCGCGCATCGGAACCCAGGAGCAGCATGGTGAAAGGCTCGTCGAAGGTGGTCATGCCGGTTAGCTCGTTGTCTACCGCCGCGAGCTCGTCTTGGTTCAGGTTGTGGAGGTCTTGGTTGATGAGGTTCTTCTGGTACTCCTTGAACACGTAGAAGCCCAGAGCGGCCACGGCTGCAGCCAGCACGATCACCAGAGCGATGACAGCGGCTTTCTTGCCTTTGGACATACCGTGCTTGCGATTCATGTAGGTGGCTGCATCGCGGGAATATTGGCTGATGGAATCCCCCATACCGACTCCGGTCGGCTCAAACTCCATGGAAACCACGCCGCGGGAGTTGCGCTTCGCGCCGTGTTGGTGAGACGCCGGAACGAAAGCCCCCGGCTCTTGACCGAATTGATTCGCTTTGCTGCGCTTGCTTTTTCGAGACATGCAGAAAAACTCCTCGTCAGAAGCGAGGCTGCCTTACAGCCTTGCCAGTCGCTGCGACTAAACGTGCACGCTAAGTGAATCATTTTAGCATCTTGGGAGCACACGTGGCAGATTGCCACGAATACGCCACAGGTTGATCCCCCGTTGCAGGGTCTGTGGCGGGGAAGGCAGAGGCCGATTTTGCAGTCCAAGAAAACCGTGGTAAAGTGCGCCAGCACCACGGTTTTCGCAGGGCGAAGCCAAGGCCGAGGCCCTCCCCGCCACAAAGAGCGAAACAGGAGAAGCTTACGCCATGAGTTCGGTGGCAGCCGCTCCCAAGTCGTTCAGCAGGGCTTCCGCTTGCTCCTCGGTGGGCATCTGGGCGAACAGGTATGCCTTCACCTTGGGTTCGGTCCCGCTCGGCCGCATGATCACCTTGTTATCGCCAGCCAGACGGAACTCCACCACGTTGGCGGGAGGCAGCCCGGCAACCCCGGGGGCGTAATCCACGACCTCCTCCACCGCCAGCCCGCCGATCCGGCTCGGCGGGTTTTGGCGCAAGCCATCCATGAGCTGGGCCATCTTCCGACTTCCTTCGGCACCGGGGTAGGCAAAGGAGAGCGTATCGTTCTTGTAGTGGCCGTATTCGCCATAGAGCTCCGCCATGGCCTGAGCCAGATTCTTGCCCCGGGCCTTGTGGTATTGGGCCATCTGGCAAATGAGCATGGTGGCGTCGATAGCGTCCTTATCGCGCACATGGGTGCCGTTCAGATACCCGTAGCTCTCCTCGAAGCCGAAGAGGTAGCGGTCCTCGTGACCTTGAGCTTCAAGCTCGGCGATGAACTCGCCGATGTATTTGAACCCCGTAAGGGTACGCTTCACGTTAAAGCCGTAGCGCCGCGCCAGAGCGTCCACCATCACCGAGGACACAATGGTGGTCACAGCGTATTTCTGACCTAGATCCACACCGTCTTCCTGGGCACGACGGGCGATGTAGTCCAGAAGCAAGACCCCCACCTCGTTGCCCGTGAGCAGCTGGTAGTCATCGCCGTTCTTCACGCCGATACCCACGCGGTCGGCATCGGGATCGGTGGCGAGCAGCAGGTCAGGGTGCACTTCTTCGGCCAGCTGGATGGCCAAAGCCAGCGCTTCGCGAATCTCGGGGTTAGGATAGGGGCACGTGGGGAAATCGCCATTGGGCTTCGCCTGCTCTTCCACCACGGACACATCGGTGATGCCCACGCGATCCAAGATGCGGCTGACGCACTCCATGCCAGTGCCATTGAGCGGGGTGTAAACCAGATTGAGCGGCGTTTGCCTGTCTTGCTCGGAAGCCACAGAGCACGCCTCCACCGCATCGATGAAGCGGTCAAGTGTGGCGTCGTCTATCCACTGGATCATGCCTTCGGCCAAGGCGGTATCGAAATCCGCAGCCTTCACGTCACTGAACAGGTCCACCTGCTCGATGGCTGCGCTGATGGCATCGGCGGCCTCGGTGACGATCTGGCAGCCATCGGGGCCATAGGCTTTGTAGCCGTTGTAGGCAGCGGGGTTATGGCTGGCCGTGATGTTGATGCCGCCGGAACAGCCCAGGTCGCGTACGGCGAAGGAAACAGCCGGGGTGGGCTCGATGCGTGGATAGACATAGGCTTTGATGCCGTTGGCAGCCAACACCGAAGCAGCTCGGCGCACGAATTCCTCGCCGCGATTGCGGGAGTCCCGGCCAATGGCCACGCTGG
Organism: uncultured Eggerthellaceae bacterium; assembly: GCA_964553375.1. Taxonomy (GTDB): domain Bacteria; phylum Actinomycetota; class Coriobacteriia; order Coriobacteriales; family Eggerthellaceae; genus UBA9715. The sequence goes on along the minus strand of CAZKKN010000077.1, from coordinate 3,539 downwards.
GGTTCGTGAAGTTCGCATTCAAGTAGTCGGCGAACCCCTGGGTGGCGCGACCCACGGTGTAGATATTCATCCGGTTGGTGCCAGCGCCAAGGGTGCCACGCAAACCACCGGTTCCGAACTCCAAGTCCTTGAAGAAGGCATCGGTGATAGCCTGCGGGTCATCGCCCATAGCCTTAAGCTCCTCCAGGAGATAATCCTCTTCAACATGTTGCAGCCACTGGTCATGCAATGCGGTCTCGCGCGTCATGGGATTCCTCCTTTATTCGGCTTACTCCGTAAGCTCTTGGGGTCGAGAGATCAAGCACTGGGCTCCAGCGCTCGCGAGGGATTCTTCTGGATTATACCCCCAGGTCACACCAATGCTGAACACACCGGCAAGACGCGCCACCTCCATATCGGTGGGGGCATCGCCTACGAACGCCGCCTCTTCCGGGGTCACACCGAGCTTCCTCAGCATGAAACGCAGACCGGCCGGATCGGGCTTACGCGGGATCTCCGCGCACTCGCCCCGTGCCTCATCGAACATGCCGGGGAATTGGTCGGCGATGACCCGCCCTACCGCGCCGTCGAACTTATTGGAAAGCACGGCGAGCTTGCAGCCGGCGCTTTTGAGCTCCTCCAAGGCTGAGGGAATGCCCGGATAGGGTTTGGTCTGGCTGTGGCCATAGGTGGGATACAGCTCCTCCCACCGGCTGAATGCAGCTTCCAGCTGGGCATCGCTGGCCTGGGCGGGAGCCGCACGCCGCAGCAGCATGCGGCCGCCATCGCCCACGTAGCTCAGAATCTGCTCGGTGGTACGCGTGGGCCAGCCGGCATCTTCCAACACGCGGTTGGTAAGGCGCACCAGATCCGGCAGCGTATCCAGAAGCGTCCCGTCCAGATCGAATATGAAGGCCTTGAAGTCCATAGGGCTATTCTATACCCTTGCACCCTTCGTAGACGGCGATGCCTCAAACCGCTCCTTACGAACGGCGGTACTTCACGCGGCTCCTCACGAACGGCGATACCCCAAACCGCTTCCTAGCGATACCTCTCCATTCCGGCTTAGACGCCGGCGACCTCGGCAGGCTTGAGCCCCAAACGCCCCAGCCCGGCTTTGGGAACGAACGGACGAGGCGCCTCCTTCTGCTTCTCCAGCTCGTCCATGGCTCCCTGGATGACCACCGACGGCCCAAGCAGCTCCTCGCATGCCTGGATATAGTCGCATTCGGCCTGCAAGACCCACTCCAAATCCGACATGCAGCAGAGAAACCACGACTCGTAGCGGGTTTGAAACGAGCAAACACGCAGCTCGCAGCCAAGGAGGCCTGACCCGGACGCATCGGACCGGCCATGCTGCGGAACCGGCGGTTCGAACTTCACCGGGATAAGAGCACCCATGAGAATGCGATCGGCATGGTGCTCTGCAGAGTCCACGAAGACATACCGGCAGCGGTCTGCATCGGCAGAGACCAGGCGCATGTGGTTGTGTACGGGGAACGTGTTCTTCGGCTGTTTCATAGCGTGCTCCTTTTCCTCGATGATCGCTAAGGCCTGAAGCAAGTATGGAACACGCAAGAAATGTGGATGTACTGCCTTCGGGACAGTTAGGCGCTTTGATCGGCGCTGAGGTAGGCGATGGCTATCTGGGTGCGGTTGGAAAGGTGCTTTTTCGCCAAAACGGAACTGATGTGGTTGCGCACCGTGCCTTCCGAAAGGTAGAGGCTGGCCGCTATCTCGCGATTGTCCATCCCTTCGGCCACCATGCGCACCACGGCCATTTCGCGCTCCGTCAGGTCGGCGAACACCGAGTCCCTCGGGGATGTAACGGCTTCAGGGACGGGATCCGCATCTTCCGACTGGGAGCGCCTTTGAGCCTCATCTGCAAGAGCGATGAAGCGCTCGCGCAGGTCGTCGTAAGAAAATCTCAGACCGTCGCGCTCGGAGCCTTCGCGTACATCCCGCACCGCCAACAACGCGGCCACCAGACAGAGCACCCCGGAAAACACCAGAACCGAAACAGGAGCGGTGGAGAAAACCGGAGCAACCACCCAAGGCGCCAGCCACAGGAAACGCGCAACCCAGGGCCGCTCATGCATCGCCTCATAGGCAACCACCGGGAGAAACGGCAGAAACGAAGGCGCGAACAAGGACGCAACGTAAAAGACGCACTGAACCGCGACCCGTCCAGGGAAGGAAGCAACGCCATCAACGCCCACGAGAACCACTGCCGCCAAAAAGCCAGCCACAACGAAGGGGCTGTTATCCCCCAGAATCGCGAAGAGCGCACAGATCGCAAGGAGCGCTATCTGATCGATAAGGTTTGCCATGGCTCGATTATACCGCGCGCCGCTCTTGGAATCCTCGCTGCAGCGTTCCAAAGCGTTTCGACATAACCCCAGCTCAGAAGCATCGTTTCAAAACCGTGACAAATGTCACTCTTGAAGTTGCCCGTCAGTTTGCAAGAATAGCAGCATCGGAGGCAAGCCACCCGAAGGTTCGCTATGGGCCAAAGCAGCCCAAGCAGTGAGGAGACGACGTGGAACCTGTAGTATCGGTGAAAAACCTCGTGAAGCGCTACGATGGGCTGGTGGCCCTGGATCACTTCTCACTGGATATCGCACCGGGTGAGATATTCGGCCTTTTGGGCCCCAACGGCAGCGGCAAGACCACGGCCATCAACTGCATCCTGCAGCTTCTCACCTACGACAAAGGCGAGATAGACCTGTTCGGCCGTCCCATGACCCAAACGAGCTACGACCTGAAGCGCCGCATCGGCATCGTGCCGCAGAATGTGGCCGTTTTCGAAGAGCTCACGGTGACGGAGAACATCGATTACTTCTGCGGCCTCTACGTGAAAAGCAAGGATGAGCGGCGCAAACTGGTACAGGAAGCCATCCGCTTCGTGGGGCTGGAAGACTACACCCGCGCCCGCCCGAAGAAGCTCTCCGGTGGCCTGCTGCGGCGTTTGAACATAGCCTGCGGCATCGCCCACAAGCCGGAGCTCGTCTTCTTCGACGAACCCACCGTGGCCGTTGACCCCCAAAGCCGCGCTTCGATATTAGAGGGCATCAAGCGGATGAACCGCGAGGGCTCTACCATCGTTTACACCAGCCACTACATGGAGGAAGTGGAAGAGATCTGCACCCGCATCATGATCATGGACAAGGGGCGCACCCTGGCGTGCGGCACCAATGAGGAGTTGAAGGCCATCGTGGCCGCCGGCGAGAAGATCGTCATAGAAGCCCAGGTGAGCGAGGCAGCCCTGCTGCGCATCCAAGCGCTTCCCCACGCCATTCGCGTAACCTACGAAAATGGGCGCCTGGAGGTGACCTGCGAAAACGGCGAGCATAACGTTGCCGACGTGCTGGAGGAGCTTTCCAAGGCACGCATCGCGCCAGGGCGCATCTGGGCCGAGCCGCCCACCTTAAACGACGTGTTCCTGGAAATCACCGGCCGCGAGCTGCGGGATTAGCGGAGTCAGAGGCGGTCAGCATGGGCAATACATTCAAATACACGCTGCTTGAGCTTCTTCGCATGCCGGGGTTGCTCATTTGGGC
>CAZKKN010000076.1:0-6714 GCA_964553375.1 uncultured Eggerthellaceae bacterium | reverse complement strand
GCCCTTCTCATACATGAGGTCGACGATCATCTTCATCTCATGATAGACCTCGAAGTATGCGAGCTCAGGCGGATAACCTGCTTCGGTGAGGGTCTCGAAACCGGCCTTGACCAGTTCCACCAAGCCGCCACAGAGCACTGCCTGCTCGCCGAAGAGGTCCTCTTCGGTCTCATCTTTGAAGGTGGACTTGATGATGCCCGTGCGCGCACCGCCCATGGCCCAGCAATAGGAGGTCACGATGTCCCAGGCATTGCCCGTTGCATCTTGGGCCACCGCTGCCAGATCCGGCACGCCGGAGCCCTCGGTGTACTGTCGACGTACGATATGGCCAGGCCCCTTGGGGGCGCACATGACAACATTCACATCCTCGGGGGCTTTGATGTAGCCGTAATGCACGTTGAAGCCATGGCCGAAGCCCAGGGTGTTGCCCGGCTTCAGGTGCTGCTCGATCTGCTCCTTGTAAACCTGAGCCTGATTCTCATCGGGCACGAGCATCATGATGAAATCGGCTTCCTCAGCGGCATCTTCAGTGCTCATCACCTTAAGGCCAGCCTCTTCGGCCGCCTGCCAGCTCTTGGAATCCGGGCGCAGGCCCACACGCACATCCACTCCGGAATCATGGAGGTTGAGGGCATGGGCGTGGCCTTGGGAGCCGTAGCCGATGATGGCCACCTTCATCCCCTTGATCACCTCGGGGTTGCAATCCTTCTCGTAAAGCATCTCCACTGTCATAACTATCCTTCCTTCACGTTCGAAACGTTATTACCATTCATATATCACAGGGATATCACCAGGATTCGCCGATTAAGTATACTCCTTTAGGCCTCCTTGGAGTTGCGGCTCATGGCTATCTTGCCGGTACGGATTATCTCCTTTATGCCATAGGCACGGAAGAGGTCCTCCATGCCTTTGAGCTTGCTCTCGTCACCGGTCGCCTCCACCGTGAGCGACGTGCGACCCACGTCAACGATGTTGGCGCGAAACACGTTGGCGATCTCTATGATCTCGCTGCGGCGCTCGGCCGGCGCGTTGACCTTGAAGAGCACGAGCTCCCGTTCTATGGCCTGATCGTTGGTGAGATCGTTGATCTTATGGACGCTTACAAGCTTATGGAGCTGCTTGGTGATCTGCTCATAGGCCACCTCGTCGGCCCGCACGATAGCAGTGACACGGGATTTGGTAGGGTCTTCTGTGGGACCCACGGCCAGAGATTCGATGTTGAAGCCGCGGCGGGAGATGAGCCCCGTGACACGGGAGAGCACGCCGGGCTTGTTCTCCACCAGAGCCGAGAGCACATGGGTGAGCTGTGTCATTTGTTACCTTCTTCCAGTCCGTCAAGCTCGCGCTCGCCGCGGGTGGCATCGATGGCGCCTAAGGGCGCACCGGCCTTGCCGCCGGGGGGAACCATGGGAAAGACCGTCTGGTCTCGGGGAATGCGCACGTCTAAGAGGTAGGGCCCCGGCGTGGAGAGCATGGTCTCATAAGCCGCTTTCAGCTGGGTCGGGTCCGATACCTCAGCGGCGTTCCAACCGTAGGCTTCGGCCAGTTTCACGAAGTCGGGGCAGGCTTCAAGCTCTGTGGAGGAGAAGCGGCCCTTATAGAAGAGTTTCTGCCACTGTCGCACCATGCCTAAGGCTCGGTTGTCCAGGATGACCACCTTCACGTTGACATCATTGATAGCAGCGGTGGCCATTTCCTGTGAATTCATCTGAAACGACCCATCGCCGGCGATGCACACGACGGTTTTGTCCGGGTTCCCCAAAGCGGCGCCGATGGCAGCGGGAAAACCGAAGCCCATGGTGCCGAGGCCGCCAGAGGTGAGGAAGGTGCGAGGGTGCTCGCGGTCGATGAACTGAGCCGCCCACATCTGGTGTTGGCCCACCTCGGTCACCACAATGGAATTCTGGGGGTCCAAGGTCTCTGAGAGCGTCTTCATGGCAAGCTCTGGGATTATCTCACCGGACGCGTCATCGAGGCATTTGTCGTAAAGCGGGTATTGATCGCGCCAGGCATCCACCTGCTTTACCCAAGGGCCGCTTTTAGGCTTAGACGCCTCGCCGTTGGCGAAGACCTGGGAGAGCTCTTCGAGCACGCGGCGCAGATCGCCCACGATGGGCACGTTTGCTTCGCGCACCTTCCCTATCTCTGCGGGGTCTATGTCTATGTGGATGAGTTTGGCCTCGGGCGCGAAGCTGGAGACATTGCCGGTCACGCGGTCCGAGAAGCGCGCTCCGCAGGCGATGATGAGGTCGCTTCGGTTGATGGCCATATTGGCATATTTGGAACCGTGCATGCCCACCATTCCGAAATACAGCGGGTCGCTTGCGGGGATGGCTCCTTTGGCCATGAGGGTGGTCACCATGGGGATGTCCAGCTCATGAGCGAGTTTCATCACTTCCCCACCGGCATCGGAGATGAGCGTACCGCCGCCGATGTACAGGATGGGGCGCTTGGAGGCGGCGATGAGGTCTGCTGCCGCCTTGATCTGCTTTGCATTGCCGTGATAGGTGGGGCGGTAGCTGGGGATGTTCACGTCATCGGGGTAGAGAAACGTGGTGGTTTGGCTTTGGATATCGCTTGGGACGTCGATCAACACCGGACCCGGACGCCCGGTCTTTGCGATGTGGAAGGCCTCCCGGAAGGTGGGGGCTATCTCATCTACGCTTTGGACCAGGTAGCTGTGCTTCACCACGGGCATGGTGATCCCCACGATGTCCGATTCCTGAAACGAGTCCGTGCCGATGGCGCTCGATGGCACTTGCCCCGTGATCACCACCAGGGGAACCGAATCCATGTAGGCGGTGGCAATGCCGGTCACCGTGTTGGTGGCTCCCGGACCGCTGGTGACGATAGCCACGCCCACATCGCCGGTGGAGCGCGCATAGCCGTCGGCCTCATGGACCGCTCCCTGCTCATGACGCGCAAGCACGTGATTGAGGATCTCCGAATCGTAGAGCGCATCGTAGATCCTGATGGCTTGGCCGCCCGGATAGCCGAAGATCAGGTTGGCTCCTTCGGCCTCGAGCGAAGCGATGATGGCCTGCGCGCCGGTAAGGGTTTCGCCCTGCTTGGGGTTTTTCGAACCCGGGCCTTTGGCAGCCCCTTCTATGGAGACCGTGGAGGCCGATTGTCTCATGTTCTTCGCCACATTCACTCCTAACCCACGAAGGCGCCCTGGTCGGCGGAGGAGACCATCCGCGCATATTTCGCGAGAACGCCGTGATCGTGCTTCTTCGCCGGAGGCTGCCACTGGCTACGGCGTCGATCGAGTTCCTCTTCGGAGATGTTAAGGGTGAGCGCTCCCCCTTCGATGTCCACGGTGATGGAATCGCCTTCCTCGATGAGGGCGATGGGACCGCCCGCTGCCGCCTCGGGACTCACGTGGCCAATGGCGGGACCTTTAGTGGCGCCGGAGAAGCGGCCGTCGGTGATGAGCGCCACGGATTTGGAAAGCCCCATGCCAACGATGGAGCTTGTGGGAGTGAGCATCTCACGCATCCCCGGACCGCCAGCAGGTCCCTCGTAACGGATGACGATGACATCCCCGGGCCTGATGGCTCCGGCATTGATGGCCGTGCAGGCCTCCTCCTCGCTCTCGAAGACACGGGCGGGGCCGGTGTGGGTGAGCATAGAGGGATCCACGGCGCTCTTTTTCACGATTCCACCGTTGGGAGCCAGATTTCCATGGAGTACGCGCAGGGCGCCTATGGGCGAGAACGGGTTATCATGGGTGCGGCAGACTTCGCCATCGGCAGGACCGGCGTATTTCAGCAGGTATTCCGGTAGCGGGCCCATGCAGGTGAGGGCTGATTCGTCTAGCAGATCCAGCTCGTCGAGCTCATGCATCACCACCGGCACCCCTCCAACCTCGTAGAGGTCTGTGAGCGGACGGGGGCCAGAGGGCGCAAGCTTCACCAGATGCGGCGTGCGAGCGCTTGCGGCATCCCAATCGTCCATGGTAATGGGGCATGCCGCTGCTTTCGCGATGGCTGTGAGATGGAGCACCGTGTTGGTGGAGCCGCCGAAAGCCATATCGCATTCCATAGCGTTATGGATGGCAGCTGCGTTCACGATATCGCCTATCCTCACACCCTTCTCCACGAGCTCCATGATCTTCATGCCCGCATGCTTTGCCAGGCGGATTCGCTCGGAATACACGGCGGGAATGGTGCCGTTGCCGGGAAGGGCGATGCCAAGCGCCTCGCAAAGGCAGTTCATGGAGTTGGCCGTGAAAAGCCCGCTGCAGGAACCGCAGGTGGGGCAAGCCGTGTCTTCGTAGTATTTGAGCTCCTCTTCGTCCATGGAACCGGCCATGACCTGGGCCGCCCCGTCGAAAAGCGTGTTCAAGTCAGTGTTGGGGCCACAGCCTCCACGCTGCTTTCCCGCCAGCATGGGCCCTCCGGAGATGAACAGCGTGGGAATGTTCACCCGCAGCGCTCCCAGGATCATCCCAGGTACGATCTTATCGCAGTTGGGAATGCACACGATGCCGTCGAAAGCATGGCCTTGCACGGCGCACTCCAGGGAGTCGGCGATCACCTCGCGGCTTACAAGCGAGTAGTGCATGCCCTCGTGGTTCATGGCTATGCCGTCGCAGATCCCTATGGTGGATATCTCGAAGGGCACGCCGCCGGCCATGTAGATGCCGGCTTTCACGGCTTCGGCGATCTTGTCCAGGTTGTTGTGACCGGGGATGATATCGTTTCGGGAGTTCAAAACGGCGATGAAGGGCCGATCCATCTCCTCGTCGGTGATGCCGTCCGCCTTCAGAAGGCTCCTGTGCGGAGCGCGCATGACTCCTTCGCGTACCTGCCTGCTGCGCAGTTCCATGATGGTCCTTTCCATAAAAAAATCCTGCTGCAGATAGGCTGCACCAGGACTCCATGGCGTAATACCGCTAACGGGGGCACCGGTCCAGCCTACTTCCCCGGGCACCGGCGAAGGTCGTCCGTCGGCTCTCAGGGGTTCGCGCTGAACTGCTCGGAGGGGTTCTCGGACATCCGCCGCATGGGTGGCAGCGGGTTGGCCCGTACGTTCCTCGTCATAGCATCTCAGTTATGAACTTGCTTGCAGTATAGCGCCTCGTTATTCGAATGCAAGGGAAAAAAGTGACAATGGAGGCCGCAGCCCCCGGTATCGCCTAACGCCATCGTTTACGATAGGGTATCAATGATGCGCTGACCATAGGCGCAGAGGCCCCTATAGAAAAGATCAGGGATGCTCTCAGGCTCTACGGCTATGGGGAGCTCACGCTCTACGGCGCTGAAGAAATCCGGAAGCCAATGGGATGCATGCTCTTCAACGAAGGTTTCGGTCCTGCTGTGAGCAAGCACCTCTGCTTCTTCGTTGTCCGAAGCGAGGGCTTCCGCCTCACTGCCGAGAAGGAATGAGAGGAACATGAACTCGTGCCACACGCTATCGCACGGCTCTGTGCGTGCGTCTTGAGGCAGGCCGCCTGCTTTGTTCATCATCTGCTCAACGGCTAACGTGACAGCAGAGCGGAACAATGCAGGTTCGCCATCCCTTCCTGCTTTGACGTGCAAGAACGCGGACTCGTATGGCCACACGGCAACGCCGCTTCCTTGGCGTACGAAGAGGAGCGAATAAGCGCGCCTTATGCCGGCGAGTATTGCATCGCTGTCTTTCCCGGTCAGCTTGCGCCACGGCTCGCAGATGGCCGATGCCTCATTTGAGGGAATGCCGGAGTCTTCGAGGCATGACTGCGCATCCGCCACCAGCCTGCCGTCGGACAGCGCATCGGCCAGGGCCTCGTCTGGGAATGCAGAGGCGCTGGCGAGTAATTCGCAAGCGTCGGCCAGTCCGATGGTGTTCTTCAGCGCAATCTCATCGATCATGCTCTCTCCTCATGTGCGATCAGCGATAATATGCCGCCGCATAGCGGCAGCATCCCTTAGAGCCGGCCCGCAAAGAGGGAGGGGAAACTTGCGGGCCGGCGACGGGAATAGCAGCGCTATCCGCGCTCGGGCGGAAGCAGGTAGAACACGTTGGGGGATGTGCCAGCGCTCTCACGCAGCTTATGGTAGGTGCGTCCTTCGATCGCCTTGGAAACATCGGACTCGGGATCGTCCAGGTCGCCCCAATAGCGGGCGCGTCCGGGGCACAGGTCCATGCATGCCGGCACCTCGCCGCGGTCGATGAGGTTCTTGCAGAACGTGCACTTCTCCACGATGCCCGCCATATGCGTAGGCGCGTCATATTCGCCTACCACCACGTCTAAGTAGTACTCCGGATCGCCCTCGTTCAGGGTGCGTACGCCCTCATAGGGGCATGCCATGATGCAGGCGCCGCAACCGATGCACAGATCGGGATCGACCCAGACGATGCCGTCGTCGCGTTTCTGCGTGGCACCGGTTGGGCATACGCGCCGGCAGCTGGGATCCTCGCAATGCTGGCACTGCACCGGCATGAACTCAAGGATGCAGTCGGGGAAGGTGCCTCCGGCGTTGTCGTTAGCGATAGCGCCCTTCACCACCGCAGTGCCGAAGGAGCCGTCCCAATCGTGGTCGGTCTTGGTGTACACCACGTTATAGCTGAGGTCTTTGGGCAGGTTGTTGGAGATCTTGCAGGCTTCGGCGCAGGCTTGGCAGCCGATGCAACGATTGATATCGATGGCCATTCCGTATCGGGTCATTTTCCAGCCTCCTTAGAGCTTCTCGATGGCCACGGCGCAGTCGAAATAGGACTGGTTGCGGC
>CAZKKN010000075.1:0-7005 GCA_964553375.1 uncultured Eggerthellaceae bacterium | reverse complement strand
TGCTGCGCTAGGATGGATGCGGGGAGCTTGCGGGATACGGCAGGCTGAGAGGAGGTGCGCTTCACCTCGACCCATGGAACCTGTTGGATAATGCCATCGAAGGGAGCGCCTATGAACGCGCAAGCCATTGCGCCTGCCACCGGGGCCCTACGTACACCCATCACTCAGATCGACTTCGCTCGCGCCGGCACCGTTACGCCGCAGATGGCCGCTGTGGCCGCTGCTGAGGGGCGCGACCCCCAGGCCATCCGCGAGGCCGTTGCCGCCGGTCGTATCGCCATCCCGGCCAATATCAACCACACCGCACTCGTCCCCGCCGGTGTGGGCTCGACCCTCGACGGCGTGCCGCTGTCCACGAAGGTGAACGTGAACTTAGGTATTTCGGGGGACCTGGCCGACGAGGCCGCCGAATGGCAGAAGGTCGCTGTGGCCTTGGAGCTGGGCGCCGATGCCATCATGGATCTGTCGAACTCCGGCAAGACGCGCCCCTTCCGAACGCAGCTCATCGCGAAATCGCCGGCTATGGTGGGTACTGTGCCCATGTATGATGCGCTGGGCTACCTGGAGAAGGCGCTCGTGGCCATCGAGCCACGCGACTTCCTGGATGTGGTGCGTGCTCATGCCGAGGATGGGGTCGACTTCGTCACCATCCACGCCGGCATGAACCGCCGGGTGATCGATTCCTTCAAGGAAACGGGCCGTCTGACCGGCATCGTGTCGCGGGGCGGCTCCCTTATATTCGCCTGGATGGAAGCCACTGGCCGCGAGAACCCCTTTTACGAGTACTACGACGAGGTGCTGGCGATTCTGCATGAATACGACGTATGCATATCCCTAGGCGATGCCATGCGGCCCGGCAGCGGTTATGACGGCACCGATGCCGCCCAGGTGGCCGAGCTGGTGGAGATAGGGAAGCTGACCCAACGGGCCTGGGATGCCGGCGTGCAGGTGATGGTGGAGGGTCCCGGCCACATGGCCCTGGATGAGATAGCCGCCAACATGAAGCTGCAGAAGCGCCTGTGCCATCAGGCGCCCTTCTATGTGCTGGGGCCGCTTGTGTGCGATATCGCCCCGGGCTACGATCACATTACGGCCGCCATCGGGGGTGCCGTGGCGGCTTCGTCGGGGGCGGATTTCCTGTGCTACGTGACTCCGGCCGAGCATCTGCGCTTGCCCGATGCCGATGACGTGCGCGAAGGATTGGTGGCCACGAAGATCGCCGCCCATGCTGCCGACATCGCCAAAGGGGTGCCCGGGGCTCGGGAGCGCGATAACCGCATGAGCGATGCGAGGCGGCGCGTGGCCTGGGATGAGATGTTCGACCTGGCAATCGATCCTGCACGTGCCCGGTCCATCTTCGAAAGCGCTCCGCCTGCCACTGAGGGCACCTGCACCATGTGCGGGAAGATGTGCGCCATGAAGACGGTGAACGACATCATGGACGGCTTGGCCGTGCAACTGGGTGCCGAATAAGCGGTGCCCATCGGGGTGTTGGCGGAGGGCCAGCGGCGCCGATGGTTTAGAATAGCGGTGGGGAGCTTGCGGAAAGCGGCAGGCTGAGAGGAGGTGCGCTTCACCTCGACCCATGGAACCTGTTGGATAATGCCATCGAAGGGAGCGATCATGGAACCATTCTATCTATCCACCGCGCTGCGTGCTGTGAGGCAGACATCGCCGCTTGTGCACTGCATCACCAATTACGTCACGGTGAATGACTGCGCGAATATACTGCTCGGTTGCGGCGCCAGCCCCATCATGAGCGATGAGGAAGAGGATGTGCGCGATATCCAGGCGATTTGCGGCGGTTTGGTGTTGAACCTGGGCACGCTGAATGCTGCGAGCATCAGAGGTATGGAGGCCGCGGCCCAGGTCGCTGCGGAAGCCAGCCATCCCATCGTGCTGGATCCGGTGGGTGCTGGAGCATCGGCGCTGCGTACCCGAACTGCTGCGAAGCTGCTGGATGCCTATCCCATAGCCGTGGTTCGCGGAAACATGTCCGAGATTAAGGCCCTTGCCGGCAGTGCGGCGAGCACCCGTGGTGTCGATGTCAATCCTCATGATGCGACAACGTTGGAGAACCTGGAGGAAAGCATCGCCTTCGTTAAGCGCTTCGCAGAGAGCAGCGGCACCATCGTGGCTGTGACCGGCGCCATAGATATAGTCGCAGACTCCCAGAGAGCCTACGCCATCTTCAATGGGACGCCTATGATGGGGCGCATCACCGGGGCCGGATGCATGCTGAGCTGCCTCGTGGGAGCTTATGCGGTGGCGAACCCAGGGGATCTGCTCGGTGCCACCGCGACTGCTGTGACCGCCATGGGATGCGCGGGCGAGATGGCTCAGGCGCGGATGCAGCCGGTGGATGGCAACGGCAGCTTCCGCACCTATCTGCTGGATGCCATCTGCAACTTGAATGGTGAGGCCTTGGAGGCCATCGCGAAGCTGGAGGAGCGCTAGAGGCGCTACGGAGCGATAGAGGCTGAAGCCGAGCTGAAGCTGAAGCTAGAGGCTAGAGGCTAGTGGAACGCCAGAGAGGAGAGCTGCAGGCTATGGTGAGGAAATGGCCGCGCCACGAACTGCGTAGGGCCATGAGGCTCTATGTCGTCACCGACCGGTCTTGGCTGCGCGGGCGCACGCTGGAGGAATGCGTCGCCCAGGCTTTGACGGGTGGGGCGACTTTCGTGCAACTGCGCGAGAAGGATGCCCCGGCGTTTGAGGTGCTTCCTTTGGCTCGAAACCTGAAGAAGCTTTGCGCTCGGGCCGATGTGCCGTTCGTAGTCAATGATGATTTGGAGCTTGCCTTGCAGGTGGATGCCGATGGCGTGCACCTGGGCCAGGAAGATGGGAGCGTTGCCGAAGCGCGGGCCATCTTGGGGCCCGATAAGATCATCGGCGTGTCCGCGCAAACCGAGGACCAGGCGGTGCGTGCAGCCGACGACGGTGCCGATTACCTGGGCGTGGGGGCGCTGCTGCCCACGGCTACCAAGCCCGATGCCGTGGATGTGCCTGCCGCCGAGCTCCAAGCGATCTGCGCGGCCGTGGACCTGCCCATCGTAGGCATAGGGGGCCTTAACGCCCAGACCATCGGCGAGTTCGCCGGGTTCGGGTTGGACGGCGCCGCGGTGGTGTCTGCCGTATTCGCAGCCGACGATTGCGAAGCGGCCGCTCGCGAGATGCGTGCGGCTGTGGAAGGGGCGCTCCTATGAGGTCGGTGCTCACCGTTGCAGGGTCGGATTCCAGCGGGGGAGCGGGGATTCAGGCGGACATAAAGACCATCGCCGCCCATCATCTGTTCGCCCAATCGGCCATAACGGCGCTCACGGTCCAGAATACCACGGGGGTCTTCGACGTCATGGAGGTGCCGCCTGAGGTCGTGGCGGCTCAGATCGAGGTCGTTTTCGACGACATCCGCCCTGATGCGGTGAAGGTGGGCATGGTCTCTTCGCCCCGGATCGTTCAGGCTATCGCTGCGAGTTTGCAGGCATGCGAAGCCCGCAATATAGTCGTGGATCCTGTTATGGTGGCCACGAGCGGGGCGGATCTTGCAGGGGATGAGGCCGTGATGGCGCTGAAGGAAGCTCTGATTCCGCTCGCATCGGTCATAACTCCGAACCGATTGGAGGCCGAGGTGCTGAGCGGTCTTCCCATCGAGGATGCTCCTGGCCAAGAGCGCGCGGCTGTGGCCATCGCTGCCCAATGCGGCGTTCCCGTGCTGGTGAAGGGCGGCCATAACGTAGAGGACGCCAACGATGTGCTCGCTTATCCCGATGGATCCATCCAGTGGTTTGAGGGGCGGCGCATCTGCAATCCCAATACCCACGGGACGGGCTGCACCCTGTCGAGCGCCATCGCGTGCGGGCTTGCCCAAGGCGAATCGCTGGCAAGCGCCATCGCTTCTGCCAAGGCGTATCTGGAGGGGGCTTTAGCGGCTCAGCTGGATTTGGGCCGGGGCGCGGGGCCGCTTGACCACCTGTTCATGCTGTAAGCGCGAGCGCATGTATGGCGTGAGCGGGGCATGCAGGGGTGCAGGTGCGCTCGATCGCGCGAGCCGGCGGAGCGAATCGTATATTTATGGAGGGAAATGCGATTCCTTCTTGACGAAAGCGCTGCGCTTCCCTAATATATTCAGTCGCGCTTGCGTTTCCGAAAGGGAATGCGACATCGGAGATGCGATGGGGTGTCGTCTAATGGCAGGACAGCGGTTTCTGGTGCCGTATGTGAGGGTTCGACTCCTTCCACCCCAGCCATTCTCGCCAGCGCACGACATATGTGGCTCCGTCGTCTAGCGGTTTAGGACGCCGCCCTCTCAAGGCGGAGGTCGCCGGTTCGAATCCGGTCGGAGCTACCAGTAACTTCCGAGGTCAGCAGGTTATTCTTGCTGGCCTCGTTGCTTTTCCAGTGAGTCTCCATCATGTTTCAGAACAAAACTCTTGGTTGTTCGCATCAGCAAGCGATGAGAAGCGAGTGAATCCTATAATCGAACTGTTCCAGCTGACGCAAAGAGCTAACAGCAGCCTTGAAGAGTTCCAGAATAAAATCAGTACTGTGACGGATAGCGTTGAGGGCATGTTCGAGAAAAGAACGCAGTTTCTGGATTGCTATTACAGAAAGCTAAAGAAATGAGTGCAGTAGGATGGGATAGAGAGAAAATGGCGCCAGCGACATGCAGTAGCCATAGATCTGTTCCATACGTTTAGAACAGTTTTTTCTTGACACCTTTAGCGAGTCGAATATAATGTTCTTAATGTTTAGAACATTGTCTAACCATTAAGTAGCACAGAAACCTTAATGCCCGAGAGGATTGAAATGCTAAAAGAGGAAGTGATGCTCGGTCAGCTTTGCTCAATCACTACGGGTGCGCTAATTAGCCGTGTTAAGAACATCAAAGACGGAGATGCTGCTTATCAAGCAAGGGTTCTTGTGCCTGGAGCAATCAAAAGTGGCGAGGTAGTTGAAACCGAGCTTGCTCTGGAGCGCGTGGGTAATGTGAAAGAAGAATTCTTCACACGCAATGGCGACATCATTGTAAAAGCATCAACTCCCTATGGCTGTGTCTACATAGATGATGACCACGAAGGGCTCTTGACAACTTCGTACAGCCTCATTCTGAGGCCCTTGCCAGACAGTGAAATAGATATGCGATACCTGTATTTGTTCTTGAGCTTGCCTCAGTCAATTAGCGAAATGGAACGTATGAGTTCTGGGATGACTATTCAACTTATAAAAAAGAAGGATTTAGCTGAAATGCTCATTCCTGTTCCAGATATTCACCAGCAGAAATACCTAGCTGATCTTTGTGCGCAAACCCAGAAGGTTAAGAGGCTTTGTCGGATGATTGAAGAGAAAAACAACATCTTAGTCGAGAGTGAAGTAACTCGTGTTCTGTTCGATGGCGAGTCTTGTATCTGAAAGGAATGAACGATGATAACTGGCACAACAAAAAACAAGGTGGACGCCATTTGGCAAAAGATGTGGGAAGGCGGCATCACTAACCCGCTTGAAGTAATCAGTCAGCTAACTTACCTAATGTTTATGCGTTCGCTCGATGAACGCGAACTAGAGACGGAAAGAATGGAACAGATCATCGGCACGCCGCAAAAGCGTATCTTTCCTGAGGTTTATCGAAATGCTTACGGAGTAGAGATTGATGGGCAAGAGTTACGCTGGAGTCACTTCAAGGACAAGCCTGCTGAGGAGATGTACCGCATCGTCGATCAATTTGCATTCCCTTTTATCAAAGAAATGGGCGAGAGCTCAGCTTTCGCGAAAGCTATGGAGGGCGCAACATTTGGGTTTCCTGCAGGCAAAACATCGCTTTTGGAGCGGGCGGTGGATGGCGTCGAGGAACTGCTCGCGGAGTTTGATGAAAACATTGGCGACTTGGGAGACTTGTACGAATACATGCTTTCAAAATTATCCACCGCGGGCACTAATGGGCAGTTTCGTACGCCAAAACATATCCGTGACATGATGGTGGGAATGCTTGACCCTAAACCAAGTGAGCTCATTTGCGATCCAGCTTGCGGTACCGCTGGCTTCCTTATCAGCAGCGCTGAACATCTTCGCAGCAAATACGAGAAGGATATGAGTACTGCGGATTGGGATTGCTTTGCAGGTGCCAATGGAGCACTGCCGCAATTCAGCGGCTTTGAGATGGATCAGACCATGCTGCGCATCAGCGCTATGAACCTGATGTTGCATGGCGTAGAAGATCCCGATATTTGCTATATGGATAGCATTTCGAAGAACAATACTATGCGGGGAAAGTACGATATTGTTCTTGCGAATCCTCCGTTTACGGGATCGGTTGATGTTGAGGATATTGACAAGAGCTTGCGAGCGATTGTGAACTCCAAACAAACCGAGCTTCTGTTCGTGGCATTGTTCCTACGTATGTTGAAAATCGGGGGTCGTGCTGCATGCATCGTTCCGAATGGGGTGTTATTTCGAACGAACTCGAAAGCTTATACGCAATTACGCAAAGAGTTGGTGGAGAATCAGAAGCTCGAAGCCATCATTTATATGCCATCAGGTGTTTTCAAGCCCTATTCTGGCGTAAGCACAGCTGTGCTTGTTTTTACGAAAACTGATGCTGGCGGAACTGATAATGTTTGGCTTTATAACATGGAAGGTGATGGCTACACGCTTGATGACAAGCGCGATGTGGATGTCGATCACGATGATATTCCTGACATTTTGAAGCGCTGGTCTAATCTTGATGCAGAAGCCGAACGTGAGCGCACCGAAAAGAGCTTCTTAGTCCCCAAGCAAGAAATTGTCGAAAACGATTATGACTTTAGCTTCAACAAATACACCAAAACCGAGTATGAGCACATTGAGTATCCTCCTACGAGCGAAATTCTGGCTGACCTTGAAGAGCTTAATGTGCAAATGACTACTGGGCTTGCTGAGCTTAAGAAGATGTTGGACGGTGAGCTCTAATGGCGAACAAACCATCATTTGTCGGGGAAAAGAGGCGAGTTAAACTGAGCGATATTGCTCATG
>CAZKKN010000074.1:0-7232 GCA_964553375.1 uncultured Eggerthellaceae bacterium | reverse complement strand
GAGCCAACGGGTTTACAGCCCGTCCCCTTTAACCACTCGGGCACACGCCCATTTCAGGCTCGCTCATATTCATGTGTACTTTTCAAGCTGCCTGCTCAGATGCGAAAGTCACGCATGAGAGCAGAAGAATAATACGCTACAGGCCAGGGCATGTCAACCGCTATCACGCCCCCGGGTGTGTCTTCACCAATCCCTCATGACTGAGTCCCGGTATATCGTGACCCGAAGGATTGTTTGTGCGTAACTTTTGGAGACGATACCAATCCGTTACAAACTGATAGCATGAGCCCTAGTTTTCGCCGTCCTGTCTACATATATATAGGTAGGCGGCTGAAAAGGAAACGCACCAAATGGAGTATTCTATGGACCAATCAACGAAACACATCGCGGCGAAGCCCATCGCCTTGGCCCTCACCGCATCCCTGATCGCAGTGCCGCTCTTGGCGCCCTTGCAGCCACAACCCGCCTATGGCATCACCGCTGCCGAGAAGCGTGCCGAGGCCGACACCGTCTATTCCCAGATAGACTCCCTGCAGACGTCCTTGAACGACGTCATGGCCCAGCGCGATTCCGCGCAGGCCGCCTACGACGAGGCGGTGCGCCTCAGCGAAGAGGCCCAGGTCCAGATCCAGGAAGAGACCGCCCACATCGAGAGCCTTCAAGGGGAACTCTCCCACTTCGCCGTGGGCATGTATAAGGATGGCGGTCCGGGGACATTCCTGGACGTGCTATTGCAGACGAGTTCTTTCGAGGACTTCCTCACCTCATGGGATTTCTGCTCGAGCGTTTCGGCCAAAGGCACCTCGCTCATCCAAGAGTCCAAAGAGGCCAAGCTGCGCCTGGAGGAAGCGAAGGCGACCTACGAAGACCAAAGCCGCCGCGCCTCTGAGCAGCTGACCATCGCCGAGGAATCCATGATCCAGATCCAGCAGACCCAGGACGCACTGCGCTCCGAAGCGGCGAAGATCACCGCTGAGGCGGCTGACCTGCAAGCCCAAGAGGAGCTTGCCGCCGAAGCGGCGCGCCAGGCCGAGGAGGCCCGCCGCCAGCGGGAAGCGGAGCTGGCTGCTGCGTGGAACGCCTCCATGAACTCCCAGTACGTCGCCGGTGGCAGCGTGCTCATGGGAAGCGGTTATTTCACCAATCCGTGTCCTGAGGCATCGTCTTCCTCGGGCTTCGGCTATCGCAGCTTCGACAATTCCTTCCACAAGGGGATCGATATGGCGGCCCCCACAGGCACGCCTTATTACGCGGCCGATAGCGGCACGGTGATCTATGCCACCAACGATGGCGGCTACAACGGCGGTGCCGGCAACTGGATCGTCATCAGCCACGGCAACGGCATCGTGACCAAGTACATGCACTCCTCGGCCACTTTCGTGCGACCAGGCGATTACGTCACCCGCGGCCAGAACATCGGCGTGGTGGGAAATACCGGACAGTCATTCGGCTCCCACCTCCACTTTCAAGTGGAAGTGGACGGCGTGGCCGTGAATCCTCTGAACTACATCTAAAAACGGGCATTCCATCGTACGCGCCTGCGCATAGCGCCCTCCGAAGCTCCTTATGAAAGGAGCTTCTCCACATAGGCGAGCTTCACGCAAAGGACGAGGACATCCAACGCCGCAGCCAGCTCCTCAAGCGGCGGCAGCGTGGGCGCGATGCGGATGTTCTTGTCGAAGGGGTCGCGACCTCCGGGCCATGTGGCGCCTGCCGAGGTCAAGACCACACCGGCCTCCTTCGCCAAAGCCACCGCTCGGGCCGCCGTGCCATCGGGGCCATCGAAGGAGACGAAATAGCCGCCGCGCGGCGACGACCAGGCGCATGCTCCCACCTCATCCAAGCCGGCAGCGAGCTTCTCTTCCACCAATGCGAACTTCGGGCGCAGGATAGCGGCGTGGCGGGCCATATGGGCGGCAACGCCTTCGCCATCGCGCAGGAAGCGCACATGGCGCAACTGGTTGAGCTTATCCCCGCTTATGGTGGAGGTGGCCATACGGCGTTTGATCTCCGCCACGTTCCGGGGGCTGGCGGCTAAAGCGGCGATGCCGGCA
Source organism: uncultured Eggerthellaceae bacterium (assembly GCA_964553375.1). Lineage (GTDB taxonomy): Bacteria > Actinomycetota > Coriobacteriia > Coriobacteriales > Eggerthellaceae > UBA9715. Next base: position 5,178 of record CAZKKN010000074.1, on the reverse strand, counting down.
CCGGGCAGCGTGACCTTGCTTGTGGAAGCGAACTTGATATAGCGATCGGGATTTCCCGCCACGCGGCAGGCCTCGGCTATATCGAGCAGTGAATCCTGGTCGGCCGCGTCGTCATAGAGATGATGGACGCAATAGGCGTTATCCCAAAGGATGCGGAAATCCGGTGCCGCGCACTCCATGGAAGCCAGGCGTCGTACCACCTCATCGGAATAGGTAACGCCGGTGGGATTAGCGTATTTGGGTACGCACCAAATGCCCTTGATGGCGGGGTCGGCCGCCACGAAGCGCTCAACCACATCCATGGCAGGACCCTCTTCGGTCATGGGCACGGGGATGTTCTCGATGCCGAATGCCTCGGTGATGGCGAAATGGCGGTCATAACCGGGCACGGGGCAGAGCCACTTCACCGGACCTGCGGCCCAAGGCTCGCTTCCCAACGTGCCGAAATCCAGAAAACGGGCCACGGTATCGTGCATAAGCGTAAGGGAGGAATTACCGCCTACGATGACGTTTTCCGGGTCGTCGTCCAGGAACCCGGCCATGAGGGCCCGGGCTTCGGGTATGCCTTCCAGCACGCCGTAGTTGCGGCAGTCGGTGCCATCCTCGGCAATGCAATCCTCAGGTGAGCGCAGCACTTCCAGCATGCCCATGGAAAGATCCAGCTGGTCGGCCCCCGGCTTGCCGCGGGCCATGTTGAGCGCCAACCCTTCGGCCTTCACCGCTTCGTATTCGGCCTGGAGCTGTACCTGAAGCGCCTTCAATTCGTCTTCCGACAGATCAGCATATGCCATTGGTCGCACCTTTCGCCGATGATGTTAATTCAGCGGGATACCGCCTTCGAGCACCGTGTCCAAAGAGCGCTCTTCAGTGGGTTCATCCATGTAGTGATCGAACTCGTTAAGCACGGCCTCATCGGGTTCTTTGCTGAGAAGCGACCCCACCACGATGGCGATGCAGCCCAGGATGAAGGCGGGCAGAAGCTCGTAGATGCCGAAGACGCCGCCCAAGGGCTTGATGAGGTTATGCCAGATGAGCACCGTAGCGGCCCCGGTCACCATGCCGGCGATGGCGCCTTGCTTGGTGGTGCGCCGCCAATAGAGGCTGAACAGCGTAAGGGGGCCGAAAGACGCCCCCAGGCCAGCCCAAGCGTAGGAGACCACGTTGAAGATGACGGAGTTCTCGTCCCAGGCCACAAAGATGCCGAAGAGCAGCACCGCCGCCAGGGTGATACGGCTCACGATGAGCACCTGATTGTCCGTGGCGTCTTTCTTGAACACGCCGCGGAAGATGTTCTCGGCTACAGATGAACCGGTGATCAGCAGATACGAGGAGGCAGACGACATGGAAGCAGCCAAGATGCCCGAGACCACGATGCCGCAAAGGAAAGCCGGGAGCATCACCTGGGAGAGCACGATGAAGATGGACTCGGCCGAAGACTGGGTGAGGAGCTGAGTGGGCATGAGGTAGCGGCCGATCATGCCGATGCAAACGGCGCAGAACATGGAGACCACGACCCACACCACGGCGATGCGCCGCGAAACCTTCACCTCGTCTTCGCTGCGGATGCCCATGAAGCGCACGAGCACCTGGGGCATGCCGAAATAACCCAGACCCCAGGACATGGTGGAGATGATGGTGAGCAAGCCGTATTCCGCCGGAATGTCGAAAAGCGGCTGGCCGTTCTGAACCAGCTGAAGGCCATCGGCGCCTACGGCAGGAACGGCCAAGGAGGTCATGGAGAGATACCCGGGGATGTCCTGAAGGAACGCCACGGTGTTCTCCACGCCGCCGGCCATGGCGATGGAGCCGATCATCACAACGGCCAGAGCGAAGAACATCAGGCAGCCCTGGACGAAATCGGTGGCAACCACGGAGAGATAGCCTCCAACCATGGTATAGAGGAATACGATGAGGGCACCGAAGACCATCATGAGGGAGTAATCCCAACCGAAGAGGCTATTGAAGAGCTTGCCGCAGGTCACAAAGCAGCTTCCGCAATAGACGCAGAAGAAGATCAGGATGATGATAGCCGCAATGGTGGCCACGATGTTCTTGCTATCGTGGAAGCGGTTGGAATAGAAACCGGGCAAGGTGATGGAGTTATTGGCCGCCACAGAGTACTTGCGCAGCCTTTTGGCCACGAGCAGCCAGTTGAGGTAGGTGCCCAAAGCAAGGCCGATGCAGGTCCAACCTACATCCGACGCGCCCGAGAAATAGGCAAGGCCCGGCAGACCCATGAGCAGGTAGCCGGACATATCCGAGGCCTCGGCTGAGAGCGCCGTGAACCACGGACCCACTTTGCGCCCGCCCAGGAAGTATTCGGACGTGGACGAATTCGAGCGCTTCGCATAGATGAAGCCGATGGTGAGCACCACGATGAAATAGACCAGGATGGCCAATACGACGAGCGTATCGCCTGACTGCAAACCAAACATGAACATTCCCTCCTTTTTACACAGATGCAGATTATAGCTTTAGTCGACTAAAGTGGAAGAAGGAATGCCTCAGTTGTGCGAGAAAACAAGGCTTATGGCTTCGCCACATGAATATGCAACAGCTCGCACAAGAACGCACCGGATAGCAATAGTGCATATTGGGTTAACGCGATTAATAGGCGGTTATACATCAAGCTGGACGGGGAGTAGTTGAGTTGAGCCGCTTTATGGGAGGATTTGGAGGGAATAAAGAGGGTATTGCGAAAAGAAGGTATCTAAACCCGCAGGTCACAAGGTTGTGCAATTTCTCAAACTGAAGAGAAAGGCATCAAACCCTCCCATAAAGCGGCTCAACTCAACTACTCCCCCCTCGATTCGATGCGCAGCGTGGTGAAAATGGGGTTTGTGGGAGGTTGCGTAGTATTGATCGAGCGTAGAAAAAGCCCTCCGCCGCAGCGGAGGGCTTTCAGAAACAAGATGATTGCACGTGGATCTAGGCGTCGGCGTAAAGGTCCTTGAGCTTCTGGAGGTGCGCGTAGCGCTCCAAAGCCGCCTGCTCGTTGCGTGCGAAAAGCGTCTTGGCACGGTCGGGGAACTCGCGGGTCAGACGGTTGTAGCGGGCTTCGTTCATGAGGAAGTCCTGGTAACCGCCCTTGGGCTCCTTGCTATCCAGGGTGAACTTCTTCCCCGGCTCGGCTGCCGGGTTGAAGCGGAAGAGGTTCCAGTAGCCGCACTCCACGGCCTTCTTCATCTCGGTCTGGCAGTTGGCCATGCCGCCCTTGATGGCGTGCATCTCGCAGGGGCTGTAGCCGATGATCAGCGAAGGTCCAGGATAGGCCTCGGCCTCCAGGATGGCCTTGAGCGTCTGGTTGGGATTGGCGCCCATGGCAACCTGGGCCACGTAAACGTAACCGTAGGCCATGGCGATCTCGGCCAGGGATTTCTTCTTCATATCCTTGCCCGCAGCAGCGAACTGAGCCACCTGGCCGATGTTCGAGGCCTTGGAGGACTGACCACCGGTGTTGGAGTAAACCTCGGTGTCGAAGACGAAGATGTTCACATCCTCGCCAGAGGCGATCACGTGGTCCAACCCGCCATAGCCGATGTCATAGGCCCAACCGTCGCCGCCGAAGATCCAGACGGATTTCTTCGTGAGGTAGTTGCGGTTCTCCAAAATGGCGGCAGCCAAAGGATTGCCCGCCACCTTCTCCAACTCGGCCAGATAAGCCTCGGAGGCAGCCTTGGACTCCTCGCCCTGGTTACGGGACTTCACCCAAGCCACAGCCGCCGCGGTAAGCTCAGGGCTCACGCCCTCGGCGATGAGCTCCAGGGTCTCGGAGAGCACCTTGTTGCGCACGGCCTCATGACCCAGAAGCAGGCCCAGGCCGTGTTCGGCGTTATCCTCGAAAAGCGAATTGGACCAAGCGGGGCCATGGCCCTGGGCATCCACCGTATAAGGGGACGTGGCCGCCGGACCGCCCCAGATGGAGGAGCATCCTGTGGCGTTTGCCACATACATACGGTCACCGAAAAGCTGGGTGACCAAGCGAGCATAGGAAGTCTCGGCGCAGCCGGCACAAGAGCCCGAGAACTCCAGCAACGGCTTTCTGAACTGGCTGTCCTTCAAGGTGTTGCCGAAGAATTCCGGCTTGGGAGCCACATCGTCCACGCAGTAGTTGAAGACCTCCTGCTGAGCAAGCTGGCTTTCCGTGGGAACCATCTCCAAGGCGTCTTTGGGGCAGGCGATAGCGCAAACGCTGCAGCCCATGCAATCCAAAGGCGAGATGGCGATGGTGAACTTCAGGCCATCGGCCTTGCCCTTGGCATCAACGGCCTTCAGATCAGAAGGCGCTGCCTGCACCTCTTCAGGGGTGAGCAGGAAGGGACGGATGGTGGCATGGGGGCAAACGAAGGAGCAGGTGTTGCACTGGATGCATTTGTCGGGGGACCAATCGGGCACCGTAACGGCCACACCGCGCTTCTCGTAAGCCGAGGCTCCCTGCTGGAATTGGCCGTCGGCGTAATCGACGAATGCGGAGACGGGAAGGCGATCGCCATCCATGCGGTCCACCGGCTCCATGATGGTCTCCACCTGCTTGATGACCTCCGGACGCCCGGTGAGGGCCGAGGGCTTGGGAGCATCTTCGGCCGTGGCCCAATCCTTGGGCACCTCCACTTCGGTGAAGGAGGTAGCGCCCACTTCGATAGCCTTGTGGTTCATGTCCACGATGTCCTGACCCTTCTTAAGGTAGGACTTGGTGGCTGCATCCTTCATATATTGGATGGCCTCCTCCTCGGGCATGACCTTCGCCAAGGTGAAGAAAGCCGACTGAAGGATGGTGTTGGTGCGTTTGCCCATGCCGATCTGGCGGGCCAGGTCGATGGCGTCTATCGTGTAGAGCCGGATGTCGTTTTCGGCGATATAGCGCTTGGAAGCGGCATCCAGGTGCTGCCCCAGCTCCTCGGGGGTCCACTGGCAATTCACCAGGAAGATGCCGCCGGGCTTCACATCTTGGACGATGCGGAAGCCCTTGGTGATATAGGACGGATTGTGGCACGCCACGAAATCCGCCTGATTCACGTAATAGGGGGAGCGGATGGGGGCATCCCCGAAGCGCAGGTGGGAAACGGTCACGCCACCGGTTTTCTTGGAGTCGTACTGGAAGTAGGCTTGGACGTACTTGTCCGTATGGTCACCGATGATCTTGATGGAGTTCTTGTTGGCGCCCACGGTGCCGTCCCC
>CAZKKN010000073.1:0-7248 GCA_964553375.1 uncultured Eggerthellaceae bacterium | reverse complement strand
CATCATCCCCGTCCCCTGACATAAAACATCCCCGTCCCCCGGCATAACCCGCGTCAGCTAGAATGAGCGAAGGAACTGGCGCGAAGGAGCGCGAAGGAGGATCAATGGCAGCGAACGAACGGGAGGAACTCGTCTTCTATGTGGAAGACGACGAGAACATCCGCGATCTCACGCTTTATGCGCTGCGCCAAGCCGGCTTCGAGGGACGTGGCTTCCCTGATGCCCCCAGCTTTTTCGCGGCCTGCGAGGAAACAATTCCTGACCTGGTGCTTTTGGATATCATGCTGCCGGGTATCGACGGCCTGGGCATCCTGGAGCGAATCCGCGCTGACAAGTGGATGCAAGACGTCCCGGTGATCATGCTCACCGCAAAAGGCACCGAATTCGACACGATAAGCGGGCTGGACGCCGGGGCCGACGACTACCTTGCCAAGCCCTTCTCCATGATGGAGCTGGTCTCGCGCGCCAATGCGCTTCTGCGCCGTGCGCATCGGACAGGTGCATCCCCGACCGACGATGCGAAGCTCATCTGCGGCGCGCTCAGCCTTGACCCCCAGGCTCACCAGGTGGAAGCGTCCGGCGTGCCGGTGAAACTCACGCTGAAGGAGTTCGAGCTGCTGCAGAAGCTTATGGAGAACCCCGGCCGAGCCCTTTCGCGCGCCCAACTCTTCGAAGCCGTTTGGGGCTCGGAGTTCTTCGGCGGCACGCGTACGGTGGATGTGCACATGCAGACCTTGCGTCAGAAGTTGGACCGGGCAGATCCCGGTTCCAGCGATGTTCTGGAAACCGTCCGCGGCGTGGGTTATCGCCTGCGGGCTTAGGAGCGCGCCATGGAATCCGCTTCCTCCGCCCGTCCCCGCAGCCTCTCGCGCAGCGTCTTCGCCGCCGCCCTGGCTTTCACGCTCATCGCCGTGCTTGCCACGGCTATTGCGCTGGTCACAGTGGCTTATTTCTCGGAAGAGAAGCGCTCCGAGGACCTGCTGGTCCAGCAGGCGCGCAATTGCGCCCAAATGTTGGAAGGGCACACCACCGACGAGCGCATCGCCCTCATCCTGGATCAGTTCCCTGGTCCGGAGCGCTTCACGCTGATAGACCCCGACGGCTTCGTGGTCTACGACACCGCTGCTCAGGGAACGGCTCTGGATAACCATTACTTCCGGCCCGAGATGGTAGTGGCCGAGCTGGACGGGGAAGGGGTGCTGGTGCGCCATTCCGATACCCTGAACAAAGACACGCTCTACGTGGCTGAGCGCCTAGGCGATGGCTCTTTCGTCCGCGTGAGCGAAGAGCGCCTGTCGCTTCTGGCTTTCCTGGGATCGCTTGCCCTGCCGGTGGGCATCGTGCTCGTTTGCGCCGTTTTGCTGGTGATCCTGCTTTCGAGGCTCCTCACGGCCCGCATCATGAAACCGTTGGACAACCTGGATGTGAACAGCCCGCTTTCCGGCGAAGCTTACGAGGAGATGCGCCCGCTGCTTCAGCGCATCGACGACCAGCAACGCCAGCTCAAACGTCAAAACGAGGAGCTGAAGCAAGCCGAGGGGCTGCGCCGGGAGTTCTCGGCCAACGTGTCCCATGAGATGAAAACGCCCTTGCAGGTCATCTCCGGCTCGGCCGAGATGATCGCAAGCGGCTTGGTGGCATCTGAAGACATCCCGGAATTCGGGCGGCGCATCTACCTGGAATCCCAACGGTTGCGGGCGCTCATCAACGACGTACTCACCTTATCCCGACTTGACGAATCGTCGTTTGACAGCGCCGAGAAATCACCCGTTGACCTGCTGGAGCTGGTGCGCCGCACCAGCGAGCGCCTGCGGCCTTTGGCCAAGGAGCGCGGGGTCAGCGTGACCTTCGATGGCGACTCGCTGAAAGCGGTGGGCAACGAGGCGCTGATTGAGCAGGCCGTCTCGAACCTCATAGAGAACGCCATCCGCTACACCGGCGAAGGCGGCATAGTGGCCATCACCGTGGAGCGCATCCAAACCCCCAGCGGTCCGCAGGCGGCAGTGCGCGTGCGCGACAACGGCATCGGAATCCCCGAGGAAGACCGCGCGAAGATATTCGAGCGTTTCTATCGCACGGAGAAAAGCCGTTCGAAGGAAACCGGCGGCACAGGGCTTGGGCTGGCCATCGTGAAGCATGCCGCCCTTTACCATGGCGGGGATGTCTCGGTGGAAAGCACCTTGGGTCAGGGAAGCGAATTCACCCTGCGCCTGCCTCTGGGTTGATCAGCCGGAGCGGACGCCCCGGCTGATAGCAAGACCGGTCGCTATTCTACTGGGAAAGTTGCCTCGGCGATGATGGTGTCGTCAAAGCTGATGAGCTCGGTGCATTCCACTGAGACATCGCTGCCGTCTTCAAGCACGTAGGCTTCCTGAACCGTGACGGTGGCGCCGGGTTTGATCTCCTTCATGGATGCTTGTGAATCGATGTCGGTGCCGATCGCGGTGTCCAACTCCACGCCGTTTTGGAATGCTTGGGCGTTCACTGCGATCATGAACGAAGTGGCCTTATCGCTGTTGTTCGTCCAGGTGTAGGTCACAATGATGGCCTTGTTCCCCTTGTAGTCCGTGCCGAATGTGGCGCCATCGATGGTCACGGCATACTTCGAGTTGGCGGCCGCAGAAGAGGCACTTGCAGCAGAAGAGGCGCTCGCTGCGGAAGCATCGGCGCCGCTGTCCGAGGCACCGGATTTGGCGCTGGACCCCGACGAGCATCCGATGAGGCAGAACGCCGCTGCGAGCATGGCGGTAAGTGCGAGCGAAAGGACTTTCTTTTTCATTTTTTCTCCTTTGGGTACGACGGTGCAGCCCATGGTAGAGGAATCCCCAAGGCAAAACATTAGCTCCCAGCTAAGAAATGAGAGGACAGCGCGCAACCGGAGAAACCGTCCGCAACCGGAGAGGGCGCCCGCACACCGCCCGCATACCGCCCGCACATCGCGGCTCATCCTCTACACGTTATCAACAACGGAGGATCGCAAGTGACCGCCGCAGGCTTCCTTGTTAGGATAGGGGGACGAAGCGAACGATCGGGTTCGACACAACGTTCGATGCATTGAGGAAAGGCGCCGCCATGTTGCACGAGGGGAATATCTGGGTCGCTCAGGGCGAGAATCCCTGCTATCTGCTGCTTGACCAGGCGAATCGGCATGGACTCATCGCTGGGGCGTCGGGCACGGGCAAAACCGTCACGCTGAAAACGCTGGCCGAGGGCTTCTCCCAGGCCGGGGTTCCCGTCTTCATGGCCGACGTGAAAGGCGACGTGGTGGGCATGGCCCAGCCGGGGGAGAAAAGCGAGAAATTGGACGCGCGCCTGGCTGGTCTTGGTGTGACGGATTGGACGCCTCAGGGTTGTCCCGTGCGTCTGTGGACCATGACCGAAGGGGAGGGAATCCCCGTTCGCATCACTGTTTCGGACATGGGACCGCAGCTGCTCTCCCGCCTCATGGGGCTTACCGACGCCCAAGAAGGCGTGCTGAACATCGTCTTTCGCATCGCCGACGATCGCGGCATGTTGCTCATAGACCTGAAGGATCTGCGGGCCATGCTGAACTATGTCGCCGAGCACGCCAAGGAATTCGAGACGGAGTATGGGCGCGTCTCATCTCAATCGGTTGGAGCCATACTGCGCGAGCTCATCTCCATTGAGGACCAAGGCGGCGACGGCTTTTTCGGCGAGCCCGCCTTGGAGTTGGAGGACTGGTTCGCTTGCGACGAGAACGGTCAGGGTTACGTGAACATCCTGGCGGCAGCGCAACTCATGAGCAGCCCGCAGGTCTATGCCATGTTCCTGCTTTGGATGATGAGCGAGCTATTCGAGAACCTGCCCGAAGTGGGCGATCCCGACAAACCGAAGTTCGTCTTCTTCTTTGACGAGGCCCACTTGCTGTTCAACGGCATGCCCAAAGAGCTTACCGACCGCATCGTGCAGGTGGTGAAGTTGATCCGCTCCAAAGGCGTGGGCATTTACTTCATCACCCAGTCGCCCTCGGACATCCCCGATGCCGTGCTCGCCCAGCTTTCCAACCGCATCCAGCATGGGCTGCGCGCCTACACGCCAGCGGAGCAGAAGGCGGTGAAGGCCGCGGCGAAAGCTTTCCGGACCAACCCGGGATTCGACGCTGAGCAGGCGCTTCAAGAGGTGGGCACCGGCGAGGCGCTGGTGTCGTTCTTGGATGCCGATGGCAAGCCCTCGGTGGTGGAGCGGGCCATGGTGATCGCTCCCGAGTGCATGATGGGAGCTGCCGATGCTGCCACCATGGACAAGGTCATCGCAGGTCAGAGCGCGCTTATGGAGAAATACGGCACTGCGGTTGACCGCGAGAGCGCCTTCGAGATGATCAACGCTCAAAAGGAAGAGGAAGCCCTGGCTCAGGAAAGCGAGGCTGCTGCCGCCGAAGCTGCGAAGCAGGCGGAGAAGGAAGCGAAGGAAGCCGAGAAAGCAGCAGCCAAGGAAGCGGCAGCTGCCGAGAAGGCGGCGGCCAAAGAGCAGGAAGCCGCTCAGAAAGCCGCCGCCAAAGAGGCCGAACGCCAGGCTAAAGCCGCCGAGCGCCAGCAGCAGAAGGTGGTGGATACGGTGGCATCCGTCGTGGGACAGATCGGACGCGAGGCCGGCCGCCAGCTCATGCGGGGGCTTTTCGGCAACTTGAAGCGCTAAGCGCAAGCACGCTGAAACGCAAGCGCGAAACGCGGGTGTGAAACGCGGGCTTTCTCGAATCTACCAGGAGACCAGTGACGCAATGACCGAACCGACCGAACCGATCGAACCGACCGAGCAGATCGATCCGACTCCGGAGCACATGCGGGCTGAGAAGCCCATGCGGCCCGGACAGGCCAACCGATCAGACGACCCCGTTAAGGCCGACCAAGCCGAGAAGGCGAAGCAGGCTGTGAAGGACATGAACCGGCACTTCACCTTCGGTGCTCTGGTGAAATACACCCTGCCCACCATCGCCATGATGATCTTCACCTCGCTCTACACGGTGGTGGACGGCTTTTTCGTCTCAAACTTCATCGGCAAGACCGCGCTGGCTGCGGTTAACCTTTGCTGGCCCCTCATCATGGTGCTCGCCTCCGTGGGCCTCATGATGGGCGCCGGCGGTAGCGCCCTGGTGGCGAAGACCCGCGGCGAAGGCGATGACGAGCGCGCCAATCGCTACTTCACCATGTGCATCATCTTCGCCGCGATCCTCGGCGTGATCCTTGCCATCGTGGGGGCTTTCCTCATGATCCTGCTTATGGAGGCCATGGGCGCCCAAGGCCAACTGCTCGATGACACGGTGGTTTACGGATTCATCCTCTTGGCTTCCCTGCCCTTCTTCGTATTGCAATTCGCCTTCCAGACGCTTTTCTCCACGGCGGGCAAGCCCACCATCGGGTTTGTGGTCATCGTGGCGGCGGGGCTCACCAATGTGGTGTTGGATGCGCTTTTCATCTGCGGTTTCGGCTGGGGTGTGGCCGGGGGCTCCTTGGCCACGGCCATCGGCCAGGTGGTGGGTGGCGTGGTGCCCGTCATTTACTTCATAAGGAAGAACACGAGTCTGCTGCGCTTCGTGCGCACGCGCCTGGAGTTGCGTCCCATCGGCAAGGCGTGCTTGAACGGCTGCTCGGAGCTCGTGTCCAACGTGGCTATGAGCCTGGTGGCCATGCTTTACAACTATCAGCTGCTGGCCTATATCGGCGAAGACGGCGTGGCGGCCTATAGCGTGATCGGCTACACGGCTATGATCTTCTCGTCTATCTTCATGGGGTATGCCCTGGGATCCTCGCCGCTTCTGAGCTACCAATACGGCGCGCGCAACCGTTGGGAGATGCGCAGCATCCTGAAGAAGAGCCTGCTTTTCATTGCGATTTTCTCGGGCATCATGTTCGCTGCCGCGGAGGTCCTTGCGCCTCCGCTCAGCGCGATTTTCGTGAGCTACGACCCAGAGCTTCTGGCGTTCACGGTGCGGGCTTACCGCATCTACGCCTTTGTGTTCCTCATCATGGGGCTGCCCATTTACGGCTCGGCGTTCTTCACGGCGCTGAACAACGGTTTGGTCTCGGCTATCATCGCGTTTCTGCGCACGCTGGTGTTCGAATGCGGCGCCGTGCTCATCTTGCCGCTCATCCTCGGCATCGAGGGCATCTGGCTTTCGGTTTCGGTGGCCGAGCTTTGCGCGGCGATTCTCACGGTCATCTTCATGGTGGCGCTGCGCAACCATTACGGTTACAGCAAACGCGCAGCCCAGGAGCAACGTTTGATGGCTTCCGGCAGCGGTGTGGGGAAAACGAGCAGCTAGGCTGTTTATAATGGGCATCATGCCTCAATCGCTTCAAATACCGCCAGCTGGCTATAAGCTCATGCTGTTTGCCGCCACCGTTATCTGGGGGGCGGCTTTCGTCGTGATGAAGAACGCGGTGGAGATCCTCACCCCGGCCCAATTGGTAGGGGTGCGCTTCTTCCTTGCGGGGTTGCTCATGGCGGCGGTTTTCCACAAGAAGCTGCGCAGCGTGTGGTCTCCTGGCGGCCTGAGGGCGGGGGCCATCATGGGGGCCATCCTGTTCACGGCTTTTTGGCTCCAAACGCTGGGCCTCACCGATACCTCACCGGGCAAGAACGCCTTTCTCACCGCCACGTACTGCGTGATGGTGCCGTTTCTGCTTTGGATCATCACGCGCCGGCCACCTGGGCTTTCGCGCATCGGCGCTGCGGTCATTTGCGTGGCGGGTATAGGGCTTGTGTCCTTGCGACCGGGCAGCTTCGTGCTGGGTTTCGGCGATGGCGTCACGCTTCTGGGAGCGGCGGTATTCGCGTTGGAGATCATCGCCATCTCGCATTTCACCAAGACCTATAGCGCCATCGGGATCACCACGGTGCAGTTCTTATGCTGCGGGCTTCTGGGGATCGTATTAGGGTTCGGCCTTGAGGCGCCGCCGGATCTATCCGCCATAGATGGCAGCTTCATCGTGCAGATGATTTACCTCGTCGTGCTTTCGTCCTGCGTTTGCTATATCTTCCAGAATGTGGGGCTTGCTCACGTGCAGCCGTCCCAAGGGGCGTTGATCCTTTCGCTGGAGTCGGTGTTCGGAGTGCTGTGCTCGGTGCTGTTCTACGGCGAGGAGCTCACCGCTCCCATGGTGGTGGGGTTCGCGCTGATTTTCGTGGCCATTCTCATAAGTGAGTTGGCCCCGCAAAGGAGTAAGAGTGACGCAGGACGGGGATGATGGCATATGTCAGGAGGGGGTGGCAGATTATGTCGGGGATTAT
>CAZKKN010000072.1:0-7515 GCA_964553375.1 uncultured Eggerthellaceae bacterium | reverse complement strand
GCATCATTCGCTCCAATCCACGATGGCGCCTTGCAAGGCCAACTCCGGATCATCATCCATCCGGTCATCCAACGGCGAAGCATCACCTTCACCGAAACGCTGCGGGAAACGCTGGAACAGCAGCGGCACCACGAAAAGCGCCACCACGCACAGCACGAACATCTCCAGGTACTTCGCCCACAGATACGGCAGCAGTGCCTTGAAGGCAACGTCGCACAGCACATACACCGCCCCTGCGATCACCGCGCCCACAACTCCGCGCGCGAAACGCTCCCGCAGCTCAAGCCCATCGGTCCCGAAACAGACACGCCGCCGCTCCAAGAACCAGCCCAGGGCCATGCCCATAAACGCGCCGGCCGCTTCGAACGACCCCTTCTGCATGGACTCAGGATCCACCAGCAACTCACCGCCCACATAATCCATGGGGTAGGGCTTCACCATCACGATCACCAGCGATGCGATGCAAATCACGAATACCAGCACTAAAACAAAAGTATCCTTGCTGTGACCGGGCATAAGCGCGTCGTAGCGGTCAAGCCAACGGAAGAACAGCTGGGTAAGCGCGATCATGCAAACCGCGATCAGCAACCCCACAAGCACGTCTTGAGGCGTATGCACCCCAAGGTAATTGCGCGAAAAGCCGATGATCAGCACGGAGATAACGCACACCACGGTGATCCAAACATGCTTCTTGCGCTCCAGCCACGCGAACGAGCCCAGCACCGTGCCTGCTCCAGTGGTATGCCCCGAGGGGAATGAATACCCGCCTGCTCCCTCGATGGCATCGGCTGTGGGCACTACGGCTTCGCTGCGGATCCACGGCCTATACACGCACACCAGGTTCTTCGCGAGCTGCGTCACGAAATTCCCGGCCGCGAAGCAGGCGCAAGCGAACTGCCCGGCCCGTTTATCCACGCACCAGTACACGATGAGCGCCAGTGCCACAAGCGCCGGACCGTCGGCAACGTAGGAGAACCACAAGAAGAACTGCTCGATGAACCCTGGCAGCGATTCCCGTGCCTCCTGCAGCATGAGCAGGTATTGGATATCCATGAAAACCTCCAAACGATAACCTTCATATAATACCGCGAAACAACCGGTATAGCCGCAGCTCTTTTGCTATCATGGGCACACACGAGTGGCCCAATCGAGACGCAAGTCCCACAGCCATGCTCGTTAAAGCCTGCGAGACCACGAAAGGAAGAAAAATGGCTGAAGACAACTTTGCGAAGATCCAAGAGCACCGCTCCCAGATCGACGAAATCGACAAGCAACTCGTGTCGCTCCTGAACGAGCGCACCCTCCATGCGCTTCAGATTCGCGATTTGAAGCCCGGTGCCAACATGGGTCTTTTCGACCCCCGTCGTGAGGAGGAGATCCTCCAGAAGATCTCGGAGTACAACAAAGGCCCGCTGTACGGCGAGCATCTGCGCGAGATCTACACCACCATCCTCAAGGTATCGAAGGAGGCACCTTCTCTATGAGCGAAACCAAAACCGCAACGAAATACCCTAAGCTGCCCGATTTGGGCACCCGCACCGACGAGATAGAGATCTTCGCCGGCCCTTGCTCCGTTGAATCGGAAAAGCAATTCTTCGAAGTGGCCGAAGTCTGCGCTGACCTGGGACTTCACTGGGTGCGTGGCGGCGCTTTCAAGCCCCGCACCAACCCTCACTCCTTCCAAGGCTTGGGCGAGGAAGGGCTTCAGATCATGCAAGCGGGAGGGGAGAAGTACGGCCTGAAGACCCTTACCGAGGTCATGGACTCCGAGCACATCAGCCTGGTGCAACGCTATTGCGATGGCATCCAAGTGGGTGCCCGCAACTTCCAGAATTTCAGCCTGCTGAAGAACATCGGCATCGCCACAGCCAAGACGGGTACCATGGTGCTCTTCAAGCGCGGGTTCGCCGGCACCATCTCCGAGTGGCTGGCCGCCACCGAATACATCACACAGCACGGCAACGACAACGTGGTGCTTTGCGAGCGCGGCATCCGCACCTACGAGACGGCCACGCGCTTCACGCTGGATATCTCCGCAGTGCCGGTGATTCACAAGCAGTCGTTGTTCCCCATCTGCATCGACGTATCGCATCCGGCCGGTCAGCGCGACCTGGTGCCGTCGCTTGCCAAGGCTGCCGTGGCAGCCGGCGCCGACTCTCTCATGATAGAGGTGCATCCCGACCCTCAAACCGCGCTTTCCGATGGCCCGCAGCAGCTCACTCCTGACCAGTTCCGCGACTTGGTGGGCGAGCTTCGTGAGCTTGCCGCAGTACTGGGGAAAAAGATCGTATAGCCGCTGCGCGCAAGGTGCGCCGACCAACATACCTGTTCCATCAAGAAGCGGGATCCGGCCTTTCCGGTTCCCGCTTTTAACCCCTCGCGGAGGAATCGGACGTAAGGCCGTCGCCTGCAGACTGAGCATCCCGCCCGCGGTTGAACCCTTCTGAGTAGGCGCTCGGGATGACCAGAGTGCCGTTCGATTTCTTCACGCCCTCGGAGAGCAGGTGCATGGAACGCAGTTCGAAGGCCATCTCGTCCTTGCGGTACACCTCCGTTGCATCAAGAAGCATCTCTGCAAGGTCGCGCTCCACTTCGGCAAGCACGATGCGCGCGTCCTTCTCACGTTCGGCCTTCGCCGCAGCAGCCATATCGCATTGCAGCTCCTTGGGAATCACGATGTCGCGGATCTCCACGGACAGAACCGAAATGCCCCAGGTGGTCGTCTTCTCCTCGATCTTATTCTTGAGCTCTTCATCGAGCTTGTCGCGATGCACGGTTATATCCGAGATGTTCTTGCGACCGATGGCATCACGCAACGCAGTCTGCGCCGCCATGGAAACGGCATCATAGTAATTCTCCACCTCCAGGCAAGCCTTCTCGGCATCCCATACCATCCAGAATATCGCTGCATCCATATTCACAGGAACGAGGTCGGAAGTGAGCGTCTCCTCGGCCGAGAATCCCGTGAGCATGATGCGCAGATCAGCTCGCAGTGCGACGTGTTCCACGAACGGGATGACGAAAAACAGGCCGGGACCGGCGGTGCGGTTGTAAGAGCCCAAGCGCAGGATGACGACGCGCTCCCACTGCGATGCGATGCGCACGGTAGAAGCAATGAGGATGGCAACGGCGAAGCCGATGCAAAGCGTCCAGATATCAACCCGACCCGCAATCAGATAGCCGATGCCCATGGCCAGAGCGAATGCCAGGATGAAAACGATAGCCGTGAAGATCTGCGGGGCGTTGTCGCTCGGTTGCCGGGAATGGGGCGAGTTGATCGCTTCGATATCGGTGCCGTGTGCGTGCCGACCAGACCGCTTAACGGCATTCTCGTTCCCGTAGGTTTTCTTGTCGTTTGCGCTAGACCGCTCCATATTGAAGCCTTTCCTCCTCGGCCGCTTTCACTTCATTCTCGGATCTATCCACGATCTCGACCAGATGGTCGCGGATATCCTTGTACGCCATGCCGCATGCCCGGTACTGCCGCAGGCAGTTCTCGAAAAGGGCATCGGCCGCTTCAAGATCTTCGTTATCGGGTGTTACGCTCATCTGCACGAACATCCCCCGGCCGCGCACGGATATGATGAGCCCAGAGAGCTCTAGATCGCGATAAGCCTTCGTAACGGTGTTGTAGTTGATGCAAGCAGTAGCCGCAAGGCTGCGAACGCTCGGCAGCTGGCTTCCTGCCTCGAAATGGCCCGTGCGGATCAAGAAAGCGATACGATTGCGCAATTGGGCCCAAATGGGCAGGTCAGACGTTTCGTCGACATGAAATATCATGTTATCCGATTCGCTCATAGGATCAACCTCCCGGCGTTCGGGTACACGCTGTTTCTGTCAAAAGCGGGATGCATATCAGTATACCCCGCAAGAGATGATGCAGAAGCGCAGGAGGAGCCCTCCACATAGGCAAAACACGTCAGCAACAGGTATAGCAGGGCTTTTCCGTCGGAATAGGGCGTATCCGTCACAGACCGCAGGGATGGCCAGGCTGAAACCGAGCACGCCTATAACGGCAGTGGGCAAAATGGTAGGGGAGAGGAGCACCTCGCGAGCACTGGCGGTTGCGGGATCGGTGAATGCGGCCCACAAGAAAAGCGCGAGCGACACGGCCTCGGCGGCGATGAACGCCAAATGCCATTTCTGGAACAGGCGCGTTGCCTGAGCTGAGAGCGAATGATCGTTGGCGAAATAAGCGGCCAACAGCATAAGCGCTGCCCCACATGATAGCGACGAGCTGGTGAACAGGAGCACGATCGTCCAGGTCCTCCAGAAGGCGATCCCGATATTGCTCATGAGGAATGCCCCTGTATACATCATGACCGCAAGGGAGATGATGCAGCAGGCGATGTTCAGGGCCCGGTACACCCATCCGCGAAGAATGTTTATGCGGAATGCAGAGCCCAACACCAGAAGGCCTCCCACCACAAGCTCCGCGACAAGCGAAATCGAACCGAAGGTGAGTATGGTGGCATGGGGGTGCAAGAATATATAGAGGGCACGCTCGGGAATACCGAGGTCCCAGAACAGGAACAGCATCGACAGCACAAGCAACAGCAGGCAAAGCGTGTACACCCGCGCACGGAACACCCCGAATGACCGGACGATGCGCCCGGCGGGAACATGGCCGCCATCGTCTGTCCTGCATCCGTCGCCACGGGAGAACGCAAGATCCCATGCCGCCATCATAAGGAAGCCGCCCGCAGCAGCGCCGCCGAGGAACAAGTAAGCTATGATCAGTGGTCCGTACACGTCGCCTTCTCCGTTGAAGTTGTGAATTATATGCGATTCGGCCGGGGAGAAATTATCGCATACATTTGCATATATTGAAATACCTGTTGACCATCCTAGTGAATCGGTATAGTATGACACTATCGGATGGACGAGTGTCTTGCGGCCGCGGAAAAGACGCTCGTTCTATGTAGGGCAGGCGAGGATCATGCCTGCTCGGTTGCAACAGAGGGAGGCGCGATGGACAACAGGGTCTTAGAATGACGACCCTCGCTGTCCGACATCATCTCTTGATAGGGAACCTGGAAATCGATGGGAGAGGGGGTACCTAATGAGTCAAGAGAGGTTTGCTGTTCTCGGGGGAGGAGGTCTTAGTCTGTGACTTTCGCCCTGACATTCGTCGTCGCGCTCGCAGCATGCGTTCTTCTGCGTGAACCGCTTCGCCGTTATCCGGTCGTCTTCTATGCGCTTGCGATTGCAGCCGTAGCGATGCAGTTCGCTTCTGCGTCGATCGGCCTGCCCAAGCAAGTGGATCTTGCCTTGCTTCTGCTGGTGAAGCGATGCAATGTGGCCATGGCGCTCTTCGCTATCGTCATGTTCATCGGTATCCTCCCGCAGGACAGCCGTGCGGGTTCCTGGATGCGCCCTGTGCGCTCCCAGATCTCCATCGTGGCATGCATCCTGTGCGCAGGGCATATCATCGGATACGTCGTCTCGTATGTTCCGCGGGTCTTTGCGGGTGCCTTGGCTAATCCGTTCGTGGCTGCAGGACTCGTTGCAGCCCTTGCCTTGACGATTCTGCTCGTCGTGTTGGGTGTCACTTCCATCCAACGGGTCAAACGGATCATGAGCCCGACGAAATGGAGGCGTGTGCAACGTCTAGCGTATCCGTTCTTCATTCTGGCTTGCGTGCATGCTCTGCTGATGCTTGCGCCCTCCGCTTTAGGGGGAGGGGCGGCTGCCATCGAAGGAGCCTTGGCCTATAGCGTGCTGCTCGCAACCTATGTGGTGCTGCGCGGAATCCGTGCGCTTGCTGATAAGCGCACAACCGACGCAGCAGCAGAAGCGTGATCGCTTGACGGATCGATCCGGCGGCTGGCATGAGCCTGCGCCGGTGAAACTTCTAGACCTCGCAAGGAGGGTATACCATGATCTCTGAGTTTCCGCTTTTCGTATTCACAACCCTCGGCGGCCTGTCTGCCGGCCTCGTGATGGCCATGGCGCTGTTCCCGCCCGCCGAGAAACAGGAACGTCCCTGGCTTGCGCCGCTCACCGCTCTTGTGATGCTGGGTGTGGGCATGCTGGGCGTGCTGTTCCATCTGAAGAGGCCAGCGCTGTTCTTGTTGGCACTGCGCAACCCCTCTGCAGGAATCGCGCAAGAGGCCTATTGCGGCATCGTTTTAGGCGTGTTGCTGCTGATCCTGCTCATCGTGTGCTGGCGCAAGGGCCAGGCCCCCAAAGCGCTCATCTGGGCTTCGGCTGTTGTGAGCCTTATCCTGACGTTCATCATGGGCTTCGCCTATGTGGTCAATGTGGGCACGCCTGCGTGGGCCAACTGGACTACCGTGCCCTTGTTCGTGATAGGCGATATCGCCATGGGCTTGGCGCTGTGGGCGGTCCTCTCGAAGAAGGCTCTCGCCAATCGCACGTTCACGCTCACCGTCATCATCGTATCGGCCGTGCTCGCAGTGGTCATGCTGCTCACAGGGCTGCATTTCGGCTCTGTTGGCAACGATGCCCTGCTGATCTATGCCGGCCTGATCGTAGCGGGCGCAGGCGGCATCGCTATTGCCGCCGCCGCGCAGAAGTCCTTGGCGAATTGGCAGCCCGGTGTGCTCGCTGCTTGCATGATCATCGGCGTATGCCTGAGCCGCTGGGGCTTCTATGCGGCAAGCATCCTCTAGTAAGGCATCCTGCAATTGGTAGAACAACGATCCTCCTGCGGGAGGGTCGCAGAAAGGAGAACGTTCATGGAAAAGCAGGAGAGCAAGCATAGCTTCTCGCGCAGGAGCTTTATCAAGGGGGCTGCGGCCATCGGCGCTTCCGGCGCTTTGGTCGGATGCAGCGCCCAGGGTTCGAACCCAACCGCAACAGGCGGCCCGGTACCCGAAACGAAGATTTACAGCGGCGCTTGCCGCTCCCAGTGCGCCAACGGGTGTTATCTCAACGTGCACGTGCGCGATGGTCAGGTTGTGCGGACCACTGCGGGCAAGTTCGATGACGGCCCGGAGTTCAACCGCATCTGCCCTAAAGGACTTTCCTCGCCAGCGCGCGTTTACAGTTCCGAGCGCCTGCAGTACCCCATGCGCCGCATCGGCGAACGCGGTGAGGGAAAATTCGAGCGCATCAGCTGGGATGAGGCGATCCAGGAGATCGCTGATAAATGGAAGGGCTACATCGAGGAGTATGGGCCCACGTCCATCGCGCTTTTCCTCGGCAGCGGCAATACCGCCACTTTGGGCGGCGGCGCAGCAGAAGGTTCGCTTATGGCCCGATTGGTGAATGTCATGGGTGCGAGCCGTGTGCTGCCCGACCGCGACATCGCCACGCCGATGGCCCACACCTACGTGTTCGGCCAGGGCAACCACGGGCACCGCGCTGCCGATACGGTGAATGCCGACCATATGGTCATCTGGGCAGGCGATACGGCTGTCTCCGACAAACAACGCACCCACTTCTTCCTCGAGGCACGCGATCGGGGCGCCGAGCTCGTGGTCATCGACATCGCTTACCGCACCATGGCCGGCAAGGCCGACTGGTTCGTTCCCGTCCACCCCGCAACCG
>CAZKKN010000071.1:0-7619 GCA_964553375.1 uncultured Eggerthellaceae bacterium | reverse complement strand
ATGCTTCATGCCATCATCCCCGTCCCCTGGCATAATCACGTCCCCTGACATAATCATCCCACCACCTGACACATTCATCCATGATGAGCAGCTGCGGCCGCAAGAGCAGGGCGATTGTATCCGCTAGAATTTCCCGCCTCCGGAGGAGCTGAAGCCTCCACCACCACCGCCGCCCCATCCACCACCGCCAAGGCTACCGTGGTTGGATTTCGGGATGGGCACAACGACCATGGTGGTGTTCACCAGGTCATTGGTGGCAGCGGTGAGTTGCACGCTGTTGCGGTCCACATACTCGCGCGCATCATCGCGCATCTGGGCATTTCTCATGATCCGGCGCTCGCGGCGAACGACGAAAAAGGCTACCAGAGCCGAAACCGCCACGATCACCATGATGGAGGTTGCAACGCCGCCGGCTGTAAGCGACGTGGGTTCTTCGGCTCTGCCGGTTCGCTGATAGTAGGCAAGTTGGTCGCTCACTTGGGTATAGAACGCCTGCGCTCCTTCAAACCACAGGTCATCGCCCAAATAGGAGGTCACATCATCTTCCATCACCTGGATGCCCTTGTCGCTGAAAGCGTATGACCCCTGGCCGTAAGCGATGGTCACGTAGTCGCGCGAGTCGATGGCGACGGCCAGCATGATGCCGTCCTTGCCGTTGCCAAGCCCCAGGTCGTGCAAACGATAGAAGCTGGTGGCGAAGCTTGTGCGCTGGGAAGGTGTGGGGTTTGCCAAGCCGTCCATGGTGCCGGTGATCAGCACGTAGGCTCCCATGTCATAGTTATCTGCGATTTCGCGGGCCTTCGCCTCCAGGGCATCCTGCTCGCTTGGGGTGAGCGCGCCATAGAGGTCGAAGACGAACGCGTCCGGCGCAGCAAGGGTCGAAGCATCAGGTGCGCTGGAAGCCGAATCGCCAGATGCCTCGGGTGATGGCTCGTCGGAAGCATCTGAGGTGTCAGGCGTCGAAGCGTCAGGGGCTGAAGCGCTCTCGCTGCTGGAGGTCGCCCCAGGAAGCGCATCGGGGTTGGGCTCGAATGCCTTCCCCCAGGCTGTGGGCACGGCGAGGGCGGTTGCGCAAAGCAACGTTATCAGAAAAGCACCCAGGCGTTTCATCGGTGCGTCCATGGCTAGGCCCATATTCCAACGATGATCAGCAGCAGCGTGAGCACCACGGCGGTGATCAGGAAGGCGATTGCGAACAGCTTCACGCATTTGCCCCGGTCGATGGGTAGATCCCCCACCATCTTCCCCGTTTGGCCGTTCATGGCGAAAAGGTAGTCCTGGTCGTTCCATTTCGTGTGGAGCATCCAAACGGGCAGGAGCGCGTAGGCTATCTCGTCGAGCTGAAGGTCGATGGCGGCGGTGGCGTGGTCCACCTCGCTGAATCCCACGATGCTCTCGTGCAGCACGTCGCCGCAGGTGGTCTCCGCGCGATGCTGCGCCCGCCCGCGGCAGGTCTCCACGTCTTGGTCGAAGCGGTCGGTGATGAACCCCGGCAGGTACCCCAGGGAAAACGGCGTGAGTTCGCGGTAGTCGAAGGGCTCGATGGAATCCATGTGGCCATCTGGCATGCGCAGAGAGCCATCCACAGGCACATGGTGAAACTCCATGGTGCCCTCGCGGTGAACGTGGTAATGATCGGTGGCGGTATAGGTGTTCTTGGTATCGGTCCAGATCCGCGTGTTGCGGGCGTTCGTATCCAAAGTGGCGCGAGCGTGGCCGGAATAAAGCCAGAAAGGCACATACACGCCCTGGATGTCTTCGATGTGGTTGTTCGCCGTGAAGCTGTTGGGTAGAAGGCGCTTGCCTTTATAGTAGCCGCTCAGAGCCTGGATGGCGGCATCGCGGTCCAGCTTGAAGGGGATGACGAAATCGGGTTTCAGCACATCGGAGAGCTGCCCGGGGATCACCGTGGCATTGCCGCAATAAGGGCAGTTGGTCACGGCCGTGGTCTTGTCCACCATGAGGCGCGCGCCGCACGAGGAGCAGTTGAGCGCCCGGAGGTCTTCCTCAGCCAAGTTCTCCCAGCGTGCGTGTTCAAGGTAACGTGCGATGGGGTCGCTGACGGCAGCAGCGCCAGAATTCGCGGCGCCGGTGGTTTCCGAACCTGCCGTTTCCCCGCGGACGCCATCGGGCGCGGCTGCCTCAGCACCGCCTGCCGCATCCACACCTGCGGGCGCCGCACCCGCGCTCGCGTTCGCGGCAGCGGCGCTTTGCGCATCGGCTTCGGCCTGCCTTTGGGCGTAAAGTGCCTCAATGGCCTGAGGCGCGAAGACCGAGTCGCAAAAAGCGCATTCCAACTGGCCTGTTGTGGCGTTGAATGAAAGCACTCCTTGGCAGTTGGGGCACTGATAGGTAATCGCTTCGGCCATGCCCCTACTCCTCTTCGCCGGAGTCTGCCGGAGGATTGGAATCCTCCATGCTGTAGCCGTTGGGATACACGATGGTTGCCAGCATGTCCGAGGCGTCGTAGGTGCCCGCGAACATGAGCACGTTTTCGAAGATCACATCCTTGATGCCGTGCTCGCGCACGAGGTCGAGCATCTTCTGGTTGGAGAAGCGGAAGTCCACGGTCCATATATATTGGTAGCTGTCCACCATGGTGGACACCAAGGGGTTGCCAAAGGAGTCCTTGATCACCAAGCAGGATGAACCGTCGTTCACCTTGGGATTCTCAATATAGGAGAGCGGCCGGTTGCCGCAGACGAAGCAATTGTACTTGTTGGCACCGTCGTCGGCGGTGGTCAGGTCGGTGATGATAGCGCCTTCATATTCGTCGGCCAGATTCAGGTCGTCGGGCCAATAGACCATGGAGTTCGTGTCCTGGGGGATGCGCGCTGCCACGTAGTCGGGCACAAATGACGACACATCCAGGAAATTCGCGTATTCTCCAACGTAGGGCTGAAAAACCAGCTCTTCCCACTGGTCGTAGGGCGATGGTTCGATGCCCTTGGTCTCGCAGAAGCTCTTATACACGTAATATGCCGCCAGCTGCGTCCAGTGGAAATCCGTACGGAAGTAGAGGTATTCGTTGCGGTGCTCATAAAGGGTGTCGAAGGTGGGCACCGTGAGCACCTGATCATCCATCAGGCTGTAGAAGTAGTCGATCGCCTGATCTTGATTGGGTACACCCAGCTGCGCGAGCAGCTCATCGCTGAGCATTACACCGCCGTTGGTGGGCAGCAGGATGGAGTAGACATCTGCTTCGCCCTTCAGCATCTCGGCCGCGTCATTGATTACATCGGCGTAGGCCTGAGTGGCACCGCGGTCGAAGTAATAAAGCGTGTAAGCAGCGCTGCCGTCAGTGTACACGCCATTTTTGATCTGGTCCTCAATAGCTGCTGCGCGTGCTCGTACTTCAGGCTCTGAGATGTTGTGGTCTCGGGCCGGTCGGGCCGCCTGCAGCTCTTCATCGGAGAGCGCCTCGCCCTCGCCGGGTAGCTCCTCGCTTACGCGGTTGCCGCCGATCATCTGGGTTTCAGGCTGAATGCCGTAGAGCCCCTTCAGCGAAAGGTTCGCCTGCACCATAGGCTCCCGCAGCGGATAGGTGTCCGCATACCAAAGCGAGATATCGCTGAAATAGCTGCCATCGAGGAATGATTCCCAGGTGAAAGCAGGAAATTCCGTAAGGGTGCGATTCTCAACTGCCGATGCGCTTGGCCGCGCGAAAGCCAGGAGCCCGATGAGGCAACCGGCGGCCATCAGCGCGCCGAAGCCGAGCGTGCCCCAGCTGCGCCATTTGCCCACGGTGTTGAAGAAGGCGCGCTTCCGCGCCTGCATGCGGGCGTTGGGTGCTTGCTGCGCGTGAGTGCTGGGCGCTTGCTGCATGCGGGCGCCCGGTGCTTTATCGGGCGCGTTGCCGCCGGACTGGGAGCTGGCCTGGGGCTGCCGTGACGCGTGCTTCGTAGGCGGGGGAGTTCTGCGCTGGCCGGTCATGTTTTTCCGCTAGAACTGGAAGTAGATGAACGGATTGTAACTGGCGCCAGATAAGGCGATCACCGCCAGCAGCAGAAGAAGCGGCGGCGTGATCGCTTCCAGCACGCTGTAGACCACAAGCGCGCCGTGGCTGTGCTTCGCGGCGGCGAACAGGCGGGAATGCAGCCATTTCCCCAGATTGGTGCAGGCGATCACGCAGAAGATGAGCAAGAATATATTCTGCAGGAACAGCGTTTGCACCTCCAGGCTGGAAAAGCCGTTGCCCGCCAGGCCGAAGACGCCCATGAACGCTGCGCCCATCTCATTGAAGTTCTCGAAGCGGAAGAGCACCCAGCCTAGGAAAACGACGACCAGGGCGTAGATGTGAGCTGGGATCTTCGGCATGCGGTCGCGGATCACGAATTTCTCCAGCAGCAAGAACACCGCGAAATACAGACCCCACAGGATGTAATTCCAGCTGGCTCCGTGCCACATGCCCGTGAGGAACCACACTATTATTATGTTGCGCACATATTTTGCTACGGAGCAGCGGCTGCCGCCCAGCGGGATGTACACGTAGTCACGGAAGAAGCTCGAAAGCGAGATGTGCCAGCGCCGCCAGAACTCTTGGATCGACTTGGCCATGTAGGGATAGTTGAAATTCTCCAGGTAATGGAAGCCCACCATGCGCCCCATGCCGATGGCCATGTCGGAATAGGCGGAGAAATCCAGGTAAATCTGCAGCATGTAGAAGGTCATGCCCAGCCAATACCCGGTGGTCACCTGGGTGAACACCGCGCCGGTACCTAAGGGCAGCAGCGTATCGGCCACGGCGGCGCAGGAGTTCGCCAGGATAGCCTTCTTCGCCACGCCGATGCAGAAGCGCCGCACCCCGTAGTAGATGTCGGTGCGCGATACCTTGCGGTTATCTATCTCGTTTTGCACGGTTTCGTAGCGCACGATGGGGCCGGCGATGCACTGATGGAACAGCGACGAGTACAGCAGCAGCTTCCAGAACTTCGGCTGGGCGTGGATCTCGCCGCGGTAGACGTCCACCACATAGGAGATGAGCTGGAACGTGTAAAACGAGATGCCGATGGGCAGCATGATCCCCAGCACCAGGTCCGCCTGACCAAGGAATCCCTGGATGTTGCCCAAGATGAAATCCAGGTACTTGAAGATGCCCAGTACGCCCAGAAGCGTGATGAGCTCCAGGATGAGGAAGAGCCGTTTGCGGCTGCGCGTCTCGGCGCGTTCGATCATGAGGGCGAAAAACCAGCTGGCCAGCGTGTCGCCTACGAGGAGCACCAGAAACTGCGGGCCGCCCCAGGAGTAGAAGATCAACGACGAGATGAGCAGCACCGCATTGTGGTAGCGTTTGTTCACAAGGGCGTAGACCACCAGATGGATGGAAAGGAAGACGAACAAGAATACGAGGCTGGAAAAGACCATGGGCCGCGCTACTTCCTCTCTCGCTTCTTCCCGAGTCGAAATGGGGGATATTCCTGGGCTGATAGGGCAAAACAATGGTACATCAAACGTGGGGGGATAGAGGTGGGAAAGTAACGATTGGATGGCTAAATTCGATGTTCTTCACAGAGGGTTTCATACGTATTAGAATAAGAGAATTAGCACTCTCGCCTTTCGACTGCTAACGAAGGCGAGAACCGTACGACCTAAGGAAGGGTAACCGTGAGAAAGTTTAAGACAGAAAGCAAGAAGCTCCTCGATCTGATGATCAACTCCATCTATACCAACAAGGAGATATTCCTCCGCGAGCTGGTGTCCAACGCCTCCGATGCTGTGGATAAGCTCTATTTCCGCAGCTTGACCGACAAAAGCGTGCAGCTTACCAAGGACGAGCTGGAGATCCGCGTCTCCTTCGACAAGGATGCCCGCACCATCACCGTGTCTGATTCGGGCATCGGCATGACCGAGACGGAGCTTGACAAGAACCTGGGCACCATCGCCCATTCCGGTAGCCAGGAGTTCAAGAGCGAAAACGATTTCGAAGGCACCGACGCGGCCGACATCATCGGTCAGTTCGGCGTGGGCTTCTACTCCAGCTTCATGGTGGCTCAGGATGTGCGCGTGGTCTCCCGGGCCTATGGCGAGGACCAGGCGTTCATGTGGGAATCCGACGGCATCGCCGGCTACACCATCAGCCCCACCGAGCGGAGCACCCATGGGACCGACGTGATCCTCACGCTGAAGGAGAACACCGAGGAAGATGATTTCGGCCAGTACTTGGACGAGGCCACGTTGCGCGGGCTGATCAAGCAATACAGCAACTACGTGCGCTACCCCATCCATATGCTTATCACCAAGAGCCGCCAGGTGGCGCGCCCTGAAGACGCCGGCGACGACTACGTGGCCGAATGGGAGGACTACACCGAAGATGAGATCATCAACTCCATGATCCCCATTTGGAAGCGCCGCAAATCAGAGGTTACCGACGAGGAATACAACGAGTTCTACAAAGGCGACTTCCATGATTTCGCCGACCCCCAGCGGGTGATCTCCGTCCACGCCGAAGGTGCGCTCTCTTACGACGCGCTCATGTTCATCCCCAGCCATGCGCCCTTCGACCTCTACAGCCGCGACTACGAGAAGGGCCTGGCTCTTTACAGCTCCGGCGTTCTCATCATGGACAAGTGCGCCGACCTGCTGCCGGACTACTACAACTTCGTTCGCGGCGTGGTGGATTCCTCCGATCTGGCGCTGAACATCTCGCGCGAGACCCTGCAGCGCAACAGCCAGCTGCGGGCCATCGCCAATAAGATCGAGAAGAAGATCACCTCCGAGCTGGAGAAGATGCGCGACAACGACCGCGACGACTACGAGCTGTTCTTCGACAACTTCGGTCGCTCCATCAAGTTCGGCATCTATCAGAGCTATGGCGCTAAAGCCGCCGAGCTGGGGCCGTTGCTCATGTTCTATTCCATGAAGGAAGACAAGTACATCACGCTGGACGAGTACGTGGAGTCCATGGCCGATGATCAGGCTGACATCTATTATGCCGCCGGCGATTCCACCGACCGTTTGCGCAACCTGCCCATCGTGAAGACCATCCGCTCCAAGGGCTATGACGTGCTGCTCTGCACTCAGGACGTGGACGAGTTCACGCTTCAGATGATGCAATCGTGGAAGGAGAAGGAGCTCAAGAATGTCTCCACGAGCGACATCGATTTGGCTACCGAGGACGAGAAGAAGGTCGCCGAGGAAGCGACCGAGGAGAACAAAGAGCTCTTCGAGGCCATGAAGGAAGTGCTCGGCAATGACGTGTCCCGCGTGGAGGTGTCGCCCAATGCCATTGACGCCCCGGCGCGCCTGACCACCGTGGGGCAGATGTCCCTGGAGATGGAGCGCATCCTGGCCCAAGGGCCCGAGGGTTCCCAAGTGCGCGCCGAACGGGTGCTTCAGGTGAATATCCAGCATCCGGCGTTTGAGACCCTGAAGAGCGCCTTCGATGCAGGCGACAAGGAGAAGACGCGTCTTTACACGAGCATCTTCTACAACCAAGCGTTACTGGTGGAAGGCATGCCCATCGAAGATCCCCTGGCCTTTGCCCAGGCGATCTCCAAGCTGATGGCTTAAAGGTTACGGCTCCAGGTTACGGCGATCTGCCGATCGCCGTAACTGCTTCGTCCGCATAAAAGCCCTGGATGCACGCCCATTTGCCCCTGCTAGCCTCCCTCGCGTACACA
>CAZKKN010000070.1:0-7852 GCA_964553375.1 uncultured Eggerthellaceae bacterium | reverse complement strand
AAAAAAAACAGCCCCGACCCCTGAAAAAAAACATCCTGACATCCATCATGCGCCCGTGCGACCCTGGTCAGGGTCGCGCTGGCGCATGTTTCGGATGATCCAGATGAGGGCACCGGAGATTGCGTTGGGGTTGGTCGGAAGCAGGCTACTCGAAAGCGCCTCTGTTGGTGTCGTCCGCACCAGCACCAGCACCGCCTTCAGCGGCGGTTGCCTCCTTCAGGCGGTGATGCTCGCGACCATAGAGGCTGAAACCGATGATGGCCAGCGCCGCCAGGATGATCATGATGATGATGCACAGGGTGTGAACGAATGCATTGGTGGTCTCGGGCCCGTGTGCTACGCTCGCCAAAGCATTCTCCTGTCCGGTGATGTAGGCCTCCATCAGTTGCTTCGCGGTCTCGCGATCCATCGGGTCGGCCAGCATCTCATCGGTGATCTCCATGGTGCCTTCCGCGTATTCGTCTCCGATGAAATCACGGAACAACTGGTCTATCTCCGCTTTGCTCATGGTGCCTCCCGGGGTATCGGTGCCGGGGACCGTGATAGTATCGCTTGGCAGCGTGGAAACGATCTCGTCCTTGTCGAATATGCTGTCATCGGGCAGCGATGGCGTGGTTCCAGGAGTAGGGGGAATCTCGGGTTTCAGTTCCTCGGGAATCTCGATCTCGTCTGGCAGAGTGGTAAGCGACATGGTGTAAAGCACGTTGATGGTGTTATCGTCGGGTTTCACGCCCACGCGGATCTCGGCCGGGTAGGTGTCGATCACATACATGCCATCAACCTTGTACTCGTAGGCATCGCCCTCAACCAGCTTGCCGTAAGGCTCGTTCTCGAATACCTCAGTGGCGACCTTCGTGAACTTGACCGTCTCGGGTTCCAGGGCGGCAGACCAGTTGTCCGCGGTTAGATCGGCGCCGGTCATTACGTAGTAGTTCACCGTGTAACTATAATTCCACAGGCGGAAATAGAAGAGTTTGATCACGTTCTTGGCGGGGTCGGCGCTCACTTCCAGCTTTCCCGGCCATGCATCGAAGAAGATGTACCCGGGGATCTTCACCACGTAATCCCAGGTATCGAGCACTTGGCCTTCAGTGAGGCCTGTGAGCACGCGTTTGCCCAGCAGGTAGCGACCCTCATCATTGGGGGGAATGCCAGGCTCTTCCCAACTCACGTTTTCGTAGTACTCCAACGTCACGGTGCAGTCGGTAGCCTTATCGGAGCTTTCCACGTTGGCATCAGCCGAGGTCGCAGGGGTGCTTTCCGTGGCTTCAACCGCTACGACATTGCCAACTCCATCTTCGATCACCACTTCCTCATCCACCAAGTCCATGGCGCTCGGGATGGCGTTGGCGTCATTGCCAGAATTCCCTGTTTGAGGCTGCGCAAACGAGAGCGCCGGCATGGCCAAGGAAACGACTACGATAATACTCAACAGCATGACGGAGAGTTTTTTCATCCAGCTTTTCATAACAGACCCTCTCTCTATATTTTGTAAGGTCATGCTATAGGGTGGAGAGGGAAGGCTGGGTAATACGGAGCAAGTGCAGCCGGGATGTTACCGATTCATTGCCGTCCGGTCGTGAAATGGCGCTTCTTGTGGAGGAAACTTGGAGCTGGCGACTCGATGGTTGCTAGCGGTCCAGCCCGGCGGCCCCGGCGATCCCAGCGATGCGGGAAAGGATCTCGTTTGCCAACGTGGATTTGTCCATCAGCGGAAGCGGCTCGGTGCCATCGGCCGTCACAAGCAGCACCTCGTTGCTATCGGCGGCAAACCCTCGGCCGTCGCCTACCAGATTGGCCACGATCATATCAGCCCCTTTGTGAGCGAGCTTCTTGCGGGCGTTGGTTTCCAGGTCCTCAGTCTCCGCGGCAAATCCCACCACCACCTGTCCAGGCCGTTTGCTGGCTCCCATGGTGGCTAGGATATCGGGATTCTCTTTGAGCTCAATGACCGTAAGTGCCTCAGTATCGGCACCTTTCTTGAGCTTGCGCGAAGACGCCTCTTTAGGCCTCCCATCGCAAACGGCAGCGGAGAAGATGGTGATATCCGCCTCAGGGAAACGCGTGCTCACCGCATCGAACATCTCCTGGGCCGTCTCCACCCGCACCGTTTCCACGTTAGGCAAATCGCCAAGGGCCACCGGCCCGGTCACCAGCGTTACCGCAGCTCCTCGCTGAGCTGCAGCTTCCGCCAAGGCGAAGCCGGTCTTGCCGGACGAGCCGTTGGAGATGAAGCGCACCGGATCGATGGGCTCCCGGGTGGGGCCGGCAGTGATGAGCACCCGCTTGCCAGTCAGATCAGGGGTGATGGCGAGCATTTCCAGAACGGAAGCCACGATGGCCTCCGGGTCGGCCAAGCGCCCAGGGCCCGTATCGCCGCAGGCAAGGTAGCCGTCTTCGGCTTCGATGAAGCCCACGCCGCGCTGGCGCAGGGCCGCCATATTCTGTTGGGTGACCTCATTTCGGTACATGGCCACATTCATGGCCGGAGCCAAAACCAGCGGGCCCGCAGCAGCCAAAGCGGTGGTGGTTAGCAGGTCATCGGCGATGCCGTGAGCTATCTTCGCCATCACGTTGGCGGTGCACGGGGCGATGAGGAACAAATCGGCTTCCTGAGCAAGGGATACGTGGTGAATGGGGTCCCCCGGCGAGTCGTCGAATAGTCCCACGGCCACAGGCTCGCGGGTGAGTGCGCGGAACGTGGCAGGCCCAACGAAGCGGGTGGCGTTTTCGGTCATGACCACCTTCACCCGCACTCCGGCCTTCTGCAGTCCGCGGAGGATCTCGCAGGATTTGTAGGCCGCTATGCAGCCCGTCACTCCTAGGAGCACCGTTTTCACCAATGCCTCTTTCTCTCGGCCTTCGAGTATAGCCTACCGGCCTTGCCAGGGCCGAAAACCTCCGGTAATGCCAAGGTAACGGTATTGAAACCTCTCGGCTTACATTAATTACAGATTATCCAACCCAGCGGTCGCCCCTGAGTCTTTTGCTATAAAAAATGCAGAGTCAGCTCTTGCAGGGTCTCTTGCAGAGCTTCTTGCAGAGTCGGCCTCTTGCATCTTGCGGGGCATTCTCTGAGAGGAAACGAACGAGGGGAAGGTGAAACTATGGGGATTACCGATCGAATGGTGCCCGAGCGCGGCGAAAATTCCGCCTCCTATGTGGGAAAAGACAGCGCAAGCAGCATCTCGCGGCGCGCGTTTGTGGCTGCCACCTCCGTTGCTGCCGGCGGCGCTTTAGCCCTCAACGCAACCGCGGGCGTGAAGGCTGCCGAAGCACTTACTGAGGCCACGCCGCTTGAGGGCGCGTGGGTGCGCACCACCTGCTCGCCGAACTGCACGGGAGCCTGTGGCATGGAGGCTTTCGTGAAAGATGGCGAGGTCACCATGATCCGTCAGGCAGCCGATTATCCGTACGAGCATTACAACCCGCGCGGATGCCTGAAGGGCCTTTCCATCAACACCATGCTCCATGGGCCGGATCGCTTCACCGTGCCGCTGGTGAAGGGAGAAGACGGCACGCAGGTGGAAACGGACTGGGATACGGCGCTTGACACCGCGGCCGAGAAGCTGCGGACCATCGCAGAGAAATACGGCCCGGATTCCATCGGTGTGATCTACCAGGTCCAGGGCACGGGGCACATCCAGAAGGGCGCCCTGGTGCGCATCGCCAACACCTTCGGGTGGTCCATCATCGGCGGTTATGAGCTCAACGGCGACCTACCGATGTTTTGGCCCGAGACCTTCGGTTGCCAAAGCGAGGAGTTGGAATCGTATTGCTGGGAGGACTCGAAGCTCACGCTTGTGTTCGGGTCGAACATCATGGTCACCCGCATGCCCGACGCGCACTTCCTGAACTATTCGCGCGAGGCGGGTGGCAAGGTGATCTATTTCGACCCCAACTACTCCGCCAGCGCCGAGAAGGCGGACGAATGGGTGCGCATCGCGCCGGACTCCGACGGCGCTTTCGCTCTGGCCATGGCCAAGACCATCATAGACGAGGAGCTCTACGACGAGCATTTCATGCGCACCTATACCGATTCGCCCATCCTGATCAACTTAGAAACAGGCAAGAAGATCCTCGCCCAGGACGTGCAGGGGCTTGCCGCTGTGGAGGGCATCCCGGATTATCGCAGCAGCTACGCCGTCTACGATGAGGCTGCCGGCACCTTCGCGGCCACGACGCCGCTGGAGTTGCCGGACAATGCCTTCGCGCTCACCGGCACCTACGAGGTTCCCTTGGCTAACGGCACCACGGTGCAGGCGAAGCCGGGCTTCCAGTTGCTGATAGAGCAGCTGGAGGAATACACTCCCCAGGCCGCTGCAGAGATCTGCGGCATAGATGCGGATGTGATCGTGCGCATCGCCCGGGAGGCGGCCACGGTGAAGCCCATGCATATCATCTTCGGTGGCGGTACCCAGCAGTGGTATCACGGCGACCTGAAAGGCCGTGCTTGCGCGTTGGTGGCGTGTCTCACCGGCAATGTTGGCACGCTGGGCGGGGGCATCTCCACCTATGTGGGGCAGTACAAGACCCGTTTCAACACCGGCAGTTGGATGTCGCCCCCGGACGCGATCAAGAATTCCTGCCCGTTCCATTATTGGGTCAACGGGCCTACGCCGCAGATGAAGGCGAAATACCCCAAGGACGGCTTCAAGGCGCTCGTGGTGGGTTGGGGAAACCCTCTTGAGCAACACAACGTTGCCGGTTGGCTGCGCAACGCCGTGGAAACCGGCGATATAGAATGCCTGGTCACCATGGACTTCCAAAAAACCCTCACCGTGGCCGAGTCCACCGTGGCCTTGCCGGCGGCAAGTTGGTATGAGAAAACGGAACTCACCACCACGCCGCTTCATCCTTATGTGCAGCTGCAGCAGCGCATCGTGGACCCACCGGGGGAGGCTCAGGAGGAGATATGGATCCTCACCGAGTTGGCGAACCGCATCGATCCCTCCAAGGAGAGCATCTGGCCGCGATTCGCCCCAGAGGATTCCGAGAAGCGCTCCGATGAGGTGCTGGCGCTGTTGCTGGAAAAGGGCGGTTTCACCATTGACCAGCTCACACCCGAAGAGCTGCGCCAGGGCCCGGGCAAGTTGGCCCACGCCAATCCGGGCGAGAAGAAGATCCCCTTCTGGGAGCAGGTAAACGAGCGCATCCCGTTTCCCACGGTATCGCGGCCGAACCCGCTGGATGCCACGTCAAAGTTCGTGCGCTCGGGCCGCATCGAGTTCTATCGCGACGAGGACATCTTCCTGGAACTGAATGAGCAGCTGCCCTGCTATAAGCCACCGTTCGAGGATACGGAATACAAGGACAACCCAGAGGCTCGGGAGCTCTATCCGCTGGGCTACACCACGCGCAACAGCGCCTTCCGCGTGCATGCGACCTACGTGAACAACCCCTTCATGCTTGAACTGCAGGACAACACGCCCAAGGTCTGGCTGAACCCGGATACGGCTGCCGAGCGCGGGCTGAAGACCGGCGATTGGGTGGAGGTCTACAACAGCCGCGGCACGGTGCAAGGGCGGCTCATCGAGGATCCGGGCGTGTATCCCACCCAGTGCATCTTCGATCAGGGCTGGTGGTCCCATTACGACAACGGCACCAGCTACAACTCGCTGATCTGGCCGTGGATCAACCCCACCAACGAGGTCTTCTACATGGTGAGCGTTTGGTCGCCCAATATGGCATGGAACGAGACCGCTTGCAATGTGCGCCTTTGCGAGGGCGGCGCGCCGCAGATCGTGAAGGACACAGGGAAGAGCATCTATGAGGGCGGGCCGCGTGACGTGTCCCCTGTGGAATACGGAGAGGAGGCGTAGATCATGAGGTACGCAATGGCTATAGACCTGGATCGATGCATCGGCTGCAGAACCTGTGCGGTGATCTGTAAGGATTTCAACGCCCAACCTCAAGGGATCTGGTGGAACCGCGTCTTCACCAGCGGAACGCCGGAATACGATGTGGCAGTGCGGGTGAATGGCCAGCTTAGGATGGAATTCGTGCCCATAAGCTGCCAGCATTGCACCAACGCTCCCTGCGAGTCCATGTGTCCCACCCAAGCGACTTACATCGACAAGGACACCGGCACGGTGCTCATCGATTACGACCGCTGCATCGGCTGCCGCATGTGCGCGAGCGCCTGCCCCTACGGCGTGCGCCAGTTCAACTGGAGTGCTCCTGCCCAGATGGTGGGCTTCGACGGCGGCGTGTACAAGTACGGCTATCCCGACGATTATCACGACGGTGATCACCTGGTTTACACCCAAACGCGCCCGGAAGGCGTGATGGAGAAATGCACGTTTTGCGCCCAGCTGACCTCTCAGGGGCTTGATCCGGCTTGCTGCACGGCTTGCCCGGGCAATGCGCGCATCTTCGGCGACATCGACGATCCCAACTCGAAGATCAGCAAGTATCTCGAAGGCAAGGAGACCATGAAGCTCGCTGAGGAATACCACACCGAGCCGAACATCTACTACGTGGTATCGGGGGAGAAAACCCAGGTGAATCCCATCCCGCTGCCCAAGGAAGGGAAGGAGGTCTAAGATGGAGAAGACGGAGAAGTCCATGAAGTGGATCGGTTTTCTTGGCATAGCGCTTTTGGTCTTGGGCCTGATAGGTTGGATCATGCAGCTTACCGGCGGCCTGCTGACGGGCTCCGGCATGACCGACATCTTCCTGTGGGGGCTTTTGATCGTCATGTTTGCTTTCATGGTGGGCTTCGGTGCCGGCGCGCAGCTGGTGTGCTCGGCGATCTACCTATGGGGAGACGAGAGCTTGAGGCCCCTTGCGCGCACGGCTGCCGCCATCGGCCTTGCTTGCGTAGCTGCCGCCGGAGTGGCTATTCTTGCCGACCTGGGGGCTATCCGCAACGTGATGGCCATGATCACGGGGCTGAACCTTCGCTCGCCTCTGGCTTGGGACATGATCGCGCTCACGGTGTTCATCGTGTGCTCCATCGTGCAGTTGGTGCTCATGGCGCGCGGGAGCAGCGCAACCAAACCTTGGGTGATCATCGCCGGCCTTGCGGCCGTAGTGCTTCAGGTCGTTGAGGGCCTGCTGTTCTCCATGCAAACCGCCCATGCTTGGTGGGCCACGCCCATCATGCCGGTGGATTTCTTGGTGGTTGCGTTCATCAGCGGCTCGGCCTTGATGCTTCTGGTGGCATGCGCCAAGGGCGCAAGCGGCGGGGCGTTGGCTTGGCTGGGGCGTCTCTGTGCGTGGGCCATCGCGGTGCATCTGGTGCTTGCCCTGTGCGATCTGGGGCTCATGGCTTTCGAGGGCACGCCGGTCTCTGGTGGCGTGATGGCTGCCCTGGGTGCGAATCTGCCGCTGTATTTGGCGGAGTTGGTCCTGCCCGCCATCGCTATGGTGCTCCTGTTCGCCATGGGGCGTTCGGGCAAACCGACCTTCGCGCTTTGGGCGGGCATCCTGGCAATCGTGGGTATCTTCGCGCACCGGTTCATGCTGCTGTACCCCGCCTATAATGCGCCGTCTTTGTACCTACAGCTTTCCGGCACGCCCTACACCACAGGACCTTATCCCATATCGACGGGGCGCTACCTGGATTGGGATACCACCTTCGCGCTTACGACCAACTACCTGCCTGCTGCTCAGGAGTGGCTGGCGGCGCTGTTGCCCGTGGGTGTGGCCATTGTAGGTGCTTTTATCGTGCTTTGGGCTATGAAGAAGATCGGGAAGGCGGCGTAAGCTTTCTCGTTCTTTGCGCGTTGCTGCTGAGCAGGATGGCCGGTTTGCCCGGCCATCCTGCATGTCAGGGGACGGGGATGATGGCATATAGGGGGATGTTTTATATATGTCAGGGGACGGGGATGATGGCATGATCCTGAAG
>CAZKKN010000069.1:0-8078 GCA_964553375.1 uncultured Eggerthellaceae bacterium | reverse complement strand
ATCATGCCATCATCCCCGTCCCCTGACATAATCACAGGTCGCCTAAGGCGGAAATAGGTTACGGCGATCGACAGGTCGCCGTAACCTATTTCGCAGCTTTCTTGCGGTCGATGGCGGAGAGCAGGCGCTTCCGCAGGCGGATGGACTTGGGAGTCACTTCGATGAGCTCGTCATCTTCGATGAACTCCAGCGCCTCTTCCAGGGTGAACGTCACGGGCGGCGTGAGCGAGATAGCCTTGTCCGCCGAGGCCGCGCGCTGGTTTCCCAGCTGCTTGGACTTGGCGATGTTCACCACCATGTCGCCTTCTTTGGCCGACTCGCCAACGATCATGCCCTCGTAGCAGTCCTCGCCGGGGCCGATGAACAGCCGCCCGCGTTCCTGCAGCGTATCCAGAGCGTAAGCCACCGACTTATCCGTGGACATGGAGATCATCATGCCGTTCTTACGGTGGGCCATCTCTCCGCGATACGGCCCGTACTCGCTGAAATGGTGGAACATAGTGGCCTTGCCGCGGGTCGCATTCATCAGCCGCGTGCGCAACCCCATGGTGCCGCGCGTAGGGATCCGGAACACCAGGTGGGTGTCATCGCCGCGCTGGATCATGTCGGTCATCTCACCGCCGGCGTTGCCGAAGACCTCGATCACCTTGCCGGCGTACTCGGAGGGCACATCCACGGTGGCCTCCTCGATGGGCTCCAGCCGCTTGCCGGATTCGTCCTGCTTGTACACCACTTGGGGGCGGCCCACCTGGAACTCGAAACCCTCGCGGCGCATGGTCTCCATGAGCACCGACAGGTGAAGCACGCCGCGGCCGGCCACGCTCACGCCGGTGGAATCCGGAATCTCCTCGATCTGCATGGAGATGTTGCTCTCGGCCTCGCGCATGAGGCGCTCCTTCAGCTGCCGCGAACCCACGATGTCGCCCTCGCGCCCCACCAAGGGGCTGGTGGAAGCCTCGAACACCACGGCCATGGTGGGTTGCTCTACCTTGATGGGGTCGAGCACCACAGGGTGCTCGCGGCTCGTCACCATGTCGCCGATGTCTGCGTCATCCACGCCCACGACCGCCACGATGTCGCCGGCGTGCACCTCTTGCTGCTCCTTCTTGCCCAGCTCCTCGAAGGTGAAAACCTGCTTGATCTGGGTGTTGTAGCGCGTGCCGTCGTTTTTAACCACCAGCACTTGCTCGCCTTTGTGGATGGTGCCCGAATGCAGGCGCCCAACGCCGATGCGGCCGACGAAGCTGGAGTGATCCACGGTGCAGATCTGCAGGGCAACCGGGCCGGACGGCTCGCAGTCGGGTGCGGGCACCTTCTCCAGGATGGTCTCGAGCAGCGGCACCATGTTGTTGTTATCGTCCTCGGGCTCGAAACGCGCGTAACCGGCCATGGCGCTGGTGAACACCACGGGGAAATCCAGCTGCTCGTCGCTGGCATCCAGCTCTACCATGAGGTCGAACACCTCGTCCACCACCTCATGGGGCCGCGCGCCCGGGCGGTCGATCTTGTTCACCACCACCACGATGCGCATGCCGGTTGAAAGCGCATGGCGCAGCACAAAGCGGGTCTGGGGCATGGGGCCTTCGAAAGCGTCAACGATGAGCAGGGCGCCGTCGGCCATGTTCAGCACGCGCTCCACCTCGCCGCCGAAATCGGAGTGGCCGGGGGTATCGATGACGTTTATCTTCACATCCTTGTAAGTGACTGAGATGTTCTTGGACAGGATGGTGATGCCGCGCTCGCGCTCCTGGTCGTTGCTGTCCAGCACGCGCTCGGCCACCTGCTGGTTTTCGCGGAATACGCCGGCGGTGTACAGCAGGCGATCCACCAGCGTGGTCTTGCCGTGGTCGACGTGCGCGATGATGGCCACGTTGCGGATGCTCTCTTGTTTCATGAATCCTCCTTTTTGCCGTGGCTATGGTATCCCCAAACGTTGCGATGACTAGGGAGAATTGCTGGGGTTTTCGTGGGGGCGGGGTCATTTGGTGGACTTCTGGCGAAAGCCCCCTTATGCTGATGGTGTTGACGATGCGGATTCACGCGAACGCACACGCGAACGTTCGCGGCTATCTGCTTCGTTGCGTGTCATTTCATCTGGTATATTGTTCTACCCTAAGCTTTACCCGAATTGCCCGAATTGTTAACGGTGCCTTACGGCGGAACGGAATGCCATGGCTGCAGAAGATCCACTCAGCAAGAACAGCGGCTATATCCTGGTGGTAGACGATTCCACCATGAACCGCATGCTCTTACAGGAGATCCTGGGCGACGAGTACCATATTCTCGAAGCCGCCGATGGCGTGGAAGCCGTGAATATCCTGGAAGAGCGCAGCGACGAGATCATCCTGGTGGTGCTTGACATCAACATGCCGCGGATGGATGGCTTCGAAGTGTTGGCCGTGATGAACCAGCGCAATTGGATCCAGAACATCGCGGTGATCACCATCTCCGCTGAAGATTCCCTCAGCTACATCGAGCGCACCTACGACCTGGGCGTAACCGACTACATCAACCGCCCCTTCGACGCGCGCACCGTGAAGCGCCGCGTGGACAACACCGTGGCGCTCTACGCCAAGCAGCGCCGCTTGGCCGATATGGTTTCGAGCCAGATCTTCGAGAAAGAGCAGAACACCTCGCTTCTGGTGAACATCCTGAGCCATATCGTGGAATTCCGCAACGGTGAAAGCGGGCTGCACATCCTGCACATCGGCACGCTGACGGAGATCCTGGCGCGGCGGCTGGCGCAAAAGACCGACCGCTACGACCTCACGCCGGCGCGGCGCAGCATGATCACCACCGCCTCCGCCCTGCACGACATTGGGAAGATCTCCATCCCCGACGAGGTGCTGAACAAGCCGGGGCGCCTGACCGATGAGGAATTCGAGCAGATGAAGCAGCACACGACAATCGGCTACGACATGCTGTCGAATCTGCCCATCGGCCAGGACAGCGAACTCGTTTCCGTGGCCCGGGAAATCGTGCGCTGGCACCACGAACGCTATGACGGGCGCGGCTATCCCGATGGCCTGGAAGGCGATGACATCCCCATTGGCGCGCAGCTCGTTTCGCTGGCCGACGTCTACGATGCGCTTTCCAGCCCGCGCTGCTACAAGCCCGCCTTCGAACACGACAAAGTAATGGACATGATCTTGAACGGCGAATGCGGCGCATTCAATCCGCTTTTGCTGGAATGCCTGGTGGAAGCCCAGGATCAGATCTGCGAGGAGCTGAAGGTGCTCTCGCCCAGCCAAAGCAACGCCCGTGAGATGGAGCGGCTGTTGGCCGAGGTGGAGGAGAATCAGGACCTCTCAGTGCTGAACAGCGCCATGGAGCTGCTAGAGATCGAGCGGCAGAAATACAATTTCGCCTCCCAGACGAGCCAGGAGCTGCAATTCGAGTACATGAGCAGCACCGACGTTTTGGAGCTGCCCGAATTCACCGCGACAGCGCTGTGCGTCCCCCAAAGCATCCAGGACCCGCGCCACAGCCCGGAACTGGCCGCGGCCCTGCAAGACGACGGCCTGGCGAAGATCGTCAAGCTGTTGGAGGCCGCCTCGCCCCAAGACCCCACCGTGCATGCAGGTTGCACAGCGGTCGTCAACGGCATGCCGCAGGAGATGGCGCTCGTTGCCCGCACGCTCTGGCCGCACGCAGGCGGCGAAGGGCGCACCTGCCTGGGCGTTGTGGGGAAGCTGCTGCCGATCGCGGTGGCGGTGTAGCGGCGACGCGCTCCCGGCGCAGGAGCGCATCCCTGACGCAGGCCCGGAACTGGGCGCACTCCCGGCGCGACGCATCTCCGATCCGAGCCCGAAACGAGCCTAGTTCTCGGCGCACACCTGACTCTAAACGCAGAACGCGGGCGCCCCGAGCGCCTGAACGCCCGAACGCACCCGCGTCAAAATGCCCCGGAAAGCTTTAGGCTTAGCTTGTCGCCAAATGCTGCCACCAGCTATCCGTTGCGGCCTTCAGCGCCTCGATGTTCTTGTTGGCCTCACTGGAAAGCGAACCCGCCCCGGTGGCGGAGGGGTTGGGTTTGTACCAGCCGCAATAAGTGGTGAAGTAATTGCGCAGGCCGCTGTTCTTGAATTCGTAACCGCTCGAAGCCGCGATGATCTCGTTCCACGCCACGCACCGCTCGGCATCGCTCAGCGCGCGGATCTCGCTATCGGAAAGCAGGCGCGTGTTGGAATCGGGGAACACCCGGCCGCTCGTACCCTGGCGATGGATCGTCGCAGTGCGTGTGTCGCCGTTTTCGCCCATCACGGAGATTTCCACATTGCTCTGGGTGAAGGGGTCGGAGGAGCCCGCCGACGCGGAGCTGCCCGACGCGCTTTGACTGGACCACTGAGCGTACAGAACGATGTCCTCCTTGGCGGTGATGGGGAAGGTCGCCTTCTCCTTGAAGTCCGCGTCGTAATACCAACCATCGAAGGTATAACCGTCGCGCTGAGGTTCGGAAGGCGTGGTGATCTTGGCGCCCTCGGCGAACTCTTGCGGGTCGATAACCGTGCCGCCGCCGGTTTCGTACGTCACCGTGATCATCTTCTCGGCAGCCGCAGAAGACGCCGAAGCGGAAGAAGAGCCCCTCGAGCTGGTAGGGCTATCCTGGAAGAAGACGAAATAGGCAACGAGCGCAGCGGCGATGATCACCACCACGGCGATCACGATGCCGATGATCAACGGCTTCTTGCTGCCGGACTTGCCCTCAGGCGGCTGGCCGGGTTGGCCAGGTTGGCCAGACTGCGGCGCACCGGGTGCGGGATTGGGAGCGCCGGGGGTTGGCGTTGCACCGGCTACGGGGGCCATGACCGCCGTCTTCGCCACCCCCGGAGTCGCACCAGGGGTTGCGCCCGGCGTTGCGCCAGGAGCCGCACCCGCAAGAGGCGCAGTGGCATCATCTTCGCCATCGATCACCGCACCGCAATTGGTGCAGAACCGCGAATCTTCATCGAGCTTCGTGCCGCAATTTGTACAGAATCGAGCCATGTTCGCCACCTATCTCTTAAAGGACCGGTGGGGCTATTGTACGGCAAATCTTGATGCGCGAAAACATCCAAAAACCGCCGCTCGGCGGGGAACACTTAGGAGTTTGGTTGTATTTGGGCAAAACCGGCCGCAAGCTATGACAGGTTATCGGCCGGGTACGGCTATGTTAAAATCCGCTTTAGGCGCAATGCGA
The DNA here is from genome assembly GCA_964553375.1 of uncultured Eggerthellaceae bacterium. Taxonomy (GTDB): domain Bacteria; phylum Actinomycetota; class Coriobacteriia; order Coriobacteriales; family Eggerthellaceae; genus UBA9715. The sequence goes on along the minus strand of CAZKKN010000069.1, from coordinate 2,899 downwards.
TGCACCGCCGATCCTCAGGCGGCGACCAGGCTTGTCAACAGGAAGAAGATCCTATGAGCGACCAGGGTATTGAGGTTTACCTCTCACGTTGGAACAACGACAGCTTGCAGCTTCTTTGCGGCATCGCGAATGCCGGCGGCGGCCGCGTGATCGTCCAGGCTTCCGAGAAGGACTACACCGCAGGTTTTCGGCGGATGAAGCGGCCCTTCGAGACCATCCCGAAGCTATCCCAGGAGGAGCTGGGTATCGCCTGCCTGACCGAGCCGGTGATGGACGGCTCGCAGCTTTGCCTGGAAGTGTCTGTGCCCAATGTGGACGAACCCATCAGCTACCTGGGCGATTACTGGCTCTACACCGATCAAGGCAACAAGCTGCTTGATCGCCAGGCTGTGGAAGAGGCCATGGCGGCGGCCGACCTCACGTCTTGGGAACTGCATGCCCAGCCCATGGCGCAGCAGCAAGACCTGAACGCCGATGAGCTGCTGCGGCTGGCATCCATTCCCTTGAGCGACATCGACTCGGCCACGAGCAATCTGGAGAACAACATCGAAAGCCGCCTGACCTACCTGCATCTGAAAGACGAGCGCACCCAGATCCTCTCCAACGCGGGCGTGGTGCTCCTGCACAACAATCCGGCGCGCTTCATCGCCGGCGCATCGGTGCGCATCGCGCTTTTCAACGACCAAGACCCAGAGCATCATATGCACCACGAGGTCACCGGGCCGCTTCACCATCAGCTCACCGAGTCGCTGCGGCTCATATTCGAGGAGTACCTGCCGGCCATCTCCACATCCAAAGCCTTTTCGCGCCGCCTGCCGCCCCAAGCTGCTGTGCGCGAGGCGCTGATCAACGCGCTGGCCCACAAGGATTACGAAAGCGGCGTACCGGTGCGCGTGCGCTTCTACCCCAACCGTATGGTGATCGAAAACGCCGGAAGACCGCCGGCGGAATGGTCCACCGAGGACCTGCTAGGGCGCCACGGACCGCGGCCGAACAACCCCGTCATCGCCACGACGCTGCGCTTGTGCGGCCTGATGGAAGGCTGGGGAAGCGGCATTCAGAACATCCGGCAGCTCACAGTGGAAGCCGGAGCCGAAGAGCCGATGTTCGAACTGGGCGCCGACGACACCATGGTGACATTCCCGCTTCCCGAAACGAAGCGCGGACGCGACGCCGTGCGCCGCAACAACGATGAAGATGCCGGTCGCCGCGGGGCCCATGCGCGGCTGAACATGCGTCCCATTCGCGACACCATGGCGGCGCGCACGCCAAGCGAGGGGACCGCAGGCGCAAACCGCGGGACGTCCCGCGGGGCAACGGCAGCACGCCAAGCCACGTTCGCCGAGCGCTCCATCGCGGCAGCCAACCGCCTGGATATGACGAACACTGACGAGTACGTGCTTCGCGTGCTTACCGCCAACGGGCGCGCCACCGCCCCGCGCATCGCCGAGGTGCTGGGAGTGAGCGAGAGCACGGTTCGCCGGTCGTTTCGCCGACTACGCGAGTACGGCTTCATCGAGCGCATCGGCTCGAACAAAGCCGGCTATTGGAGTGTGATCGATTAGCCTGGATGCCGACGCAGCGGCAGTGAGCTCAAAGGTTAGAGCGCGCGAACTCACAGGCGGTTTAGGGGGGAGTAGTTGAGTTAATAAGGGTTATGGGAAGTTTTTACGAGGAGGTTGAAGGTCTTCTTGCGGGCGTCCCGATAAAACCCCAGTTCACAGAGCTTCGACTGCAAATCAATCTGCAGAAAAAGTCGCCTCACCCTCCCATAAGCCGCATTAACTCAACTACTCCCCCCCCGGTTTCGGTTGCTTTCGGGGCATAGGCGGACGCATTTTCCACTTATATCTCGAACTTGCGCCAAGCATATGGGTCGCAACCAGCAGTTCACGACCTATGGCCCGAGTCATAGCGCCGCTTAGACCTTACGACTCTAGTGCGTGGAATCCAGAAGCATGGCCAACTCGTCTTCGTTGTAGAACGAAGCCGGGTTGCTGGGATCGGCGATGTTCACCACTTCACCTTCCCAGATCGCACCATTCTGCTTGAACTTCGATGTGCGCACGATGTACTTGAAGCGAATCTTCTCCTGGTTGGGCACCACGGCCTTGGTTGACTTGAACTTCAGGCTGCTCAAGACGCTGCGCAAGACGTTCACGTAGGTGGCGTTGCTTTCTTGATTGAGGCGCACGATGCCCGCCTCGCTGTTGTAGATGAGGCTTGGCGCGATGAATGCGGTGCGGGCGCTTTGGCGGCGCTTGCGCTCGGCGAGATGGATCGCCACGCATACTGCCACGATGACGACCCACCACACAATGGTGATGACTAGGTCTTTTGTATGCACGAGATTCAGGCGCAGATAATACCAAAGCCCCAGGAATGCACAGGACGCCACAAGGAGGATTGCCAAGATTATGATGTTGCTCTTCCTCATTCCGCGACCCTTTCATACCGTACCGCCAGGCATTTGCCCAGTTCGGCAAAGTAGTGCGGGCGAGAAGCTCCATCCGGGCTAGCTTTGCACGTAGATTATATACGCATTTGCTTCGGTTCCTAAATAAACCACGATTAACACGCTATCGCCATAAAGCCTCTGGTCAGCGCCGCAAACATCGGTGTCGCGATCATCAGAGCGACGCAGAGGGTCCGTCAAGCGGGAACGACTTACGGGGGAATCGATTCCGAATGCTCACCGTTTCCTGTTGCGGATTGACGCCCCCTTGAAAGGAAGAGCCGGTTCAAAGGTACAAAAATGTGAGGTTTTGTCGCTTTTCAGAACCGCCTCTGTTTTTTCTTGACCGGTGTTGACAATTCGTTATATAGTATTCAGGCACTTTGCATGGGCCCGTAGCTCAGTTGGTTAGAGCGCACGCCTGATAAGCGTGAGGTCGCTGGT
>CAZKKN010000068.1:0-8258 GCA_964553375.1 uncultured Eggerthellaceae bacterium | reverse complement strand
TGACCCCACCGGAACATGCCATCACCCCCGTCCCCTGACATAAAGCATCCCCTGACCCCCGTCCCCTGACATAAAGCATCCCCTGACATATGCCATCATCCCCGTCCCCTGACATGTTTATCATCCTCAATCGAGATAAAAGGGGTATCATGGCTCCTATGCAGGAAAACCGCCGGCGAAAGGAGAGGTTGTGGCCAGAGCGGAGATGATTTCCCTGGAGGAGGCGCGTGAGCTGGTGCTCGCCCATGTGCCCCAGATGCCCGTGGAGGAAGTCCACATACTGGATGCAATCGGGCGCGTGGCGGCTGAAGACCTTACGAGCGACATCGATGTGTCGCCTTTCGCCCATTCGGCCATGGATGGCTTCGCCATGCGAGCGGCCCAGCTTGCTGGGGCTTCGGCTGAGAGCCCGGTGGAGTTGGACGTGATCGCCGAGATACCTGCCGGGGAGTACTACGACGGGCCCATCGGCGAGGGTCAGTGCGTGCGCATCATGACCGGCGCACCGCTGCCCAGCGAGGCCGATGCGGTGGTGAAATACGAGATAGTGGATGTAGTGGAAGGCGATGGCCGCCTGGGCAGCCGCGTGGCGTTCACCGCTCCGGTGGAGGTGGGAAGCCAAGTTCGCCAAGCTGGTGAAGAGGCCCATGCCGGCGAGGTCATCGTCCATGCCGGCGAGGTCATCCACACGGCTGGCGTGGGCTTTTTGGCCGGTTGCGGCATCATGGAAGTGAAGACCTACCGCCGGCCGCGGGTGGGTATCATCGCCACGGGTAAGGAGCTGGTACCCCCCACCGAGGTGCCCGGTCCGGGGCAGATCCGCAATTCCAATAGCTTCATGCTTGCTGCGGCCTGCAAGGATGCCGGAGCCGAGCCTCACATCCTGCCCATCTCCCCCGACGACTACGAGGGGCTTCTGGCCGAAGTGACCGATGCCACCAAGGAGTTCGATTTCGTCATCACCAGCGGCGGTGCCGCCAACGGCGACTACGATTTCATCAAGAAAGTGGTCGATGCGGCCGGCGAGCTGCTCATGACCACGGTGAACATGCGTCCGGGCAAGGCGCAGACCTTCGGCCTGGTGAACGGCAAACCGGTATTCGGCTTGCCGGGCAACCCGGCTGCGGCCTACCTGGGCTTCGAGATGATCATCCGCCCCGCCCTGCGCGCCATGCAGGGATACACCCACTTCTCCCGGCCGCGGGTGGTTGCCCGCCTTGCCGAGGGCACGAAGAAGAAAGACCCCCGGCGCATCTTCAACCGCGCCACGCTTTCGAAAGACGAAAGCGGCGCCTATCTGGTAACGCCGGCGAAGAACCAAAGTTCGGGACTCTTCGGCCCCATTCAACGGGCGAACTGCTTCGTGGTGCTCCCTGAGGGCACCGGTGATTACGAGGCCGGGGAATCGCTGGAATGCGTACTGCTCGATATACCCGAAGAGGTGTTGCTCTGATGTCCGACCATGATTCCCAGGCCATAACATTCGCAATCGTGACCTGCTCCGATACCCGCTCCCTTGAGGAAGATACGGCCGGCGCGCTTCTGGAGGCGCTCATCGCCGAGAACGGCTGGGAGTGCTTGGACCGCACTCTGGTGAAAGACGAGCGGCCCGCCATTGCCCAGGCCATCGTGCGCGCTTGCGATGAGTTGAACGCCGACATCGTGCTCACCTGCGGCGGAAGCGGCCTTTCTCTGCGGGATGTCACACCGGAGGCCACCATGGATGTCTGCGAGCGCAATGTGCCTGGCATCGCTGAGGCCATGCGCGCCCACAGCCTGCAGATCACCCCCTACGCCATGCTCTCGCGCGCCCTTTGCATGCAGCGTGGACGCCACATCGTGATCAACTTGCCGGGAAGCGAGAAGGCCGCAAGCGAGAACTGGGAGGGCATCGTGCGCGCGTTGCCCCATGCAGCGAAGATGATGGCGGGTTGCGGCCATTAACGCCTCCCGCGTGGTCCGCGCACTCCGTTTAACCAAGGCCGCTCTACCAACAGGCTGGGGAAACCCGTAAAATAGAGTGTCTGAGACGAAGATGAGGCCAAGGAGGTGAGTGCTGCTGTGGATAACCTGCCCAACGGGTTCACGGGCTTCGGCCATGTGGATGACCCGGACTTCATCTCGGCAGGCGAGGCATCGCGCCGGGCTCGCGAACAGGCCGCCCGGGCTCGTGAGGCCGCTCGTCGTCGCGTCGAGGAGCCACAGCCACCCCTTCCGGAGTTCATCGCCCCTATAGACGAGGACCTGCTAAGCGAAGAGCCTCCGCTGCGCACGGCTCCCTTGGGCATGTTCGAGCAGCGCCGCCCTTCGGAGACAGGCGCACCCCTCACACGTTTGCAGCCGGGTTTCGATGGCCAAGGCGAGCTGGCCGATGTAGATGGGTTCGACCCGCGCGATTTGCGCTGGGCCTGGGCTGAGGTGGATCTTTCCGCCATCCGCCATAACGTGGCTGAGACCCGTCGCTTCCTCAAACCCAACACCCGCCTCATGGCGGTGGTGAAAGCCGATGGCTATGGCCATGGCGCAGTGGAGGTGGCCCGCGCGGCTCTTGCAGCCGGGGCGGACCGCCTGGCTGTAGCCACGGTGCTCGAAGGGGTTGCCCTGCGCAAGGCGGGCATCACCGCCCCCATCCTCATGCTCTCCCAGCCGCCGGCCAGCGCCATCCCCGTGCTGGTTGACTTCGGCATCACCCCCTCTGTGTACGACCCGGCCTTCGCGGTGGCCTATGGCGAGGCCGCCGACCAGCGGGGGTTGAAGGCGCCCTATCATCTGGTGGTGAACACGGGCATGAACCGCATCGGGGTGCATTACTTGGAGGTGGTGGATTTCCTCTATCAGGTGAGCTTCCACCGCGCCCTGGAGCTTGAGGGTACGTTCACCCATTTCGCCACGGCCGATTGCCCCGAGAGGCTGGAGTTCGAGCGCCAGCGCCGCCGTTTCGAGGATGCGGTCATCGCCATCCGGGCCGCCGGGTTCAGCACGGGGCTCGTCCATGCTGCCAATTCCGCTGCCATCTATCGCTATCCTGAGGTCCATTACGATATGGTGCGTCAGGGTATCTCGCTTTATGGGTTCCATCCCTGCAATGAGACCCGGGGATTCGTTGACCTACATCCCGCCATGAGCATCCATGCCCGGATCACCGATGTGCGCATGGTGCCCATGAGCGAAGGCGTCTCTTACGGCCTTAACTACCGCAGCCCCGGTTCGGTGAAGATCTGCACCATTCCCTTGGGCTATGCCGATGGCTTGCGGGAAGGGCTTTCCAGCAACACCGATTTCATCATGGATGGCCGCTATTACCGCCAGGTGGGTAACATCTGCATGGATCAGTGCATGTTCGAGGTGGACATGCGTCGGCGCGCTTCGGTGCCCCCGGCCGATCCGCAGGTGGGAGACCACGTCATCGTGGTGGGCCAAGAAGGCGTGGCGGAAGTCACCATGGATGAGATGGCCGAGAAGCTGGGCACCATCCACTATGAGCTCGCCATAGGCTTCGCTCAGCGGCTGCCGAAGATCTATACCTGATTCCAAGGGGGAATGCCATGGCATCGGATGCGAAAAGCGCACTTGACCAGCTTAGATCCCGCGTGGAGCAGTGCCGAGGCTGCGTGCTTTGCGACGGGCGCACCCAGGTGGTGTTCGGCGATGGCAACCCCGATGCCCGCGTGCTCGTGGTGGGGGAGGCCCCGGGGAAGAATGAGGACCTGCAAGGGGTTCCCTTCGTGGGGGCCGCGGGTAAGAGCTTGGATGGGCTGCTGAAGATCGCGGGGCTGGCTCGCGAAGAGGTTTTCATCGCCAACGTGCTCAAATGCCGTCCTCCCAACAACCGCGACCCGCGCCCCGAGGAAATCCAGGCCTGCGTGCCCTTTTTGCGGGATCAAACGCGCATCATCGACCCTGAATACATCGTGACGTTGGGAAACTTCGCAACGAAGTTCATCCTGAAGACCGATGTGGGCATCACGCGCCTCCATGGCAAGCTGCAACAGGCTGGGCGTTTCAAGGTGTTTCCCATCTATCACCCGGCAGCTGCCATCTATGACCGCTCGAAGATGGAGGCGTTAGAGGAGGATTTCGCCACTTTGGGCCGGATGCTCCAGGATGGGTGCGATGAGCGATAGCGAAGGCACCCCGCTGGCAAGCGGGCGCTCCTGCGCTGGCGTTGCCCCGGCCGATTTCGACCCGGTTGCCTACATCAATGAGCCGCGCTGGCAGCAGTCTCGCCTGGGGCTCGAGCGCATAGAAGAGCTCCTGCGCCGCATGGGAAACCCTCAGGACAAGCTGCGTTTCATCCATGTGGCCGGCACCAATGGCAAAGGCTCGGTTAGCGCCTATCTGGCTTCGGTGCTGCAGGCGGCGGGGTATCGAACCGGCCTTTTCACGAGCCCTTACATCTATGAGTTCGCAGAGCGCATCCAGGTTGACCGCCAGCCCATCCAGCTAGAGGAGCTGCGGGAGACCACGCTTTTCGTGCGTGAGCACGCCGAGGCCATGGTGGCAGACGGCGGCGAGCATCCCACGGAATTCGAGCTCATGTGCGCTGTGGCCTTCGAGGCCTTTCGTCGCCGTGGGTGCGGCATCGTGGTTTGCGAGGTGGGGTTGGGGGGTCGCCTGGATTCCACCAACGTGATCGCGCGCCCAGAGCTTTGCGTCATCACCCCCATCGGCTTTGATCATACAGATATCCTGGGCGATACCCTGGGACAGATCGCCCGGGAGAAAGCAGGGATAATCAAACCGGGGGTACCGGTGGTCTCCTGGCCCCAAGAATCCGATGCCCAGGCGGTGATTAAGGCCGTTTGCGCAGATAAGGGCTGCGAGCTTTATCAGCCGGATCCGTCCCAGCTTGCGGTGGGAGAAGTTGATGCTCGGGGCAGACGCCTTTTCACCTACCGGGGCGTTCGTTACTCCACGGGGTTGTTGGGAAGCTATCAGCCTTCCAATGCCATCTTGGCCATCGAGGCGCTCTCGGTGCTCATGATGGCGGGTTGGTCCATCCCGGATGAAGCCGTGGCCTCGGGTATCGCTGCAACGGCTTGGCCGGGGCGCTTCGAGCTTGTGGCCGTCAAGCCCCGGCCCGTTATCGTGGATGGCGGGCATAATCCCCAGGGCGCTTTGGCCCTAAGCGCGTCTCTTCAGGATGTATTCCCGGGTGAGAAGGCGGTTTTCGTCATGGGAGTGCTTGCAGACAAGGACTACCCCGCCATGATCGAAGCCGTGATGCCGCTTGCTTCGGCCATCGTGTGCGTCACGCCGCCCATTCCCCGCGCCTTGGCTGCGGCGGACTTGGCCCAGGCCATTGGGGCCAAGGCTGACCCGGAGCTCCCCATCGTCGTTGCCGCGTCCTATGAAGACGCCTTGGACCAAGCCTATGCCTTGGCTCAGGCTCACGATGAGGCCCAGAACCCGGTGCAGACCAGCAATCCCACCCCCATCTGCGTTTTCGGCAGCCTTTACAACCTGGCCCTCGCAATGCAGGCGATCCGGTCGGTCTGATCTCAGCACGAGGTCCAGCACTGAAAAACGCCCCAGGTGGCGCTTGGGGCGTTACCTGGGGCGAAAGGGTTGCGCTTCCGGCGCTGATCCGGTTTATTCGGCTTGCTTCAGTAGACCATAGCCGCCCTGGCCGCGGCGATAGAGCACGCAGGGGGTGTTGGTGTCGCGGTCGATGTAAGCGAAGAAGTCGTGGCCCAGGAGGTCTATCTGGATGAGCGCTTCTTCCTGGGTGAGCGGCGCGAATTCGATCTCCTTCACGCGGACTATCTCCTCATCGGCAGCTACCAGGTCATCCATCAGGGCGTCCAGGTCCAGTTCGTCTGCCTGGGCGTTGAGCTGTTTAAGGGAGCCCGCTTCGGTCCGGGTGCCGCCGCGGAGTTTGCGGTCGATGATGCGCGTCTTGAACTTCCGCAGCTGGCGAACGACCTTCGCCGATGCGATATCGATGGCGGCATACATATCTATCTCGTCTTCTTCGACGTGGATGATATGGCCTTTCACGCGGAGGGTGACCTCGCAGCGGCAGGGGGTGGCGATGGCAGGATTGCGCTTCACGCTGAGCACGACTTCGCAAGAGATAGGCTCGATGTCCATTACTTTCAGGGAATTGCCGATCTTCTCCTCAACATAATCCCTCAAAGGGTCGGAAACGCTCATTTGGATTCCGGTAACCGTGATGCTCATGATGAACCTCTTTTCATAAACGAATAAAAAACAGCTTGTGCAACGACTGCCGAATCGAGGCCCTCCTTTCTCAAGCTGGTGGTTCAAGCATAGCGCAAATGGCGTTCCAAACCGGAAGATTTCTGCTCCGTTAGTGAATCGTGAACGTTGAAGGTGGAAGACGTTATACTTTAGTCAATCGTTTCGTTTTCCGAGCAAAGGAAGCCTGCCATGAAGACCGCCGCTATCGTGCTTGCAGCTGGAGCGGGAACGCGCATGAAATCCAAGAAGCCCAAGGTTGCCCATGAGATGATCGGGAAACCCCTGGTCAGGTGGGTGATCGATGCAGCCGAAGAGGCAGGCGTGGGGAAGATCGTCACCGTGGTTGGCCATGGCCGCGAACAGGTGGAGCCGCTGGTGGCCGACAAGACGGAAGTGGTGGTGCAGCCTCAGCGGCTCGGCACGGCAGACGCGGTGGGAGTGTGCCGGGAGGCCTTCGCCGACTTCGAAGGCTCGCTTCTGGTGCTCTCCGGCGACTGCCCGCTGATCACCCCCGACACCATGCGCGCCCTGGTGCGCATGCGCTACGACAACAATGCCGCGGTGGTGGTGCTCACCATGACTCCGGAGGATCCCACGGGTTACGGTCGCATCATCCGCGACGAAGGCGGGGCTGTGGTGCGCATCGTGGAGCAGAAGGACGCAACCCCCGAAGAGGCGGCCATCCGTGAGTGCAACTCCGGCGTGTACTGCTTCGATTCTAAAGCGCTTTTCGCCGCCCTGGACCAGGTGGATTCCAATAACGCCCAGGGCGAGTTCTACCTTACCGACGTGCTTGACATCTGCCGCCGCGAAGGCCGGGCCGTTTTGGCGCTGCCGGCTCGCGACAGCGTGGAGTGCTTGGGCGTGAATTCCCGTATCCAGCTGGCTGAGGCCACCAAGGTGGCCCAAAAGCGCATCAACGACGCTTACATGGCCGCCGGCGTGACCATGCTCGATCCGGAGCAGGTTTGGATAGGCCCGGACGTGGACATAGCCAGCGATGTGGAGTTGATGCCCCAGGTGTTCCTTTTCGGGGAGACCACCATCGGCGAAGACAGCATCATCGGACCCAATACGCGCCTTACCGACACGGAGGTGGGTTGCGGGTGCATCGTGGACGAGACCGTGGCCACCCATGCCCGTCTGGACGACTTCGTCAAATGCGGGCCGCGGGCTTATCTGCGCCCCGGAGCGCATCTCTGCGAGGGGGCGAAGGCGGGGACCCACGTGGAGATAAAGAATTCCACCATCGGCGCGGGCTCCAAGGTGCCCCATCTCAGCTACATCGGCGACACCACCATGGGGGCCGGTGTGAACGTGGGGGCGGGCTCCATCACCTGCAACTACGACGGCAAGCATAAGTTCCGCACCGAGATAGGCGACAACGTGTTCATCGGCAGCTCCACCATGATGGTGGCGCCGGTGGCCATAGGGGAGGGGTCGGTGCTGGGTGCCGGTTCGGTCATCGCCAAGGACGTGTCCCCTGATGCGCTGGCGCTCACCCGCCCCGAACAGAAGGAATTTAAGGACTGGGCCAAGAAAAAGCGCGAAGAGTTCGCCAAGGAAGGGTAAACTGGCCCAGGAAGAAAAGGTGCGAAGCAACAGAGGCTTACGAGGATCCAAGGAGTGTCCATGACGGAGATGCAAAAGACCATGGCCGTTTTTTCCGGCTCGGTGAACCCCAAGCTGGCCGAGGCCATCGCCGACGAATTGAGCGTTTCGCTGGGTAACGTGAAGCTGGAGAAGTTCAGCAACGGCGAGATCTATGCCCGCTACTTGGAAAGCGTGCGCGGTGCCGACGTGTTCCTCATCCAGTGCGTGGCCGGCGAGCATGTGAACGACGCCCTGATGGAGCTGCTCATCATGGCCGATGCCGCCAAGCGGGCCAGTGCCCGCTCCATCACCGCGGTGGTTTCCCACTACGGCTATGCGCGCCAAGACCGCAAAGCCGCTGCTCGCGAGCCCATCACCGCTAAGCTCGTAGCCGACCTCATGCAGACGGCCGGCATCGACCGCATGATGACCATCGATCTGCATCAAGGCCAGATCCAGGG
>CAZKKN010000067.1:0-8272 GCA_964553375.1 uncultured Eggerthellaceae bacterium | reverse complement strand
ATGGCATGATCCGAAAGGATCATGCCATCATCCCCGTCCCCTGACATAACCCTCTGCATCCCCCATGCCATCATCCCCGTCCCCTGACATGTTTGCAGATCGCCTGCTACAGGAAACGTTTCTCCATGATGTAGTCGTCCATGATGAACCCCTGCCCGATATCGGTTTCCACAGCATCGATGGTCTCGAAACCGGTGCCCTCGTAGGCGCGGATGCCCAGTTCGTTGTGCTTGTTCACCGTAAGATACATGGCATCGAGGTTGCGCGCGAAGCAAAGGTCCTCATAGAACTCCACTACGCGGCGGGCATAACCGTGGCCGCGCGCCCAATCGTAAAGGTAGATCTTGGAGATGAAGAAGCGATTCGTCTGGGGCTCGTCGTGGCCGCCGGTGAACCCCACGATGGATTTCTCGCTGCCATCTTCATCGGTCTCGGTGGCCACCAAAAGCCAATACTCGTAGTCGTGTTCGGCCATATCCCGGCGAATCGCCTCAAGGCTCTGGAACTGCTCGATCATATACTCCGTTTGGTCGGCACCGATGAGGTCGGGCCAATAATCACGCCAGATCTCTCCGGCAATAGCAGCAAGACGCTCCTGGTCAGCGCTGGTTTTCACAGGAATGAACGATAAACCCATGGTCTGCCTCCTTCATCTCGAAGCCTGATTATAGTCCAAGCCTATAACGTAACGTTTCGTAACAAGGCCGAAACTCCCCTGAAACACGACCTCTTCCAAAATCGAGGCAGGAAGACGACAGAAGGGGTTGCTATGTATGACACAGGATCGATAGCGTTCATGCTGGTATGCACCATGCTGGTGCTGCTCATGACGCCGGGGCTGGCTTTCTTCTACGGAGGCCTTTCCCGTCGCAAGAATGTGGTGAACACCATGATGATGGTCATGACCGTGCTCGGCGTGGTGGGGGTGATCTGGGTGGTCTGCGGTTGGACCTTCGCCTACGGCGGCGATGGCTCCATCCCGTTCTTCGGCGGGTTGGACCAGCTGGGCTGCCTCTCGGCCGTGCAGGACATGTTCACCGAGACCGCCCAGGAAGGCGATGCGCTGGTGTATCCGGCCATTACGGACATCGCGTTCCAGATGGCCTTCGCCATGATCACCACGGCCATCATCACCGGCGCTGTGGCGGGGCGCATGAAATTCGGCGCTTTGGTGCTGTTCATCGTGCTGTGGGTGCCTTTGATCTATGCGCCCCTCGCCCATATGGTTTGGGGCGGGGACGGCAGCTTGATCGGCGACATGATAGGGGCGCTGGACTTCGCCGGCGGCGATGTGGTGCACATCAGCTCGGGCGTGACGGGACTCATGCTGTGCCTGCTTCTCGGGCGCCGCAAGGGGTTCGGCCTCATGAGCTACCGGCCCCACAACGTGCCCTTCGTCGTATTGGGAGCGGCGCTGCTCTGGTTCGGATGGTTCGGATTCAATGCCGGTTCCGCCTTCGCCGCCAACAACATCGCGGCCCTGGCCTTGTTGAACACCGTAGCCGCCTCGGCTGCCGGGCTTCTGGCCTGGACGCTCGTCGAGCGCATCAAGGTGGGAAAGCCCACGCTGGTCGGCGCTTGCACCGGTCTTGTGGCGGGCCTGGTGGGCATCACCCCGGCGGCTGGTTTCGTGGAGCCTTGGGCGGCCATCCTCATCGGGCTGATCACCGCCCCCTGCTGCTACTTCGCCATCTCGTGGCTCAAACGCCGCGTGGGCTATGACGATGCTCTGGACGCTTTCGGGTGCCACTCCATCGGCGGCATCGTGGGCGGCCTGCTCACAGGGCTCTTCTGTGTGCCGGAGCTTTCCTGGACCGACTTCGGCGGCTTGCTTTACACCGGCGATCCTACCTTGCTCGGCGCCCAATTCCTGGGCATTCTGATCACCTTGGCCTTCGTAGTGGTGGGCGGCCTGATCTTGGGCTTCATCGTGAAGGCGATCTTCGGCGGCAGCCTGCGGGTGAGCGAGGCCGAAGAAGCCGCTGGCCTGGACGTCTCCAGCCACGGCGAAAGCGCGTATCCCGCCTATCTTGGCCTGGACTAACCCCACAACGGAAAGGATCGAACCATGAAACGGATCACCGCCATCGTGCGTACCGAGAAGCTGGAACCGCTCAAAGAGGCACTCTTCGCTGCCGAGGTGTCGGGCATGACCATATCCCAGGTCATGGGCTGCGGCAACCAGCATGGCTGGAGCGAGTACTACCGCGGCACCGAGGTGCTGCTGAACATGGTGCCGAAGGTGAAGTTCGAACTGGTGGTGGCTGACGAAGCCACCCCTGAGCTGGTGGACCTCATCTGCGCTACCGCAGCCACCGGCGAAGTAGGCGACGGGAAGGTGTTCGTGAGCCCCGTGGAGGAGGTCATCCGCATCCGCACCGGCGAGCGCGGCAACGCAGCGATTTAGGAGTGTTCTTCGCGAAGGTCCCTCACGGCGGCAGCGATGCCTTTGGCATCCAAGCCCAGCTCGGCCAAGAGCTCGGCGGGCTTGCCGTGAGGCACCGTGGCATCCTTCACGCCTAAGACCTGGACGGGCACCGCAAGGCCCCGCTCGGCGAGAACCTCCAGCACGCCTTCGCCCGCGCCTCCGGAGACGATGCCGTTTTCCACGGTGATCACAAGCCCTGTCTGAGCGGCGGCAACGATGGCATCTTCATCCAGAGGCTTCGCCCAGCGCATATCCACTACGCGTATCTCGATGCCTTCGGCCGCCAGGAGCTCTGCAGCCTCCAGGGCCGGCGCCACCCGGTCGCCGAAAGCCAGCAGGGCACCGCAGGTCCCCTCGCGCACAACCACAGCCTTCCCAACGGGAAGCATCTGGGGGTTGGCCGGCACGGGCACGCCGAGCCCCTCTCCGCGGGGGTAGCGGATGGCCACCGGGCCGCCCAGGCGCAGTGCCGTGTGAAGCCCTTGGGCCAATTCAGCCTCGTTGGAGGGCGTGAGAATGCGCATACCCGGAATCATGCGGCAGTAGGAGATGTCGTAAAGCCCCTGGTGCGTGCGACCGTCTTCACCCACGATGCCCGCACGGTCAATGGCGAAGACCACATTGGCCTTGGGCAGGGCGCAATCGATGATCATCTGATCGATGGCTCGCTGCAAGAACGTGGAATAGATGGCCACCACCGGCTTGCAGCCACCCGCCGCCAAACCCGAGGCCATGCCCACAGCGTTTTCCTCGGCGATGCCCACATCGATGAAGCGGTCGGGGAACTCGCGAGCGAAGTCTTCCAGGCCAGTGCCCGAGCGCATAGCCGCCGTGATGGCCACGATGTGCTCGTCGGAGCGGGCCTCGCGCACCAGGGCGCTCCCGAAGACGTCCATATATTTCGGCGGCCCGGCGATCTTCCGATGGGACTTGCCCGTGGCTATGTCATAGGCCCCCACGCCATGGAAGCGCTCGGGGTCGTTTTCGGCGGGGAGGTATCCCGCGCCCTTCTTCGTCACCGCATGGATCAGCACCGGGCCGTCGGAATCAAGCGCCGTGCGGAGCATCTCCTTCAGGCCGGGGATGTCGTGACCATCGATGGGAGGCGTGCAAATGATGCCCAGCTGCTCGAAGATCATGGAATGGGGCACGATGAAATGCTTGATGGAATCCTTGGCGCTCCGGCCGAAATTAACCATGGCCCGGCCCAAACTGCCGCTTTCCTCCAGCCGCTCCTGGGAATAATCGCGGGCCATGCGGTATTCCGACGAAGCCCGGATGGCCCCCAGGTGGCGCACCAGGGCACCCACGTTGCGGGAGATGGACATCTCGTTGTCGTTGAGGATGATGACCAGGGGCGTTTGCAGCTGCCCGATGGTATTGAGGGCCTCGAAGGCCATGCCGCCGGAAAGCGACGCATCGCCGATGAGCGCGACGATCTTCTCGTCGGTTCCGCGCAAGTCGCGCGCCTTAGCCAGACCCAACGCAACAGAAAGCGAATCGGACGCATGACCCGAAGGATGCACGTCATGGGGATTCTCGTCCGGACGCGGGAAGCCGGAGAGCCCCCCTTTGCTGCGCAGGGTGTCGAAGCCATCCAGCCGCCCGGTCACCAGCTTATGGGCGTAGGCTTGATGGCCCACATCGAACACGAAGCGATCCGTCGGCGAATCGATAAGGGAGTGCACGGCGAGGATTATCTCCACCGCGCCAAGGGAAGAGGCCACATGGCCGCCGGTCTTGGATGTGGTGGAGATGATCTGGGCGCGAATCTCCCCGGCGAGGATCCGGAGCTCTTCATCGGTGAGGAGTTTGAGGTCGGCCGGAGAGCCTATGACATCCAAGATGCGATTCATGGCCTTTGCTCTTTAATCCTCAACGGGGGTGTTGACGGCGATATCTTCGCTCGCACTCCTCACTGCGCTGTGGGGGTTGCGAGCTTCGGCGTCCTCGCCCATGGGCTCCTCCCCTGCCAAGGCTTCTTGGGCTTCCTCCTCGGTGATGCCCACTTCCAAAAGGTCGCTGGCACGAAGCCCCAAGGTCACGGCCTCTTCATAGAGGTCAAGAGCTTCGTCCAAGGAGATCTGGGGGTCGTCAACGGCCTCTGCGATCTGCTGCAGGCGCGTGCGCACCTCGGCGAATGCCTCGGGCGCGGCTGCACTCTGAGGGGTATCATCAGTGGGTTGCATCGCTTATCCTTCCACAGCGGCCAAAACATCGGCCTCTCCGCCTGCCGCCTGGGTGCGGCCGGCAAGGGGCGCCAGCGGCTCGCATTCTTCATCGGATTCCGAAGATCCTTCCAAACGTCGGGCGATGCGGCCCAGCACACCATTGACGAAACGCGAGGAATCGTCTTCCCCGCCCAGGGATTTCGCCAGCTCAACCGCCTCGTTTATAGCCACCGACACGGGCACTTCGTCCACATAGACCATCTCGAAGGTGGCCATGCGCAAAATGGCGCGGTCCACCACCGGCATGCGGTCGAGAGCCCAATTCTGAGACGTGGCAGCCAGCTGCGCGTCGATGGACTCCAGGTTGTCCGCCACGCCCAAGACGAGCCGCTCGGCGTAGTCGGGGAAGTAGAAATCCTCGGCCGGATACGCCCCGGCCTCCACGATATCCCTCACCGCCGTCTCGGTGATGTCGCTGGAATAGAGCAGGGCGATGGCGCTCTCCCGCGCGCGGCGCCGTTCATGTTTCTTCGAAGAAGCCACGGGCGACCTGCTAGTTGTCGAAGGAGATACCGTCGATGAACACGTCCACCGACGCCACCTTGAACCCGGTTTGGCTATTCACGGCGTCGCTGATGGCGGAGCGCACCGCAGCGGCGAGCTCCGGAAGCACCTGGCCGTTCCGAACGAAAAGGCGCACGGTGATGTTCAGCTCGTTCTCATCGTTCACCTCCACGTCCACGCCCTGAGTGGAGGGCTTGGAGCCGAGGATATTCATCAGGCCGCTGGTGGTTGGGTCGCCCACGCTTTGGACGCCTTCCACATTCTGCGCCGCCAAGGATACGATGGTCTCCACCACGCCGGGCGCGATGGCCATGCCGTCCACGTTCAAATCCGTCATAGCAAGTCTCCCATCTGGGTCTCTATGAAATCCGTTGTAGCCTCTCCTGAACAGAATACCTCATTGCCAAGAACCCTTCTATGGAAGGGGATGGTGGTTTCGATGCCCTCGATCACGAATTCGTCCAGGGCGCGGCGCGCGCGGGCGAGCACCTCGTCGCGGTCTTGCCCGTACACGATGAGCTTCGCGACCAGGGAATCGTAGAACGGCGAGATCTCCGAACCGCTGCGGATGTAGCTCTCAACGCGGATGCCCGGGCCGGCCGGCGGCTCGAAGCGCGCGATCTTGCCGGGGCACGGGCGAAAGCCGGCCGCTGGATCCTCGGCGTTGATGCGGAATTCCATGGCGCTGCCATTGGGCGAGAACGGCGCGCGGGAAGCGCAGCTCATGGGCTCGCCAGCGGCGATGCGAATCTGCTCTTTGATGATGTCGGTGCCGGTGATCTGCTCGGTTACCGGGTGTTCCACCTGCACGCGGGTGTTCATCTCCATGAAGTAGAACTGCCCGTCGGGGGCCAAGAGGAATTCCACCGTGCCAGCGGATTGGTAGTCCACGGCGCGCATGGCCTTCACGGCCGCTTTAGCCATGGAGCGGCGCAGGTCCTCGGAAAGCGCCGGTGAAGGAGCCTCCTCGATGAGCTTCTGATGGCGCCGCTGCACCGAGCAGTCCCGCTCGCAAAGGGCGATTTGGTTGCCGAAACCGTCACCGAGCACCTGCACCTCCACGTGACGCGGGCGCAAGACGAGCTTTTCCAGGTACACGCCGTCGTTTCCGAAGGCGGCACCGGCCTCTTGGCGGGCTGCTTTGTACTGGGATTCCAGGTCGGCGGGGTCATGGACTTCTCGCATACCCTTGCCGCCACCACCTGCCGTGGCCTTGATGAGCACCGGATAACCCACGCGCTCGGCGAACTCGCGGGCCTCATCCAGGGTGTCCACGATGCCATCGGAGCCGGGGACGGTGGGCACACCACAGGCCTTCATGGTCTCTCGGGCCGTGGACTTGTCGCCCATGGAATCGATGCATTCGGGAGACGGGCCAATGAACACCAGGTCGTTATCGGCACAAGCCCGGGCGAACTCGGCGTTTTCGGCCAAAAAGCCGTAGCCGGGGTGGATCGCCTGAGCGCCGGTGGTCTTCGCTGCCGCGATGATATTGGGAATGACCAGGTAGGACTTCCCGGCAGGCGGCGGCCCGATGCACACAGCCTCATCGGCGTAAGCCACCGGATAGGTGTCCTTATCGGCGGTAGAATAGACGGCCACGGTGCTCACGCCCAGCTCTTTGGCGGCCCGCATAATGCGCAGGGCCACCTCGCCGCGATTGGCTATGAGGATCTTGTCGAACATGGCGTCGCCTTAGGAAGCTTCGGGCCCGGGAACCGACGTGCCATGGGGCTCCACATAGAAGAGCACGGTGCCGAACTCCACGGGAGCGCCGTCGGTCAGGCAGACCTCGCGCACGGTGCCCATTTCCTCGGCGCCTATCTCGTTCATGAGCTTCATAGCCTCCACGATGCAGAGGGTCTGGCCGGCCGCCACCTCATCGCCCACGGAGACGAAGGGCTCCTCGCCGGGGCCGGGGGCCTCGTAGTAGGTACCCACCATAGGTGCGGTGACCGGCTTCCAGGATGCGGGGCGCGAGACGCCCTCGGCTGCCGGAGCGGCAGCGGCTGCGGTGGCCGGGACCGGAGCGGCTGCAGCCACCGGCACGGCGGCGGCCGGAGCAGCCACAGCTTCGCTTGCCGCGCTGGGCATGCGCACCACGACCCGGGTGCCTTCTTCTTCCACCGCTATCTCGCCCACACCGCTTTCCTCGGCGATGCGCACAAGCTCGCGAATCTGATTGATGTCCACGTAATCGTCCTCCTTGGTATTGCTCGACTCCTCGGCCAGGATGAAATCCACGCGCTCCTGGCTGCGATGCTTGCTCAAATAGGTGCGGGCCTCGTTGGGGAACAGGGCATACATCAGCACGTCCTCATCGGACTGAGCCAAGTCGCCTATTTCCTGGGCCACTTCCTCAAAGGTGGTGGTGACCAGCGATCCGGGCGCCACGTCGGGAGGCAGCACCTCCGCGTCCCCCGTCACCTTCTTCAGGATCTCCTTGTCTATGGGGCCGGGCGCCTTGCCGTAGAATCCGCAGAGGTAGTCTTTCATCTCGCGGGAGATGAGGCCCCAGCGGCGGCCCGTGATCACATTCATGACGGCTTGCGTGCCCACGATTTGCGAAAGCGGCGTGACCAAGGGCGGGTAGCCCACCTCGGCGCGCACCTTGGGGATCTCCACCATGACCTCGGCGAAGCGGTCCTCGGCGTTTTGGACCGCCAGCTGGGCGATGAGATTCGACATCATGCCGCCGGGCACCTGGTGGGAATAGACCTTCATGTGGGTGAGGGATGACACCCCGCGCTTGTAGTGGCTGCGCTGGCGCACGGTCTCCCAGTAGTCGGAGATCTCGAAGAGCAGTTCCAGGTCAAGGCCCGTGTCGTAGCGGCTTTCGCGCAGGGCGGCCACGATCATCTCCACAGCCGGGTGCGAGTTGCCGAAAGCCAGAGGCGCATGGGCGGTGTCGGCGATGGCGGCACCGGCTTCGGCGGCCTTCAGGATGTTGGCCGGAGCCATGCCGCCGATGTAGTGGCAATGGATATGGAGCGGCAGGCCTATCTCGGAGTTGAACGCCTTCACGATGCGCTCGGCGCGATAGGGCGTGAGCAGGCCCGCCATGTCCTTGATGGCGATGGTCTGGGCACCGAGATTCTTCAGGGCCTGG
>CAZKKN010000066.1:6373-8362 GCA_964553375.1 uncultured Eggerthellaceae bacterium | reverse complement strand
TGATGGCATGATCCGAAAGGATCATGCCATCATCCCCGTCCCCTGACATAAAACACCCCGACCCCTGGTGTAATCCCGACATGTCCTGCCATCTAGCCTTGGACTTTGGCGAACAGTTTCTCGATTTTCTGCGACGTGTTAGCCACCAGGTAAAACGATACATCGACCTCGGGATCGGTGATGGGTATGCTTATGCGGTCGTCTCCAACATCGCGGAAGTTGGCTCGCAGGGCAGCATCGGTGGTAAAGCAGGGGAGTGATGACTGCCGGATGACCTCGGCGAGCGAGAAGTCGTCGCTTTGCACCAGGAACTTCGAGGCGGTCGGCTTGGTGCGGCATATATCGTTCCAGAAGCCCAAATTGGTCCCAAGCAGGAAGTTGAACCCGTTCAACTCGTCAAGCGTCACACTTTCGCGATTCGCAAGGGGATGGTCGCTCTTGACGCATAGCTGCAGCTGTTCGTCCATAATGTGGCGAACCATGAGCTTTTCATCCTCAGGACGGTAGGGCAGCACGACCGCATCGCATGCGCCATCCCTGAGCGCGCGCTCTGTTTCCGCAAGGTCAGCGATGCGCGTGTTGGCGGAGAGGCCCGGATACAAGCGTGTGATCAGGGGAAGCAGCTCCCACAGCGGAGCGGGCGCGCACGAGACCACGGTGATGGTGCGCTGGCTTCGGTCGAACGCCTGAACCGAGGCGATTGCTGCATCTGCTTCGTGCAACACATGGCGGGCATGCTCCACGGCAAGCTTGCCGGTGTCGTTCAGCGTTACCTTGTTCTTGTCGCGATTGAACAGCGGTGCCCCGAACGCCTCTTCCACGTGGCGCATGGCCCGAGTGATAGTGGGCGTGGAAACGTAGAATCGCTGTGCCGTCTTCGAGAACGAGCCGAGCTCTTCCACTGCGATAAACTGCTCCAATTCAAGGAGGTCTAACATGCGATTCCTTTTCTCATTGTGAAATATACGTTTCAGTAATTGTAGGGCAAATAGCATGATAATCGAAATAAACTGAGCAATATGCAAGAGAAGCCATTACGTTTCATGAAAGGATGAACCATGCAGTATATAACCCTGAATAACGGTGTGAAGATGCCCATCCCGGGTCTGGGAACATTCATGTTGGAGCCCGATGACGCCCAGGCAGCCGTCGAATACGCTCTCTCGTGCGGATGCGAGCTCATCGACACCGCGAACGCATACGTGAACGAGAAGGCCGTCGGGCGCGGCATGAAAGCATCGGGCAAGCCCCGCGAGGAGATCTTCCTGGAGACGAAGCTGTGGCCGTGCTTCTACGAGAGCGATACCGCCGTTGATGAGACGCTTGGACGTCTTGGCACCGATTATATCGACTTGATGATCCTGCACCAACCTGCGGGAGATTACATCTCAGGCTACCGAAAGCTCGAGGACGCCTACAAGGCCGGCAAGCTGCGCGCCATCGGCGTATCGAACTTCAACGAGGCGGAGATTGCGCGCGTAATCGATGAATGCGAGGTCATGCCCGCTATCGTCCAAAAGGAATGCCACCCGTATTTTCCGCGGAATGACATGAAGCCGTTCTTGGATGAGCATGGCATCGCCGTGCAGGCATGGTTCCCGCTGGGCGGTCGTGGCAACAGGGTCATCCTTGAGGAGCCTGTTGTGGTTGAGCTGGCTGCAAAATATGGGAAGACACCCGCGCAGATCATCCTGCGTTGGCATGTGCAGGAGGGCAATGTGGTGATTCCCGGCTCGAAGACGCCTGCGCATATCGCCGAGAACATCGACGTGTTCGACTTCGAGTTGACCGATGCCGAAATGAAAAGCATCAGCGCACTCGACAAGGGCAAGCCGTTCTACGTTCGCACCGATGAAGCGCTTGCCGGTTTCGCCTCATGGTGTCCTGATGTCGACGGGCAGAAGTAGCCTAAACGGGGAGTAGGGGGTAAGGGCATGTCAGGGGGCGGGGGGGGGGTTTTTTTTGGGGGGGGGGGGGGGGGGGGGGGGG
>CAZKKN010000066.1:0-6363 GCA_964553375.1 uncultured Eggerthellaceae bacterium | reverse complement strand
GTCAGGGGACGGGGATGATTGCAAGATCCGAAAGGATCATGCCATCAACCCCGTCCCCAGACATAAAACACCCCCGCCCCTATGCCATCGTCCCCTGACATGCGCTACGGCGCCTTGGAGGAGCTAGCGGAGGGGGCTTGATAGCTCCCTCCTTTTGAAGAATGCAAGGAACACTTTTGCTCAGTGCTTTCGGTCAGTATTTTTCGACCAGGTCGATCAGCTCCTGCTTGGAATGAAGGCAGGTCTTCTCCAGTATGCGCCTCGTGTGGGTGCGGATGGTCGGTTCCGAGACGAAAAGCGCTTGAGCGATCACTTTCGCCGATCTTCCGCGCGCCAGATAGGGGAGCACTTCGGCTTCCCGCCGCGTAAGCCCATAGTCTTCGGCTATAAGCTTGAACTTCTCCTCTTCATCGGTGGCCGTTTGGCTATTCTCGCCGCTATCCTTATCGGCTCCATCATTGCGGGAAGCCGTGTTGTCTGCGCTGTCGGCGCAGGCGATCGCTTCCGAATCGCTCGAATCCAACACCTCGGCTTTGTTGCTACTCGAAGCATTGCGATACAGGAACCAGAGGAGCATGGCCAGGATGTAGACTGCGCCGATGCACAGCCCGAACATGGCGATATTGGAGACATTCGAATCGAGGAAGACGAGATATCCGATGCCGATTCCGATAAGGCGGCTCAATAGGGAAACCCCTCGCACAAGGCCACCGACCACGAAGCCGGATACCGCAAGATCGTATGAAGTGGATGCCACCAGATACCAGATGATCACATCGAAGACGCCGTATATCGCACTGCTGAAAGCGTTGAGCACGACGGGCTGCTCGTGCCAGAAGAACGGGATCGCAATGAAGAGCACAATGGAGACGGGGATCAGGACCTGATACGCAAGGGTCAGATCCGCCTTTTTCCGGGCAATGAGCACCGCCCCAATAAGAACGACGGCTGCGGCGATGTTCGCGATCAAAGGAAGTCTATGGGCTTCGGTGGCAGTATGGGTGCTGAGCACCGTTGTCTCCCACATGAATCCGAAAAGGCACGACAGAACAAGCGAGGCGATTATCAGCGGAACAAGCGAGGCGATCGCTTGGATATACCGTTTCGGATCGGGGCTGAGAACCGCCGCCTTCGCCAACTCGTCCCTGCGGCAGCGCTCAAGGCAGAGAAGCGACAAGATGGGAAGCGGGAAGACGAGCAGCAATCCGGGAACTTGGGCGAATGACACACCCAGCGTTATGGCGACGAACAGAACCGAGGTAAGCAGATACGATATCGGAATGGAAACGGTAGTGGTGGAGGGGTGGATGCGTCCAAGCACATCAGCCCAGCTTCCCCAAAAATATCCGTAGCCGACCCCGCAAAGAAGGGCTCCTGCGATAAGGGCCGCCGAAGTCCCGTCGCCCATGAAGGGCTCACCGGCGATCCTTATGAGGACGAATCCGACAAGAATGGCAGCGCAGAAGATCCAAGAGGGAACCCTTCCCAGGTTGTCTGCCGCCTTCTCAACCAGGGCCGAGATAGCGAACAGAACGGTCATGTTCGCAACGAAGGACACGACGACGACAAGGGTGTTGCTGTCGGGTGTATTCGCGCTTCCCGAAAGAAGGATGGAGCTTCGAAAAGTTAGCATGCTCGCTGCCCAGAAGAGAGCCAGCCCCACATTGTGCCAATGCAAGAAAGGCTGTTTGGAATATTCGACCGATTTGCTCACGTTGCTCTCCCGATGTGCGTTGCTGAGGATGCGAAGCAGTTGTTTCCGAAAGGCATCCCTTCAAATGCGCTCCGCAATCAATCTTTCCAAAAATACGCCTGTGAAGTGGCGTTTGTCAATAATCATCAGAAACTGATGACACGTTTTCCCGTGCAGGTATCTAGTATTGCCATCTGAAGAAAGGATTGCAGATGGTAGGAAGAAACATAGAGCACAAGAAGTGGGGGTCATGGCGTGCGGCTGCGGATCGCTTGCGCGCGCTCGGCGTGCTCTTCACGGTCTTAGATGCGCCCGCGGATGAGGCTTATGCCGATGCCGCTCTTGTCGCTCCTGCATCGCATGTGCGACGCAGGTTCGAGTTGGATGTGCTCACCCCGGGTGGAGCGGTGTCGCTTCTGCCGGTGGAGTCGCTTTACAAGGCATGGACTTCCTCCCGGAGCGATTGCGAAGGGAATTATGCATTAGGCGCAATGAGGCATCTTTACTTGGGCGACAGTGCGCGTCATATGTGCGCGCTTCTGAAAGAACTCAAGATCGAGGTTCCAAGCGGCTTCGCGGCGATGCCCGACCACATGGCGCTTCTTTGCGAGCTCGCCTTCATCTACAGCGAGGCGGGAAACCGTCGTGCGTTGGAAAGTTTCGTGGAGGGGCATTTCGATTGGATATCGGCTTACGCCGCCGAATTGTCCGAGCGGAAGCGCACATTCCAGGATGTCCGGGAGCCGAGCAAGCGGGTGCTCGAGTGCATAGAGGCGATCAGCCACGGGCTCATGTTGCTGGATGAAGTTGAGGAAACACTCGGTGAACTGCGGAAAAGTTTGGCGCAGGAGGCTGCGGCAGCCTGATTGCGCGTGCGAGGTACTCGGCGGAAGCGAGGAGTTATGGCACGGAAGGAGAAGAAAGTGCAGATATGTTCAACACGGCGAAGCTTCCTGAAGGGAGGCGCGGCCACATTGGCGCTTGCGGCGACGGCAGGTGCCCTCTCCTTTGGCGAATGGCAGACGGAGCAGGCGGCGGCAGCCGACGATCTGATCGCAAGGGGGCCCTCACTTTGCAACGGGTGCTCCAGCAAATGCGGCCTGTTCGCAACCACCAAAAACGGGCGCCTTTGGTATGTGGAGGGGATGAAGGATCATCCCTATGCCAAGGGCACGCTTTGCGGGCGCGGTCAGGGCACGTCCCAGTGGGCCTACGACGACGAGCGCGTCACCACCCCCATGAAGCGCAGGGAGGACGGCACGTTCGAACCGATAAGCTGGGATCAGGCCTATAGGGAAATTGCCGAGAAGGTGGCGGAGATAAAGCGCACTGCGGGCCCCGAGGCCCTGGCGATGATCCAAGATCCGCGCCCGTCCGGAAAGTACTACACCAAGCGCTTCATAAATGCACTTGGGTCGAACAACTTCTATACGCATGGGGCGGCGTGCAATCTGTCGAAAGAAAGCGGCATCAATCAGGCGATCGGCGCATCGAATTTCTCGGTGGATTGGGGCAATGCGAAGATGGTCGTATTCATCGGCCGCAGCTATGGGGACGGAATCCGCCCGTCGTCTGTGAAGAGCGTTGCCGAGGCCGCCGATCGCAGCACCCGCGTGGTCATCGTTGACCCGCGGCTGAACAATACCGGTATCTTCGCGACGGATTGGGTGCCGATCAAGCCTGGTTGCGATATCGCATTGCTGCTGGGAATCGCCAATGTGCTTATAACCCAGGATCTTTACGACCATGAATTCGTCGAGCAGCATTGCACGGGGTTCCCCGAGTTCGCAAACCAGGTCGCAGAATACACGCCCGAGTGGGCGGAGGGCATCTGCGATGTGCCGGCCGAGAAGATCATCGAGCTTGCGCAGGACCTCGCGAAAGCGGCGCCCGCCTGCGCCATCGAGCCCTCCTGGCGGGCGGCGTTCGGCTGCGCTTATCAGAACTCGTTCGAGACGGCGCGTTGCGTGTGCGCGGTGAATGCCCTTTTGGGGTGCTGGGGACAGAAGGGCGGAGCGCTCATAACCACTTCCCCGAAAGTCGGTGACGTGGATCCCGTGAAGTTCCCTCCCGTGCCGAAGCCTGCGGGCAAGCGCGTCGGAGAGGCGGAATATCCCCTTGCCCTGAGCAGCATGGGAACCAATCTGGCCGTGCTCGAAGGGTGCCTTGATGGCCGGATCGAGGGGGTGTTCTTCTACAACTCGAACGCGCTCAAAGGCTATTCCAACCCGGCGAAATGGCGCGAAGCGCTCGATAAGGCCAAGCTCGTGGTTTCCGTGGACATCCAGATGAGCGAAACCTGCATGGCATCGGATTACGTGCTCCCCGAGTGCACCTCGCTCGAGCGCATGGAGCTTCCGGAATTCATCGGGGGAAAGAAGCACTATGTGGCCATGCGCACCCAGGTTCTCCAGAAGATACATCCTGAAACGAAACCATGCGATCAGATCTTCTCGGAGCTTGCCGATGCATGCGGTGTTGGCCAGTACTTCGATTTCACGGTGGAAGAGCTTGCCGAGGCCCAGCTCCAGTCCGTGGGAACTTCGATCGCGGAAGTCACCGAGGCGGGCATCGTGGAGCTTCCCACCGCGCCGTTCTCCTACGGTGTTCCCGCATTCGCAACGCCGACGGGGAAGTTCCAATTCACCTCGGAGAAAGTCGGCGAGGCGGGTTTGAATCCGGTCATCGGATTCATTCCGCGGCTCGTGCAGCCGGAAGACGGCGAATTCCATTTCGTCGGCGGCAAGCAGAGCATCCAATCGCACACGATGACGCTGAATCTGGAATCGCTCAATGCGGTATCGCGCGAGCACGACCTCGAACGTGTATGGCTTTCGAGTGCGGATGCCAAGAAACTCGGCGTTGAGGAAGGCGACATGGTGGAGATATCGTCAAGCGAAGCGACGGGGAAGGTGGCCGCTAAGGTGACGGAGCGCCTGAAGCCGGGTGTGGTGTTCCTGCCGACGCATTATGGCGGCACTTCGCCCTACCTTACGCGGGCGGAAGGCTTCGGAATCAATTTCATGGACTTCGTGCCGTTCCATATGGAGCCCGGCGTGGGTGCGGCGATGACCCAGGAGGTTGCGGTCAAAGTGAGGAAGGTCGAGGCATAATGGCTCGTTACGGAATGCTGATAAACACCAAGAAGTGCGTCGGATGCTACTCCTGCAGAATCGCCTGTCAGATGTATAACGGGCTTGCCCCCGACGAGATGTTCATAAAGTTCTATGAAGAAGAACGGGGGCAATACCCTTCCGTCTATGCGGAGAACATCCCTGTGCAGTGCATGCATTGCGAAGATGCCCCCTGCCAGTCGGTCTGCCCGACGACCGCTACGTACACGACCGAATCGGGCGTGGTGCTGGTGGACGAGGAGAAATGCATAGGGTGCAAGTACTGCATGGCCGCCTGCCCCTATGATGCGCGTATCCAATTGCACCCCAGCGGCGTCGTTGAGAAATGCCGTTTCTGCTGGACCGATGGAGAGCCCGGCAACCCACCCAAGTGCGTCGGCACCTGCATCTCCGGTGCGCGCATCTTCGGAGACCTCGATGATCCCGAAAGCGAGATATCGAAGGAGATCGCACGCACGAACGCCCAGCCTTTGGCAGGGGATCTGACAAAAGCAAAGATCTATTACGTGAGGTGATGAGACGATGGTTTGGGGTCCAATGATCGCGTGGTACCTGTTTTTGGCAGGTGCCTCTGCCGGAGCTTTTATAACAGCGGCTTTCGTGGAGAAGAAATACCCCGAAAGCGTGAAAATGCGAATCGCAGGGAGGATGATCGCGCCGGTCTTCATCGCAATAGGCCTGTTGCTGCTGATCCTCGACGCCGAGGCGGGGCTTCATAATCCTCTGAGGTTCATCTATCTGGTAATGAATCCGGGATCGGTCATGACGCTGGGGGTGTATTTCATCTGCGTGTACATGCCCGTGAGCCTTGTGGTCGCTCTGTTGGAGCTGATGAAGAAGCCGGTGCCGCAGTGGCTGAATTGGGTTGGAATCATATCCGCCTTCTGCGTTGCGGCCTATACGGGATTCCTTCTCGGCGTGGTACAGGCTTGCCCGCTTTGGAATAACGCCATACTCCCCATTCTGTTCGTGGTGTCGGCGCTCTCCGCAGGTCTTGCCGCCACGAGCCTCGTTGGCCTTATCGCCGACCGTGAGCGATTCGAGCAGATGTGGCTTATCAAGAAGAGCCATGTCATTCTGTCTGCGATTGAGATGGTGGTGCTGTTCACGATGCTTATCATCGTGAATTCGGGGAGTCCCGAAGGGGCGGCGTCCGTTGCCTCGCTTATCAGCGGCCAGTACGCGGTGATGTTCTGGGGCGGACTGGTGATCCTGGGGCTTGTAGCGCCGTTCATGATTGAGGGGTATCCCGTGTTCATCACGAAGAAGCCCGAGACCTCGACGACTTCGCTGGTGATAAGCATCATCGGAGAGAGCGGGGTGCTCATCGGCGGTTTCATGTTGAGGTTGCTCATCGTGCTGGCGGCTCTGCCGGTGGCATTCCTCTAGACCGATTTCACAGTTTGGCAGATTGCCGGCGCCATGGGCCATTCCGTGGCGCCGGCTTTGTTCGTTTGCCGGCTGGGGTAATCAGGTAATCGGGATTATGTCAGGGGACGGGGATGTTTTATGTCAGGGGACGGGGATGATGGCATG
>CAZKKN010000065.1:0-8672 GCA_964553375.1 uncultured Eggerthellaceae bacterium | reverse complement strand
AGCCCGAGAACATCCAGGAGAAGATCGCTTCCGGCCGCATGGAGAAGTACTACGCTGAGAATTGCCTCACCGAGCAGGCGTTCGTGAAGGACGGCGACATCACCGTGCGCGAGTACGCAGAGAAGACCGCTAAGGAGCTCGGCGGCTCCATTAAGGTTGTGGACTTCGTCCGCTTCGCTCTCGGCGAATAAGCTTTCGGATATACCCCTAGGGCGCACTCAAGACCCGCGGTGCCGCACGCAAGGCGTGCCCCGCGGGTCTTTTGCACACCCTAGGGGCATCCCGAAACCTTATTGGACCTGCCTGCGGACATAGCTTCTAGCTGAGCTGCTTACTAGCGCCAACCTGCCGTTTTTTTTCGCACTCAAGACCCGCGACGCCGCACGCAAGGCGTGCGGCGTCGTACATACCTTGCGTTTTTGTGCCACTTTTCTGCTGCAGTCCCGAAAATGGCACAAAAAGGGTAGTTGTGTGCTCTTCAGGGTCTTGGTTGCTCCGTTCGAAATCGTGTTTCCCCAGGTCGCGGATTTCGAAGCGCCCTGAGGAAGGGCTTTTCGCGTACACAACTTATGATTTTGTGCCATTTCTGCGAAAAAGTGGCACAAAATGGCAGGTTGTGTGCTCGAAGGCTCCAGCTGCGTACCGTGCCAATCTGCACCAACCTGCAATCTTGAAGATTGAAAATGTTGTACAACAGTTTCAATTTTGCGCAAAGGATAATCCCATCTGACAGTTTCTGCATTTGCTAGAATTAGATTGTTACAGCCATAAGCAATTGCAAGTGTAGTTGCGATCGAATACAGAAGATTAGAACCTAGGCAGGAGAACGCCTGTCCGCGTTAGGGTTCTTACTTCTGTATGTCCCTTTGGCTGTTGCAAGCTGTGGAATGGGCGTTTTCCTTCTTAGCTTGCTAGCCCCCCTTTCACGGTTCAATAACTTACGAAAGGGGAAAGCATGAAATCAGTTGTTAGCAGGATTGGTCTATTTGCAGTAGTCGCTGTGTTATCGCTTTGTATTATTGGATGCAGTAGCGAGCAGAGCGCTGATAGCCATCAGAACACTTCCAGCGCTTCTAATGGTTATTTAGAAGAAGGAAGTATTCCAACAGAAGAGATCCAACTCAATGAACCAGTTACTTGTGATAATGAGTTCGAGTTCACGATTGATTCAGTTGAATGGTTATCTGGCAAAGTCCCAACAAGCAAAATAACCTCTACACCTATCGAAGATGGGAAGGTAGCTTTTGCGCTTCGGTGCTCGTTCATGAATTTATCAGATGCCCCCTATGCATCAGGCGATATAAGGGGAACGCTGATGATGAATGACAGATACGAATACCAAAGTGAGATTGGGGATGCGGGCGAAGCTGCGCCTTTGGAAGAATCGCAGTTTATCATTTGGTTCGAGTTACCAAATAAGGCTCAAGAAGAATTTGAAACAGGAAACGTAACTTTATTATTTGATGATGTTTATTTAGAGAATGGAAAAAAGGTTACCAATCGTTCAAAGCAAATTGCAATTCTAGAAGCACCTATTACGCGCAATGACATTCATGGTTAATCGGGGGTGCTCCTCCTTTTAGCCGTTCCTAATATTGTGTTTATGCGAGGAATAATGAGAGAGGTTAAATAGAACAAGTTAAGTAAATATTGGCATGGGATATGTCAACCTGCACCAACCTGCACCAACCTGCAATCTGCTCTACCCGCTCAAGACCGGTTAAGCAATCCATAGGAGAAGCCAGTTTCTCCACGTGATGATTAACCAGGGCTGTGAAAAGGAAGAATTATCGAAGATTAGTGCGAGAAAAGGCTTCGAAAGTATGGTTCGCCTTCAGTTTCACGGGTGTTTCATGTACTAACGACCCCGAAAGTATGGTTTCTGAGATGGAAATCATACTTTGGAGGCATATTCTCAATTTAATCTTTAGTAAAAAAGGAGAGCCGGGAAATCCTTGGGATGCAAGGTCGATACCTCACGCTCTCCTTGCTCTTCCTCTTTCTGCGCATGTAAGGCGTTTCGCAAGGTGTTTCAAGCCTTGCAAGGCTTCTAGAACAGCATGAAGACCTGCGCGAGGACGAACCCTATCAGCCCGCAGGCGGGAAAGGTGAGCACCCAGGCGAACACCATGGACTTGGCGATGGACCAGTTCACGCGCCGGATGCTCTTGGAAGCCCCCACGCCCATGATGGCTGCGGTAGAGCAGTGGGATGTGGATACGGGCATGCCGGTGATGCTGGAGACGAACAGCGTGATGATGGTCGCGGTGGATGCGGCCACGCCCTGGTATTTCTCCAGCTTCACCATATCCATGGCAACGGATTTGATGATGCGCTTGCCGCCTAAGAACGTACCCAGCGATATCGCCAACGAGCAGGTGATCATGAGCCAGAAGGGAAAGCCCGCCTCCGAGGCGGACTCCATGCCGAAGGAAAGCGCTATCCCCAAGATGGCGATTGACATGAATTTCTGGCCGTCCTGGGCTCCGTGGAGGAAGGAGAGGGCCGCCGCACAGATGTCTTGGGTGATGACGAAGACCTTCCGGGAGCTGTAGCGGTCCACGAAACGGAAGACGCGCTCCACCACCTTCACGAGCACCCAGCCGAGCAAAAAGCCGGCCACCAGCGAGAACACCATGCCGTAAATCACTTTCATCCACTCGCCCAGCACCACGCCGCCCCAACCGTTCATGGCTATGGCACCGCCGGTGATCCCGGCGATCAGCGAATGGGACTTCGACGCGGGGATGCCGCGCCACCAACAGAAGACCCCCCAGAAGATGGCACCTATCATAGCGGCCATGAGCGCCATGAGCGCCTGATGGGTGTTCCCTGAGAAGTTCACCATATTGAACATGGTATGGGCCACGGCGGTGGAGATATAGGTCATGCCCACCAACCCCACGAAGTTGAAGATGGCAGCGAGCACCAAGGCGGCGGTGGGGGAGAGACAGCGGGTGGAGACGGCCGTGGCAATGGCGTTGGGGGCGTCGGTGGCGCCGGAGACTATGGTGACGATCAGAACCAAAACGATGATTACGGCCAAAGACGGATAAGCGGCGATTTGAGACAGGATTGCCATCAAAGAGAGATCCATCGCGCTCCAATCCGTCAATGGGATAACTTGGCCGGGTAATCTTAAGCCTATCCATTCTAGCTTATATCAGTAGTGCTATAGTTGCTAAATCATAGGAGCTGAAGGAGGAACGGATGACGAGAGTCTATAACTTCTCTGCGGGCCCGGCGGTATTGCCCGAACCCGTGTTGAAACAAGCGGCGGCGGAGATGCTCGATTACCAGGGAACGGGCATGTCGGTGATGGAGATGAGCCATCGCTCCAAGGCCTTCCAGAACATCTTGGACACGGCTGAAGCCGACCTGCGCGAGCTTATGGCGATCCCCGAGAACTACAAGGTGCTCTTCGTCCAAGGCGGCGCCTCCACCCAGTTCGCTGCCATCCCCATGAATCTCATGGGCGGCGGCGTGGCAGACTACATCGTGTCGGGTTCCTGGTCGAAGAAGGCCTTCAAGGAAGCCGGACGCTACGGCCGGGTGAACTGCCTGGCCTCAAGCGAGGACGGGAACTTCTCCTATGTGCCCGATGTGCGCGGCCTGAAGGTCTCATCGGATGCGGATTACGTCTACATCTGCCAAAACGAGACAATTTACGGCACGCTCTACCATGAGCTGCCCGATACCGGCGATGTGCCCCTGGTGGCCGACGTGTCGTCGTGTTTCCTCTCCGAGCCTTTGGATGTATCGCGCTACGGCGTGATCTACGGCGGCGTGCAGAAGAACATCGGGCCGGCGGGCCTTGCCATCGTCATCGTGCGCGAGGACCTCATCAGCGACGAGGTGCTCGAATGCACTCCCACCATGCTTCAGTGGAAGACCATGGCCGATAACGGCAGCCTCTACAACACCCCTCCCTGCTGGGCCATCTACATCAGCGGCCTCGTGTTTCAGTGGCTGAAAGACCAGGGCGGCCTTGAGGCCATGGCCAAGCGCAACCGCGAGAAGGCCCAGATCCTCTATGATTTCCTGGATGGTTCCAAGCTTTTCAAGGGAACGGCGCGCAAAGAGGACCGCTCCTTGATGAACGTGCCGTTCATCACTGGGGATGCGGCTTTGGATGGGGAGTTCATCGCGCAGGCTGCAAGCCACAACATCCAAAACATCAAGGGCCACCGCTCCGTGGGCGGCATGCGCGCGAGCATCTACAACGCCATGCCCATCGAGGGCGTGAAGGCTCTGGTTGATTTCATGGCGGCCTTCGAGAAGGAAAACGCCTAAGACTGCTCTCACTGTCTCATTTGTGGGCCACCGCGGTTGCTTTTCTCCGGTAAAGTACCGCGGTGGTTCGTTGTTGCGACCCTGAAGGAAGGCCATGATCGCAGATTTGGACAAACTCAATCCCGCCCAACGGGAGGCTGTGGAGAACATCTCCGGCCCGCTGCTGGTGCTGGCTGGTGCCGGCTCGGGCAAGACCCGGGTGCTCACCTACCGCATCGCCAACATCCTGGATACCACCGACACGGCTCCCTGGGAGATCCTCGCCATCACATTCACGAACAAGGCGGCCACCGAGATGCGCGAGCGCCTCGGTGCGCTGGTGGGGCCGCGGGCCCGGGGGATGTGGGTTTCCACCTTCCACTCCATGTGCGTGCGCATCATCCGTGCAAGCGCGGAGGTGCTCGGTTTCACCGAGGGCTTCACCATCTATGACGATACGGACTCAAAGCGCCTGGTCACAGCTATCATGGCCGAGCTGGACATCAACCCGAAGCGCTTCCCGGTGAATGCCATCCGCAACCGCATCTCCACGGCGAAAAACGAGCTGCTCGTGCCCGATGCCTTCGCCGACGAGGCGATAGATCCCATCGGCAAGGTGGCGGCTCGGGTCTATAAGGTCTTGCAGGAGCGGCTCAAAGCGGCCAACGCCCTGGATTTCGATGACCTGCTGCTCTACGCCTACCTGCTCTTCAAGCACCACCCCGAGGTGCTTCATGCCTATCAGAAGCGATTCAAATACCTGCTCGTGGACGAGTATCAGGATACGAATCACGCCCAATACGAGATATGCCGCCTCCTGTCCGCCGGTCATCGCAACATCATGGTGGTGGGCGACGACGACCAGTCCATCTATTCTTGGCGCGGCGCGGATATCCGCAACATCCTGGAGTTCGAAAACGATTATCCGGAGTGCGCGGTGGTGAAGCTGGAGCAGAATTACCGCTCGGTGGGAAACATCCTGGACGCTGCCAATGCGGTGATCGCCAACAATATGACAAGGAAGGCGAAGAGGCTTTTCACCGCAAGCGATGCCGGGGAGAAGATCCAGGTCTACATGGCCAGCGACGAGCGCGACGAGGGGCGCTGGATTGCCGGGCAGATCGAGAAGCGCCACGATGCGGGCCTGAGCTACAACCAGATCGCCGTGTTCTACCGCAC
The DNA here is from genome assembly GCA_964553375.1 of uncultured Eggerthellaceae bacterium. Lineage (GTDB taxonomy): Bacteria > Actinomycetota > Coriobacteriia > Coriobacteriales > Eggerthellaceae > UBA9715. The sequence goes on along the minus strand of CAZKKN010000065.1, from coordinate 3,221 downwards.
CAATGCCCAAAGCCGCACGCTGGAGGACATGCTTCTGCGCGCCGGGGTGCCCTACCGCATCGTGGGCGGTACGCGCTTCTTCGAGCGCCAAGAGGTGAAAGACGTCATGGCCTATCTCACCTTGGCGGTCAATCCTGCCGATGATATGGCGGCGCTGCGTGTGGTGAATGTTCCCAAACGCGGCATCGGCAAGACCACTGTGGAGCATATCGATGCCGCTGCCCGTAAAGGGTCATGCAGCTTCATGGAGGCGGCGGAGCTCTCCATCGTGGATGAAGACCTGCGCCCGGCCACGCGAACCGCCCTCGCCTCCTTCGTGCAGATCGTCAAAGACGCCTCAACCTATGAGGGAGACCTGCGCAAGGTGGTGGAGATGATCCTCGATAAATCGGGGATGCTTGAGGCCCTGGCTGCCGAAGGCACCGATGAGGCCCGCAGCCGCATAGAGAACGTCCAGGAGTTCCTGGGTGTTGTGGACGAGTTCGTGGATACCCACGAGATACCCGGTGACGAAGGGGAAGACGAGGGCGAAGGGGACTTGGAGGTGTTCTTCGCCGCCCCTCAGGCGACCGACGAGGAAGGTGAGCCGGTGCGCGTGCTGCGAGGGGATTCCCTGGCGGATTTCATCGAGTGGGTGCGTCTGCGTACGGACCTGGATTCAGCCGTCGATGAAGGCCAGGCGGTCACGCTCATGACCGTTCACGCCTCCAAGGGCCTGGAGTTCGACTGCGTGTTCGTGGCGGGTATGGAGGAATCCATCTTTCCCCACATGAATTCCGTGGGTGATAGCGCCGGGGTGGAAGAGGAGCGCCGTTTGGCCTACGTGGCCATCACCAGGGCGCGCAAGAACCTCTGCCTCACCTGCGCAACCCAGCGCCAACTCTTCGGTTCCACCCACGCCAATCCCGCTTCCCGCTTCCTTTTGGAGATCCCCGAGGGCTTGCGGGAGACCACCGGCTTAGGGTCGGCGGGCTTCGCTGGCACCGGCTGGGAGAAGCGCGGGTCGCGGCGCGGCATATCCGGATCGGGCGCCGAAGCGGGGCGGGGCAAGGTCTCTTCGCGCTCAAGCGCCTTCGGCTCAGGGGAGCGCTCGCGCCATGCGCGCACGGGGCTTTCGCTGCCCGACCGCGGCTCCAAGGATTCCGTTGCCTTTGCTAAGGGGGACCTGGTGGATCACAAGACCTTCGGCCGTGGCACGGTGACCAAAGTGGATGGGGATACCATTCACGTGAAATTCAGTAAGCTCGGCGAAACGAAAAAGCTTTTGAAGGACTATGCCCCTATCGTAAAGATCAAAGGATAGCTATCCTTATAACCCCTCCGTTGAACCATCCGAAGAAAGGTGAAAGCAGCGCCATGGCAGCACCGATCATAGTAGTGGGGCACAAAAACCCCGATAACGATGCCATTTGCTCGGCTGTGGGCTACGCATGGCTTAAGAACGAGATCACGCGCCGGGCCGCGGAGCAGGGGATAGAGTACCCGGATTACCAGGCCGCCCGCCTGGGGCCCATGCCGCCCGAGACCACGGGGGTCTTTGAGAAGTGGGGCGTGGAGGTGCCGGCGGTGGTCAACAATCTCTATGCCCGCGTATCCGACGTGATGACGCCCGACCCGCTGTGCATCTCCGCCGATGCGAGCATCCTGGATGCCGGGCGCATCCTGCGCAAGCATAACATCCAGGCGCTGGTGGTCACCAACGATGACGGCACCTATCGCGGGCTCATCTCCACCCGCATGATCGCCGAGCGCTACATCGCCGCCACCGACGTGCTCGACGAAGGAGCCACCCAGATGGCGGTAGCCTCCGACCTCATCGCCTCCCTCGACCAAACGGTGGATACCATCATGGAGTCGGAGATCCTCACCTTGGATGCAGACGACCGCTTGGACGAGGCGGCAGCCGACCTCATGAACCAGCCGCTGCGCGAGGCGGTGGTGCTTGATGAGCGCAACATCCCCATCGGGATCGTGACCCGCTCGGATATCGCCGTGCATCCCCACCGCAAGGTGATCCTCGTCGATCACAACGAAGTGCTCCAAGCGGCGAATGGCATTGAGGAAGCCGAGGTGGTGGAGATAATCGACCATCATCGCATCGCCGATGTGTCCACGGTCAATCCCATCAAGTTCGTGAACATGCCCGTGGGTTCCTCGGCCACTATCGTGACCTTGGAATGCGAACGCCATAAGATCACACCGCCCAAGCCCATCGCCGCCATCCTGCTCTCAGCCATCATGACCGATACGGTTATCTTGAAATCCCCAACCGCCACCTGGACCGATGAGCAGATGGTGAAATACCTCGCAGATATCCTTGAGGTGGATCCGATCGAGTTCGGCATGGAGGTCTTCAGCTTCCGCGGCGCCGATGACGACATGCCCATAGACGAGCTGGTTGGGGCCGACTCCAAGGAGTTCGTCTTAGGCGATGGCACCGTGCTCATCGCCCAGCATGAGACCACCGACTTGAAGCTGGTGCTCGAGCGGGAAGAGGAGATGCGCCGTTATATGAACTTCCTCATCGAGAACCACGGCTATGAATTCGTGCTGCTCATGGTGACCGACATCATCGCTGAAGGCTCGCAGTTCCTCGTGGAGGGCAACCACCGCATCGTGGACCGCGCCTTCGACATCGATAGCTCCGTTGCCGGTGGCACGTGGATGCCCGGCGTTCTCTCACGCAAGAAGCAAGTGGCCGCCCGCATCCTGGAAGCCTAGTCCTTCCTGGACGGGAATAGGAGAGAGGGAACTGCGGCCCCATTCGCCTTGGCTTCGGCGTTAAGGCTTCCGCATACCCTTTTTCGGCCTGCCTGCAGAATCGGCGAATAGGGCTACGGCTTCCTCTCTCTGATTCTCCCATTTGCCTTTGCCGGGCCATTTTGCGCACTTTGTTAAAAAGAGTAGACACTCCCGGGTGCGTGGCGTTTGACAGCCTTGGAAATCACAGGTAATCTTTCGCTTCGCGTCTCTAAACAGGGGCGCGGTTTCGTGCGCGTATCAGCTGAACGCACACGAAGATGCGTTGATTATCCCGACCGGTCAGAGCCGAGGTTTGGTGCTGCAAGCCGAAGTTCGGAACCGGATCGGTGGTCAACAGGGAACAAGGGGAGCCTGGACGCAGGCTCCGCTGGAATGTTTAAGGAGTTTGAATGCCTACCATAAACCAGCTGGTCCGCAAGGGCCGCAAGAAGACGGCGGACAAGTCGAAGACCCCGGCT
>CAZKKN010000064.1:0-9267 GCA_964553375.1 uncultured Eggerthellaceae bacterium | reverse complement strand
CGGTCAATGCACCTACTGCGGGCACTGCCAGCCCTGCGTGGTCGGGATCGACATCGCCGCTGTGAATAAGTTCGCCGATCTGGCGCTTGTGCAGGATGAGGTGCCGCAAGGTATCCGCGAACATTATCTCGCGTTGGAGAAGAATGCCTCCCACTGCATCGGGTGCGGTAGTTGCGAGCCCAATTGCCCCTTCGGCGTGAGGATCGCCGAGCGCATGGGGCAAACGGCGCAGCTGTTCGCATAGGCTAGGTGGCGCTCATCCCTCCCTTTCCACCCGGGCGTGTATGGCGTCCAGGAACACCTGGGCCTGTCGGCTTGGGAGCGTCTTGTGCCATACAAGGCCGCTTCGGGACGTGAGGGCAGGGGCGAGCGGGATGAAGATGAGGTCGGAATCGGCGCCGTCTATCAAGTCCTCATAGGTGAGCGCCACCCCCACACCCCTCCTTACCAGAAACTTGCAATTCATAGCCAGACTGTAGGTGGCAGCGACGTCGAATGCCTCCAGGGCGCCATCCGGCGCACCGTCTTGCAGCCAGGTGTGAAGCTTGCCGGTTCTTATGGCCTGATGAGATACGATCAGCTGCCTGCCAATCAGGTCGTCAGCTCTTGCCGCGGGCAGCTTCGCCAGCGGATCATCGTGCAAGACGATGGCTCCCCATCGGTCGGTATGGGGCAATTCGAGTACGTTCATCGCCACATGGGGTTGCAGCTCGCATTCGAGGAGAAAGTCATACTGACCACGCACCAGGCCGTCAGAAAGGTCGGCAGAGGTGCCGCTGTGCAGCTCAAAAGACACATCGGGGTACTTCGTTTGCGTTTCCACCATGGCATCGGCCAGGAGCTCCATGGCCCGCGTTTCCCCGCAGCCGATATGCACGGTGCCAGCCACCGTTTTCGAGGGCAGCTTGATATCCTCTTCCGCCTTCGCGGCAAGTCCAACGATGGATTCCGCATATCGGACCAGGATCGCCCCATACTCCGTAGGCGTTATACCGGTGTGGCTGCGGGTGTAAAGCGGCCTTCCCAGTTCCCGTTCCAGGTCGGCCAGCTGGCGCGAGAGCGTCGGTTGCGTCACATGCAAGCGCTTCGACGCATTGGTGATGCTGCCTTCTTGGATGACTGCGAGGAAGTATCGAAGCGTGCGAAGTTCCATGACCATGCCTTTCAAGCAAGAATCTCATTGCAATATGGGCATTTTACAAGCGAAGCCGCATCAGTGCACAGTTGGTGAAATATCCGATGCAGCCGAAATGATGATGGAGGTGCATCATCATCGGTCGTCAGATCGTCCTGTGCGGTCATCGCCGCCGGTTTTGTTCTCGATACGCTGGACGCGGCTGATGCGCGAAAGGCGAATCGCTTGCTTGTCCGATTCCAGCTATGCGGGGCATCCGATTGAGGTATGCTTGAAACTCCTCATAACGAGCGTCTCTAGGGTCTCAATCGATGGGATCGCAAGGGAATGCGCCTTGCCAGGGCATTGGAGACAAGATGGACCCGATGCTTCGGCGCTCGGTGAGTGAGTATATAAGGCAGGCGGAGAAAGCGGGGCAACTTGAACGTCATTCTCTCGGATGCGGCGATGGGCAAGGACCTGAATGCTTCGGAGAAGCGAAGAAGAGCGCTTTACAAAGCATTCGAATCGGGTGATACGCGGTTTGACGGACGGGTTTTCGTGGGGGTCTCCTCAACGGGAATCTATTGCCGCACGGTATGCAAGGCGAAGATGCCCAAGTATGAGAATTGCACTTTCTTCCGCACTGCGGCAGAAGCCGAGGCGGCTGGTTTTCGCCCTTGCATGACTTGCCGCCCAGAGCTCGCTCCCGGGCTTTCGCTTGTGGACGCTCGGTCGAATCTTGCGAGAAGAGCCGCACGGATGTTGCAAGCAAGATGTGCGTCTTCTGCGAGCATCGAGTCGATTGCCGCCAAACTCGGTTATACGGACAGGCATCTCAGGCGCGCCTTTGAAGCCGAATACGGGGTGACACCTACGCAATATCTGAGAACCTGCAGGCTCCTCTTGGCGAAATCCCTGCTTACCGATACCGACCTTTCGGTTTCGCGTGTTGCGATAGCATCCGGTTTCGGCAGTGTGAGGCGCTTCAACGATGTTTTCAAGGAGCACTATCGGCTCACGCCGAGCGATTTGCGCAAGAAACGGGGGAAGGCAGCTTCTCAAGCCGGAACGATCGCTGTACGCCTGAGTTACCGACCACCCTATAGGTTCCAAGAGCTGCTCGCGTTTTTCCGGGACCGCGCGCTTGCGCATGTAGAGCTGGTGGATGGCTCGTCCTACACCCGTGCGATCCAGATGGAAGACGCTAAAGGTTGCGCGGTAAGCGGCTGGGTGCGCGTGGAGAACGACCCCGCTCACAACCAGCTCGTTGCAACGATGTCCGATGACCTGGTGGCGGTGGTTCCTGAAGTGACCGCCCGCCTTCGGCGCATGTTCGATACAGACAGCGATCCCGCGGCTGTCACCCAGGCGCTTTCCCCGCTTAAGGAGAGCGTTTCCGCCCTGCGAACCGATGGAGTCAGAGTGCCTGGGTGCTTCGATGCATTCGAGACGGCGTGCCGGGCCGTGATTGGGCAGCAGGTCAGCGTGAAGGCGGCGAACAACATCGCTGCGCGCATCGTGGAGCGCTACGGTGATGAGGTGGCTACTGGAATCGAGGGGATTGACAGGGTGTGGCCGTCCGCTGCTGCTGTAGACTCGTTTGCAAGCATAGAAGACTCCTTCGGCGAATTGGGCCTGATAAAGACCAGGTCGCGGGCTATCGGTGAGATAGCAACGCTCATCTGTGCGGGCGCGTTGGATTTGGGTGCTGGCGCTCTGGCGGAAGACCAGATGGAGACCCTTCTGCAAATACGGGGAATCGGTCCGTGGTCTGCCAGCTACATCGCCATGCGCACCTTGGGGCATCCCGATGCATTCTTGGAAACCGATGCGGGCGTTGCCCATGCGCTACCCGATCTGGCACCCAAAGAGCGCCTTGCACTGGCGGAGGATTGCCGGCCGTGGCGCAGCTATGCGGTGTTGGCGCTTTGGAATTCCCTTTCGGAGTGACCCATGCAAACGACTAAGGAGGCTTTCATGTACTACTGCAGCGAATACGAATCACCCGTGGGCACGTTGACCATCGCCAGCGATGGCCACGCTGTTTGCGGCCTTTGGTTGGAAGGTCAGAAATATCACGGAGGCACCATTGCCGGGCAGATGACCCCCAACGATGATGCAGGAGGGCTTTCGGAGTTGCGGGCGTGGCTGGATGCCTATTTCGCCGGCGACCCGCAGCCTATCGATGTTGTTCCGCTCGCCCCCGTTGGAAGCGATTTCCAGCAGGCCGTATGGAGGAAGCTCATCGAGATCCCCTTCGGCGCCCTCACCACCTACGGGGCGATAGCCTCGGAACTCAAGCGCGAGCGCGGTAAAGCGTCGGCTTTGGCTGTAGGCGGCGCGGTGGGTCATAACCCCATTTCCATCATCATCCCTTGTCACAGGGTCGTGGGCTCCGACGGAAGCCTTACCGGCTACGCAGGAGGTCTTTCCCGGAAGCTCTGGCTGTTGGAACACGAAGGGGTGGACACCGAGCGCCTCTACCTCCCTAAACGCGGAACGGCGCTTTAGGGCCACTGCCTGCGGCCTAAAGCGCCGTTCAATGCGGGCGGTATCGGGGAGCGCCTCAGAAGATGCGCGCGAGGCTCATCCCTTATAGGCATTGCGGAAGCGCTGAACGTCGCGCTCGTAGATGACCAGGGTGGAATGCGGCTCTTCCAAGTAGAAGGCCACATCGGCCAGGCGCGGTTCGTTGATGAAGGCGGCAAGGGCGTCGAAGCCGATCTTGCCCTCGCCGATGCGCTCATGGCGGTCAACGCGGCTGCCCAGGGCCTCCTTCGAATCGTTCAAGTGAATGGCCTTCAGCTTGTCCAGGCCGATGACCTTGTCGAATTCGTCCAGCACACCGCCCAGGTTATCAACGATGTCGTAGCCCGCCGCCCAAACCGCTGCCGTATCCAGGCAAACGCCCATCTTCTCGCGAAGCTTCACACCATCGATCATTGCGGCGATCTGCTCGAACTTCCAGCCCACCTGCTCACCTTCGCCTGCCATGGTGTCCAGGAGCACGGTGGTGCTTTGGGTTGCGGTGAGGGTTTTATCGAACGCATCGCTCACGTTGGCGATGGCCTCGTCAAGGGAAATCCCCGGGGCGCTTCCGGGGCGAACCAGGTAATACTGGCCGGGGATGTCCTCCAGGCGCGCAAGGTCCTCCGCCAGCACCATGAGCGTGAAATCGCGGCGCGACATCTCAGGGCTTGCCGGTTCCACATCGTAGGGGGCATAGCCGGTGATACGCGTTATCCCCTGCTCAGCTGCGTAATCCTTGTAAGCGGCGATGTCTTTGGGATCGAGCTTCTTCACCGCGCCGCCACGCGGATTGCGGGTGAAGTACTGGAAGGTGTTGGCATTGATGGATACCGCTTCCTTCGCCATGAAGAGATACCCTTCCTTGATGGATAGATGGCAGCCTATGGTTAACATGATCCGCTCCTTATTTCGAAGAACCTTAGCGCTAATGACCTTAGGGCTAATGTAGTCCACAGAGACGTTGCCGAAGCTGCTTTGGCTGAGTCGTTGCTATTCGGTAATCGGCATTACTCCAAGCTGTTTTCCACTCAGCAAAGGGAGGGAAACAGATTCGTTTCAGTGCCTGCGGCCTGGGGGAAGCGCGAAGCTGAAACGGTAGCATTCCAAATGGGATTGAAAGCCGCTTGCAGGTTTGACCGGCAGGCGGGTCGGACGTTGCGAAGGAGGGTGATGATATGAACTCGTTTATCAATATAGTGCGTTCGAACATGTTGGTGCAGGCGATCGTGTTCATCGTGTTGGGGTTATTCGTTTTGCTGTGGCCTGGTATCACTGTGACCACCATCGTGTATCTGTTCGGTGCCATATTCGCCCTTTCGGGCATCGCCTCCCTGGTGAATTATGGACGTCGCTCAAGCCAGTCCTACAAATCACCCGCTGTGCTCACAAGCGGCATCTTCATGTGCGTGCTGGCGCTCATCGTCTTCATCTTCCCCCAGGCTGTGGCCAGCCTCTTCTCGCTGATCCTCGGCATTGTGCTGGTGTTATGCGGCGTGGTGAGCGCAGTGCGCTCATTCGATATGCGCGGGTTCGGCGGAAGCAGCTGGATCGTTTCTTTGGTCATGGGTGCCGTGGTGGCTGTTGGCGGTATCGTGATCATCGCGAATCCCTTCGAGACCACGCTCATGTTCATCTATGTGCTGGGGGCTCTCATGGTGATAAACGGTGTAGCCGACCTCATCATAGAGTGGCGCTCCCGCAGTGAGATAAAGGCTATGAATTCCCACGCATGATCCTGATGGGGCGCACCCGGTAGGGATTGTCCGGGGGCTCGGCTTCAGGGAACCAGTATTTCCAGGCGCCCATTCTGTGGGCGCCTTCAACGTATTCCGCTTCGCAGAAGACCAGTTTGGGGAGGATGGTGCGAAAGCGCCTCCCCTTCCGGTCGAGCAAGTGGATCCCGCCTGCATGGAGCGCTTCCCGGCAAATGTGGATGCAGTTGCGTGTGATCAGCCCATAGGTTCCCGGATGGGCGGCGATGGAACGGATGTAGGTCCGTACGCCTTCAAAGGCATCGCTGGAACAGGATAGGGCGATGCAGCAGGTCATATGCTCGTTCCAAGTATCGGTGGGTATGCCCTGGAGAATCCATCCGCTGCGTTCGCGGATCTGCTGGAACGTCGCCTCGTTTTTGGCTACGGCCACCTTTGCGGGAGCGATGATGCGGTGGGCGCGGCGGAAAAACGAATAGGTTTCCAGCGTGCCATCGCGGCGGCTCAGGCCCAGGATCGAATGACCCATGGCGAAGGCGGATTCCAGGTTGAAGAAGAGGTATATGCAATAGGGGTCCTGGGGATGAGCCACCTGCTCGCTCGGGCTGAGCGCGTCGGCTCTTTGGGCTTCGCGGGCGTGGCGAAAGGTCTCGTTTGATACGGCCCTATACAGCAGCCCCATGATCTGCCGCCTTCTTATCGGGAAGTCCCTTTCCGTCGAATTTGAAATTCGTGTTCTGCATCAGCACAGCACCGATGAGGAAGGGCATCCAGAAGATGATGGCGCGATAGACCAAGATGATGGCCATGCCCGTAGCCTGGTCAATGCCGAACAAGGTGAAGGCCACGAGGGATGCGCCCTCCACCACGCCCACGCCCTGGGGAACGATGGATATCATCCCCGATAGCGTTGCCACAACATACACGCAGATGACCACTTCCAGATTATGCATGCCGAAGGCAGCGCCCACGAATGCGAAGCAGGCGATCTCCAAGATGTTGGCCAGAACCGAGAAGGAGAGCTCGCGTACGATGTCCATCTTGTTCTTTACCATGAGCTTGGCCGAGGAAGCGTAGGTTTCGACCAAGTCGTTCACCTGATCATCGATGGGCTTTTTCTTGAAGTGCATCAGGATGCGGTCGATCAAGCGCTCGAAGGGAGCGGCGATCCTCAGCACCAGGTCAGGTTTCATGGCGGCAAGCACCATCGCCCCAACCAAGGCTCCCACCACCGCCACAGCGCAGATGCCAAGGATGAGCCAGCCGGGCTCCAGCTTGCCCACGATGGCTAAGAGCACGAATCCTATGACCATCACTATGACGAATGCAGCGCTGATGGAGACCTGACGCAGCAGCGCCGCACCGGTTGAGCGCCCCGGTTCGATGCCGCGGGCTTGGGCTTCTTCCACCACGATGGTGGTGCCCGAGATATTGAAAGAGGGAATCACCGTATCCAGGAAGTAGGTTTGAAACACCAGCTTCACGCAGTTGGCGTAGGGCATGCGGGCGCCTACGGAGCGGAAGCACCAAATGAAGGAGAGGGCCTGGCTGAAGTATTTGCTCAGCTGGAACACCACGGCAAGGATGAGGAAGAGGGGAGCGCCTTCCTCAATGGTATCGATGAGATGCTTCAGCTGGTCGCCGCGCATGAAGATCGCAGCGAGCACGATCACGACGACCAAACCGCCAATGAGCTTGCCAACCGTTTTCTTCATAGTGTCTCACCGCGTTTCGTGCGCTTTCCGGTGACGGGGCCTAACGGGCGTGGATGCCGTGTTTGGAGTCGTAGCGGTCCAGCTGCTCCTTCACTTCCGTGGCATCCCACTGGTAGATTTCCACGTTCTCGTGGAGGAAGTTGTCCGCGAAGATTCCCGGTTCCTCTTCGTTGACCAGGGCGGCCAAAGCCACCTCTCCATCTTGGAGGAGCGTTGCGGCCTTATAGAGGATGTCGTCTTCGTCATCGCCCACTACGTTGTCGGCGATGGCTCCGGCTCCCACGCCCACACTGGCGCCCACAAGCACGCCTACCGGGCCACCGAGCAATCCGAGGAATGCCCCGAGGATTCCGCCGTAGATGGCGTCTTGGTTCCGGTCCTTGGAGACGCTGCGACCATCGGGCATGAATATCTCGCCCTGGCGGTTCTCCATGAGCGCCATGTCCTCGATGATGAAGTCGGCGTTCTTCCTGTTGGCATCGAGGTTATCGAAGGTCTGCTGCGCCTTCTCCCTGCTATCGAACTTCACGAGCACCACGTACTCCATGACGCACCCCTTCCCCTGAATCGTTCTTGCAAGCGGATTGATCGCAACCCGCGGTCTTCCTTGTCCCAAGCATAGCGTTTGCCGAGATGGCACAGCGAGGGGTTGGGTTGCTGTAGGAAAACCGCAATGTGGCTGTAAGCTCGTGGTGGCCCTTGGGATGTGCGGCGGCGCAGTTGCATGAAGGCACGCGCCCGTTCATGCGGGGTCGTTGGTGGAGTGGGTGGAACCTTTCCCGGCCATCGTTTCTTTTGAGGGGCTTTTGGCTATAATTGGGGCTGCGCTTTATCGGGACGTGGCGCAGCTTGGTAGCGCGCCTGCTTTGGGAGCAGGATGTCGCAGGTTCGAATCCTGTCGTCCCGACCAGCAAAAACGCAGGTCACGGGCTTATCCCCGTGACCTCTTCTGTTTCTGGCGGCAAAATGGCAAGTTCGTCTGCGGCTCGTTCGGCTTGCTTCAAGTGCGGATGCGGGCGCGATTTCTTGCATTCTTTCTGAGGGTTGGGGTTTTACCGTACAATATAAGCCCAAAGGACAATCGATCGGCGAAACGACCTCCAGAGGTGTTCATATGTGCGGAATCGTAGGGTATACCGGAAGCAAAGCCGCTGCTCCTGTGCTTGTTTCGGGGTTGGAGAAACTGGAGTACCGAGGCTATGATTCTGCCGGCATCGCCGTGCAGCAGAATGGCGGTCTGGAAGTGGTGCGCCGCAAGGGCAAGGTTGCGGGCCTCGCTCATTCCGTGAGCCACTTCGACCTCACGGGCACCTGCGGCATCGGCCACACCCGTTGGGCGACCCATGGGCGCCCGAGCGAGTCCAATGCCCACCCCCATGTGGCCTGCGGGTCCCATATCGCAGTGGTTCACAACGGCATCGTGGAGAACTTCGCAGAGCTGCGCGAAGAACTGGAAAGCGCTGGCCACGTATTCGGAAGCGAGACAGATACCGAGGTCATCGCGCATCTTGTTGAGGAATGCTATGAAGGCGATCTGCTCGATGCCGTGCGTCAGGCATCCGAGCGTCTAACGGGTTCGTACGGCTTGGCCGTGATCTGCGATAGCGAGCCGGGGGTCATCGTGGTGACGCGTAAGGATTCCCCGATCATCGTGGGCCACGGTTCCGATGGCTCCTATGTGGCCTCGGATGCCATCGCCATCATAGAAGCCACTCGCGATGTGGTGGTGCTGTCCGATAACCAATTCGCCAAGCTCTCCCCAGAGGCGATAGAGTATTTCGACTCCCGCGGTAAGGCCATGGAGCCCGAGATCACGCATATCACTTGGGATATGGACGTGGCGGAGAAGGGCGGTTATCCGGATTTCATGCTCAAGGAGATCCACGAGCAGCCGCGGGTGATCCGCGACACGCTGGCCGGACGCTTGGTCAATGGCCAGCTGGAGATCGATGAGCTGGACATGAGCATAGAAGAGCTGAATCTCATCGACAGGGTCTACGTCATCGCTTGCGGCACCAGCTACCATGCGGGGCTCATCGCCAAGGAGCTCATCGAAGGCTGGGCCCGCATCCCCACGGAAGTAGAGGTGGCAAGCGAGTTTCGCTATCGCAATCCCATCATCACGCCAACGACGTTGGTGGTGGCGGTTTCGCAGTCGGGTGAGACCGCGGATACCCTGGCCGCCATCCGCGAT
>CAZKKN010000063.1:0-9521 GCA_964553375.1 uncultured Eggerthellaceae bacterium | reverse complement strand
CCGCCTGAGCTCCATCATCATCGGCGTATGCCTGGAGCCGACAGGCGTCGAGTAGAACATCCTCGAAGCCATCAGTCCATCTAACCTCCTTGCCTGCTGCCGACCGGCAGCTCCTCTTGCCTAAACCATTTCTTGAAGCTGTAACGCTCGATGAAATCCTTGATCTCCAGGAATTCGCTGTGGGTGCAATGAAGCGTCACTGTGTAGCACATGCACCGCTCTGGCTCTTTCCGGTTGGCACGGGCCCACTTGTTGTACTCAACGACCGAATCCCTCGCTCGTCGCATCGCTCCCGAATAGACCGCACCGGCGAGCTCCGCTTCCTCAACAGGATCCGGGCGCTCGTCGCGACATTCCTCGAACTCGATCCCTGCCATATCCGTTCCTTCCTATCAGTTCCCCGGGTAGGGGTTCGCTGGGCGCACGGCCCGCACCGGGGCCTCGCGCTCGATGAAGAGCCTGCCTTGCCGGCGGAACAGGTTAATGTCGCCCTCGAAGCCCTTCGCCTTCCTCAGGCAGCAGAGCTCCGTCCTCATGGCGCCGCGCACCCGCTCCACCATCCTCGATGCGTCCACGCCGTCCTGCTGCGGCCAGTCCGTCACCTCGAACACGTCCCCGGGCGAGGAGCCCTCCATGAACTCCACGGCGGTCTCGTGTGCGAACGCCCTCACGGCGCTCCTCTCGTCCCTTCCTCTGGTCGGGATGCTCTTCCAGTCGGTCTTCGTCAGCATGCTTGCCCCCTCGTAACGGTCTTATCGTACGCGGCCATCTTGGCCGTGGTTGCATTTTGAACCATACCGTACAATTTGGCCGTGGTCAAGACATTGGGACAGAGGATTCGCGATACCAGGGTCAAGCGTGGGTTCACGCAGCCTCAGCTTGCTGATGCGCTCAATGTCGGCCTGCGTACCTATCAGAAGTACGAGGAAGGCTCACGCAAGCCTCCACTTGACACGTTGGCAGCCATGGCCATATTCCTCTCGACAACTACGGACTACCTTCTGGGTCTATCAGACGTAGATCCCTCTGATGAATAGAGAACAGGTCTTCCAGCTCATCCCATAAGCGGAAATCGCCGGTTCTATCTCCGGATTCGATCTTCTGGTAGTACCTGATGCCTATATCCAGGTGGTCCGCCACCTGCTGCTGGGTCATGCCGGCATCCTGCCGTGCCTTCTTCAGCCTCTCCCTGGCCATCCCGGCCTCCTTTCCTTCCTGTAGAATCCCCTCAGAAGGGAGGTGATCCTATGAACAAGACCGATGTCACTGCTGACATCATCAAAGCCGCTGCCTCAAATCCCAATTTCAACCCGTTGGACGAGAGGCAGTGGCGCGAGCTCTTCTCCTACGCTCCCCTGATTAGGGAGCTGGTCGAGGGTGTGGGGAAGAGCTCTGATAGCGCACCGCGCAAGCAGCAGATCCTCTAGAGCTCGATGCAAACCTTGACCGCCTCGGTGATGGCTGTCAGCTTCTCCGTGGCGGTCGACTCCGCATCGGCGAGGCATTCATCCATGAGCTCTGTCAACAGCTCGCGGGCATCCCTTCCCTTCACGCTCGTGCAACAACCGGATCCTGTGCGGTTCCCGTCTGATGCCTCCCTGGCCATCCCGGCCTCCTTTCCTTCCCGCGCATGCGGCCATGCCTACCATGCGCCCTCCTCGTCTCTAGCCGATCGCAGCGATTCCTCTATCTCGTCTGCGGCCGCCGAGTTCTCGCCCTCGTTCTCGTGCCCGTAGTTATCGATCGTGGTGGATCCGCGCGCATGCCCGAGCCTCTTCTGCGCAGCCACCAGCCCCACGCCTTTGCCGAGCATCTGCGAGGCGTTGGTGTGGCGAAGCAGGTGGAACGACTCGCCATCGGCGAGCTCTATGCCGAGCTCGCCGCAGAACCCCTTGAAGACGGACGACATGCTCGACGGCCGGATGAACCCGCCCGAGAAATCCGTGCACAGCGGCGTGCGCTCGCTCTCGCGCTGCTTTTCCGTGAGGTATCCCTTCTGCCATTCAAGATGCGCCCGGATCGCCGCCACGGCCCCCTGCCCGATGGCGACCGCGCGCCTGCCGGCCGTGGTCTTCGGGCCCTTCATGTGCATTCCGCCCCGCTCGCTCACCTGCTCGTCTATCATGACCTCGCCGCGGGAAAGCGACACGTCCCCGCGCGTGATCGCGCACACCTCGGCCACGCGCGCCCCGATGCGCAGGTCTATGTAGGCGCCGAACAGGCAGTTGCGTCGGAATACGTCTTCCTCCTCGGCGATCGCGCGCCCAAGCGCGGATTCCAGCTTGCCAAGCTCGCGCTCCGTGAGGGCGCGCCGGCGGTGCCGCTCGTATCTGGGCAGGCGCACGTCGTTCATGGGGGAGGAGGCCACGATGCCCTCCCGCACCAGGAAGGCGTAGGTCGCGCGCAGCACCGTGTTGAGCTTGCGCACGGTGTTGGCCGACACGCCCAGCCCGTCGGTGCCAGCCTCAGCCATGAGCAGGCCGTAGAGCCGCTCTATGTCGACAGGCAGCACGCGGTCCGCGTCCATCGCGAAATACGGCTCCACGTAGCGCAGCACCACCAGCAGGTAGTCCCGCGCCGTCTCTGACGAGTAGATGCCCGCCTGCTCCGCGTGGGCGAGGTAGTACTCAACCAGGTCCACGAGGTCCATCGTGGTGCCCGCCTTGTACGCCGCGTACTCGCGCGCGAGCACCTCCTCGCCGGCCTCGCGCGCCGCCTCCTCGTCAGGCGCATGCACGGTCCGCCTGGGCCGCAGGGCGGGTCGTCCCCGCAGCGCGCTCTTGCGCGACGGCAGCGAGACCTCCCAGCGGTCGCCCGATATGTGCTTTACCCGCACCGGCAGCAAAGCCGCGCACCTCCTAATCCCTTGGTCCGTCTATTCGCCTCCCAGGCAGGCGCACGGGCGGAGTCGGCCGAGAACCGCCGTGCGCTCCATGTTCGCGCACCCATGCGCCCGCCTGGGGGGCGGCCCTAACCCATGCAGGCCACGAACCCCATCATCATCACGAACGAGCTTCCTATCACCGTCACGGCTATGGCGTCGGTGATGTAGCGGAAGCGTAGCCGCCGCCGCTCGATCTGCGCCACCGTTGGGCGCGCGTCCCCTTTGCGCTTTTGCGGGTGCGCGGCCTTGCGGCCCGCCTCCAGCGGGATGTACGCGATCTGCGCCCCGTGGCCTCTCTGCTCTCCCATGCCTCTCCTTCCCGGCTTGCGGCCATCACCTGTAATCGTCGCGCTCGTTGCACGCGCAGCTGTTGCGGCGCAGCCACTCCACGAACTCCGACACGATCACGAACCCGCCGTTGCGCTTGCCCTTGATGTATCGCAGCGGCAGCGGGTCGTCTGCGCGGCGGGCGTACTCGCCCACGATGGATTGGTTGGTGCCAAGCTGCTCTGCCACCTCTCGCTTGGAGAGGAGCACCGGCATCGTCGTCATCTCCACTCTTCGCCTCCCATCTTTCCGTCTTGGGAACCGGATAGGCATTCAGGAGATGGGCTCGGTGGCAGGGCTGACGCCCGACCCTTAAGCGCCCTGGTTCCAGGGTCAGTCATCAATGAGGTCCTCGATGGAGCAGCCGAGCGCATCGGCGAGCCTCTTCGCAGTGCGCAGCGTCCTCTGACCCTTCCCCTGGAGCTCCCACCCTTGGATGGTGCGGAAGGGGACTGCGGCCCTCTCCGAGAGGGCCTTCACCGTCAGCTTCCTGCGCTTCCGCATGTCTTTCAACATCTTTCCACCTCCAATCCACAATATATTGTGGATAACTTTCTTAACAAAATACGCTATCTTGTGTTTACAAACACCCGTTCGGGCGTATAATCCTCAAGCAAGAGAGCCGCCTAATCGGGCATGATTTCCGGCTCTCGTTTACCCAACGATCTCGAATTAAGAAAGGAGGTAAGACATGGCTAAGAAGCTGTACAAGCCGGGGATGGATAACCGTCCCGCCGGTTGGTACCACGAGGTTGGGCCTCGTGGCGGCGGCGTTTCGGGCGGTAAGACCGTCCGGATCGACCAAGGCGACCGGCTTCCGCCGACCCAGGAATCGGGTCGGATGTGGGCTAGGGGCAAATAGGCCCTAGCCCACTTTGATGCGCCTTCGGGAGAAGCAGAAGCATCTCCCGAAGGCGTTCACCTGTATCCAGGACTCGGCCCAAAGGGTGCCGTCCTCCCAGTACTTCGTGATGTGATGTTTCATCATCGGCGATCCTCCCTATCAAGATTTCCTGAATGCCTATTCGGTTCTCAAGGTCCTCGGTCGCTAGACCGCCAGGCGGGCGCACGGGCGGAAAGGAGGGGAACTTACCGTCCGAGTTATCCCATGCGCCCGCTTGGAGGGCTGGCAGGCTCTGCTTGGTGCTAAACTGCCTTCATGGATAAAGTCCCCGCATATCTGGCTTGGTATCTCTTCAAGATTCACCGGCATTCCGGAGAAATGGGATATTTCGTATCTCGTTTTGAAAAGAAGCCTTTCCGAAAGGTTGTCCTCGAAAGCCAAATGAACAGGGAGTTGAAAAAGCTAGGTTTGGCCTCCTTTACAGAAGAATCGATGGAAAAGATTTCTTATGGCAGTGGAAGCAGTAGTATCCGGCGTATCCCGAACTCCCCCACCTACCCCAACGGAGCAGACAATGTCTCCTTCTCCCCCGAATTCGCAATCATGCCTAGAGGCCATTACATCGTCATCGAGTCCATCATCGACGCCATCAACCGCTCTGCCTGGATAATCATCACCGCACTGGCAGGCGTCATCGTCGGCCTTCTTATAGGTTCCTAGGTGCTCAACTTTGTATATTGAGTAGTTTTCGCGTTTGTCAGACCAGAATTCCTCATTGGCGAGATAGTCACTCTCGGCGTAGATGTCCTTTGAGCATGGAAGGCCATGCGGATCTATGTAGGTGTAGCGGTATCTGTTGACCGTCTCGCTCATTAGGCCACCTCATCCTTGGTCATCTCGTTGCGTTCCCACTCGTTGACTGCTTCGTGGAACAGGCCCTCGATCTCGGCCACTTCTGGGTCATCCCCGCACGCCTGCCGCATGGCATCGCCTATGGCGTCAGCCTGGGCATGGAGCGATTCGGCCTTGGTGGGGGTGTCGCCGTCGGATTGGAGGAGCACATCCAATGTGCAGTCTGGAAGCCATGTATCACGAATGAACTTCGCTTCATCGACGGTCATAGGAATCTTCTCGTTTATCTTGAGATTGAGGTTGTTGTTGGACATTCCCATGCTGTCTGCGACATTGCATTGTGTCACTCCAACACGCTTTAGCTCTGCCTTCAGATTGTTGAGACTCACAGTACCTCCTCGGTTTCCAAAATTGGAAAGTAGCTAATTTATAAACCAACATTGGAAACTTTGCAACATAATATTGAAAAATATTTCCAAATTTGCTTTTATTAGGGGCACACGATTACCAGGAATGGAACATAAATGGAAACACTTGAAGATGCCATAAAGCGGTTAATTAAAGAGAAATACGGCAGTGTCCCTCATTTTGCCGAAGTTATCGATATGCCTGTAACGTCTGTGTACAACGCTCTCAGCAGGGGCATGAAGAACACCCGTACAGAGCTGACGGATAAGATCTACCGTGAGCTGAATATCGATTGGGATACCGCGAAGCTCGATGACTTCCGGGGACTGAAAGTGAAGGGCGTATCAACTTATAATTTCATCGACCTCCCCCTCTACGGCGCCATCGCCGCCGGAACCCCCATCGAGATGATAGAGACCGAGGGCACACACCCCGTGCCCAAGAAGGTGGCCGAACGCTACCCCGAGTCGTTCCTCCTTCGCATCGAGGGCGAGTCCATGAACCGCGTGCTGCCAAACGGCTGCTACGCGCTGGTGGACCCCTGCGATGACGTGGAGCGCGACAACCAGCCCTACGCCGTGTGCGTCAACGGCTACGACGCCACCGTGAAGCGCGTCCACAAGCTCAACAACGGCTTCCAGCTGGTGCCGGACTCCACCGACCCCACCTATGCGCCGGAGACCTACAACTTCAACGAGCCGGGCACCGAGAACATCACCATCATCGGCCGCGTGGTCTACTACGTGCTGCCGTTCGATTGGGGGTTTTGATGGGGCAGCTAAAACAGTGGATTTGGTCTCGGAGGCTGCTCTACATCATGAACCGCGATGATCTTGTAGGATTTGTTGAGATCGACATCAATATCAGCACGGTATATTCGTTCGATGTCCAAATCGACAATCATCTTTGTTCCCACCGTGAAAGAATACTCAGCAATACGTCCAAGGAATGCTTCATCAACGATGACGGCGCTGATTTTCCCGCCCTTATAATAGAACTCCCATTTGCGTGTGCGAGAAGGACCCAAAAACGGCTTTATTACGGTCAACACTGCATTATCTTCGATAATGTGGGAAACATTATCCGGTTCGTGATTGTAGGATTCGGCAATGGCGGAGAACTCATCATGCTCCGCACGGAACTCGGTTCTTCCCTTGACGGAGAACTCCAATCCTTCGATTTCCGGGAATTCCTCCAATCTGGAGAATGTGCTATCTATTGCATCCGTTGCTTCTGGGTGGTTTACGTATATGTTATATACGGGTTTATTGACGGTGACATCGCCCTTTTCGGTCACTGCAACGATTTGGTCTCCGCCAACTTCCTCAGTCTCGACAATCTTACCTTTCCCGGCGAGATCTTTTTTGAATTGATAGAGTCCCCCTGCAAGCGCAACCACTGTCCCGATGGTCTCTTTGTTGTCAACAATGAAATCGAAAAGACCGCCCAAGCCGGAAGATGCTATAGATACAAGAACATCGAGGCTACCGCTTTCTATGGCGCATATGGCGACTTTGATATTTCCTTGGGTTCCGGCCTCGCTTGCGGCAGCCTGAATCACAGTGGAGTAGTTGAGCAGAACCTGCGTGAACGTATCTATGTCAACCTGATGGTCTTGGCCATCGAACTTAACCTTTACGAGTTCATTTTGGCTCTTTGCCATAATCGCTCCCTTCAACGTATCTATTTTAACAGGGAGACAAATGATGGAATGAGGTTGTCTTGTACCACGATGCGGCACACTGTGGTAACG
Source organism: uncultured Eggerthellaceae bacterium (assembly GCA_964553375.1). Lineage (GTDB taxonomy): Bacteria > Actinomycetota > Coriobacteriia > Coriobacteriales > Eggerthellaceae > UBA9715. The sequence continues at coordinate 2,453 of CAZKKN010000063.1, read as the reverse complement.
AGTGTGTGAAAGTTTGACAGAGTGGAAGATAGTGGTGCTTTATGTCGCAAAATGATGATAATATACAAAATGATAGAACCGGGGGCACCTCTGATGCATGTGCAAATCCCCCGGTCGTTTTGTCTCTTAAGCAAATAATTGACAAGCTTGAATCGAGTGGCGTCGATTGCTGCCCAGAGCCTGCAACACTTCTTGTCTTACAGAGAATCAGCTTCCATCGACTCAAGCAATATATCAATGCATACAAGGAATACAGTACCTCGCAGACCTGCAATATGAAGCAGGTTCATGATCTTGTCACATTTGATAGGCGGATCAGCGCGGCAGCTTTGAAATACATCGGAGTTCTTGAGACTGAGGTAAAGGCGAGGTATACCCAGATAATGGCAGAGGCATATGGTCCGTTCTCGTGGTATGACAAATCCCTGTTCCTTCGAGAGCGAAGGCACACCAAGACGATATCTAATATAAATAACGAGATTGACCACCAGATCACAAAAGGAAACAAGAGGCTCGAGGGGTTGGCGAAGGAATACAACGGCATGGCGCCGATCTGGGATGTCTCAGAGTATGCATCTTTCGGGTCAGTGTCGCAGCTGTATGCGAACACCGCAGACCCATCTGTTACCAAAGAGGTTGCAACCTTCTTCAATGTGGGAAAGGACAGGCTTTCGAGCTGGCTGAGGACACTGAACGATGTTCGCAATGTCTGCGCTCACTTCCAGCCTTACATCATCAGGCGCCAGATCCCATCAATTCCGAAGAAGGACGAAGCCATCCCGGTTGACAACGCATCGCCATTCTACGTATTTCCTATGCTCGCTACTCTGCTTAGTGATAAAAGGGAGGAAGTTGGTCTTGATTTCAACCTAGACTATTCGGGTCGAGTCGTGGATGAATATGCTAGATTGCTCTCAGATTATCTATGCGTACATCGCGATATGACGAAATGGATTTCTGGACCGTTGGATCCTGACTGGCTCAAGGAGAACATGGCCGATTGACAACTATTTAGCGTGAAAAAAGCAGGAACCCCGCGTCAGTTTGGCGACAGGCAGCGGGGTCCCAAGGATTACCGCCCTATAAGGGCAGATGGGAGCATTGTACCATGCCCAAACGAAACAAGCTGCGTTGGGGTCACATCGAGGAGCTGGTGCCGGGCGAGAAGCACCGCATATGGTGGGAGGGCGAAATAAAGCCCAACGGGAAACGCTCCCAGCCCTCCAGGGTCATCTACGGCACCTGGGACGATGCGGAGCTCGAGCTGGCCAAGATATACATCCAGCAGGGCGGCGATAAGCCCGACATGACCTATGACGAGCTTTGGGGCGGGATCGTGGTGCCGTCATTCGACAAATACGCCTTGGCCACGCGCACCCGCGAGGAGAACATCCGCGTCTACACCCGCGAGCTCGGCCCCAGGATCGGCGGCGATATAGTCGCTGAAACAACCCCTAAGCGCGTGGAGGATGTGCTGGCGGAGATAGAGTCCCCCTGGGTGCAGCGGTCGGCCTTCTCGCTCTGGCGCAAGATGGTGAACCTGGCCATCCATGAGGGTCTGGACATGGTGAACCCCTGCGACCGCTATGTGGTGCGCAAGAAGGCGGTGCCACGCGATCGCCCCCTCCTCCATGCCCACGAGGTGCCGGAGTGGATGGAGGCCATCCGGGGGTTCGCCTTCGAGGCGGCGCTGCTCATAGAGGCCGGAGGAGGCCCGCGCGTTGAGGAAGCGAGCGCCCTGATGCCTGAGGATATAGAGCCATATGTCAGATCTGGGCGCACTTATGCGCTCATCGACATCAAGAAGGCCGTGGTGCCGGTCATAGGGGGAAGAGAGCTGAAGCGGCTGAAGACCGATGACAGGTTCTGCCTACGCCGGATAGCGGTGGGGGAGCCCTTCGCCTCACGGATACTGGAGACGATTCCGGAAAGCGGGCCCATATGCCCATCCAGCACACCCTACGATGGCGGGGAGATCAAGGCGATCCATTTCCGCCGCCCCGACACCATCACGACCGCATACCGGGAGATGCTCGAGGCGGCTGGCGTGAAATACGTCAATCCGGGCAAGCTGCGCAAGTCGTGGTCCACGATGCAGGGGGAGGCTGAATCACCGGATTCGCTCGTGGGTCTGCAACTCGGCCACAGCGACGGGACCACCCGCGGCACGAATTATCAGAAGCTCACCCTTAAGGGGACCATACAGCTCGCTGACAATCTGGAGAGGCTCATCCAGGAGGAGGTTGGCTATCACAAGGGCATGTAACATCGTGTAACATTGACGGGTCAAATCCGGTCAAAACGAGTTAAAACAGTACATTTGTACGTGATACGAGTTTAACATGGTTAACATTAAGAGATGCCAAAAAACAGGCTATGAGCTGGGGGAATATGGCGGAGGCGGTAGGATTCGAACCCACGCTACCTTGCGGTAGAACAGTTTTCAAGACTGC